>CAYVPO010000165.1:0-7962 GCA_964453825.1 uncultured Holophagales bacterium
ACGGCCGATCGGACCTAGAAGGGATCCGTCATGAGACAGAGCAGGTCGCGGCGCTGCGCCGGGGCGCTCGTCGCCGTCCTTGCGGCGACGCTGCTGCTGCCTGTCTTCGCCCTCGCGAGGATTGCCCCGCCTCAAGCACCGCCGCACGGCTGCCACTGCCCCGTGAAGATGGCCTGCTGCGAGGCCGGTCTCTGTCACGGGGAGATGGACACGGAGCCCTCGGCGGGCCCTTCGTGGTCAGGCTGCCGCGACGAGGCTCCCCAGCGGGCGACCGTTCCGCCGCCGTCGGCCGCGTTCGACGGCGCCCTCCTCTGCGAGTCGGCCCCTGCGGCGCACGAGGCCGGCGCGCCGGTTTCGTTCGTGACGCCCGGGCGCGTGGACGCGCCCCGCCCCGACCCGGCGATCCCGCCTCCCCGAACCTCCATCACGTCCTGCTGACGGCCCGGGGCTCGGCCCCTCCGCCCGGCGCTCCGCGCGGCACGCACGGAGGCCGTCGATGCACCGCGATGGAGCATTCATGAAGCTGAAGACCTGCGTCCTCGTCGCCCTTCTCTCGACCCGGGGCTTCGCGTCGGAGCCCGCCCCGGCGACGCTCTCGGGCTCGATCCTCGCCGCAGACGGAAGCGGCCTGCCCGGAGCCCGCGTCACCGTCGTCTCCTCGCCGTCCGGACTCTCCCCGGCGAGCGTCGTCGCGTCCGGCGAGCGGGGGCTCTACCTCGTCCGCGGGCTCGGGCCGGGGACGTACCAGCTCGTCGTCGAGCTCCCGGGCTTCGAGACCCGGACGGTCGCAGACGTCGCGCTCGCCGCCGGAGAGCGGCGCGAGCTCGACGCCACGCTCCGCCTCGCCGGGGTGCGCGAGCGCCTCACCGTCGTCGGACCTTCACCCCGCGACGCAGTCGAGGCCGCGGAGATCCGCGAGAGCTCCGCGCGCGACGCGGGTGAGGCGCTCGAGAAGCTCCCGGGCGTCTGGAAGCTCCGGAAGGGGGGCATCGCGAACGACGTCGTCGTCCGCGGCTACCAGAGCCGCGACCTGAACGTCCTCGTCGACGGAGAGCGGATCTACGGCGCCTGCCCGAACCACATGGATCCGCCTTCCTTCCACGTCGACTTCGCCCAGGTCGAGCGGGTCGAGGTGGCGAAGGGGCCGTTCGACGTGAAGAACCAGGGAAGCCTCGGCGGCGTGGTGAACATCGTCACGCGCCGGCCCGAGCCGGGACTGCACGCCACCGCGAACGTTGCCGCGGGGGCCTGGGGCTACCTCAACCCGTCGGTCACCGCGTCGTGGGCCGGCGAGTCGTTCTCGGCGCTCGCCGGGTACTCCTTCCGGCGGTCGGAAGCGTTTGCGGACGGCGACGGCCGCCGGTTCACCGAGCTGACGAACTACCGCGCCGACGCCGTCGACGCGGAGGCCTTCCGCGCGCGGACGGCGTGGGCCCGCGTCGGGTTGGTCCCGGCGAAGGGCCACTCCGTCATCCTCTCGTACACGCGCCAGGACACGGAACGGACCTACTACCCGTACCTCCAGATGGACGCCGTGTACGACGACGCGGACCGCTTCGGCCTGGCCTGGGAGGCGACACCCTCCGCCGTCGTCACGTCGGCGAAGCTCGCCGGCTACTACACGCAGGTCGACCACTGGATGACGGACCAGTACCGGACCACCTCCTCGACCGCACCGCGCGGCTGGTCGATGGGGACCGACGCCTTCTCGAAGACCCTCGGTGGCCGCCTGGAGGCGACGGCCTGGGGCGTGACGGCCGGCGTCGAGGCGTACCGGAGGTCGTGGGACACGACGACGTATCTCGCCGGGATGCAGTACAGGCCGCAGGCCTCGCTCCCCGGCGCGACGAGCGACGTCGTCGGCCTCTTCGCCGAGCGGTCGTTCCGCCTCGGCGACGCCGTGACGCTCGACGCCGGGCTCCGCTGGGACCGCGCGGAGGCGTCCGTGGACGAGACGAAGGCCTCGACGGACCTCGCCTGGGCCTATCACGGCACGCGCGCCACGGGCCGCACCGACTCCCTCCCCGGGGGGAGCCTCCGCGCCCGGTGGCGGGCCGCGGACGGGCTGGAGATCTCCCTCGGCGCCGGGACGGCCTCGCGCATCCCCGAGCCGCAGGAGCGGTGGTTCTCCCTGAAGCGGATGGGGACCGACTGGGTCGGGAACCCCGGCCTCGACCCGTCGCGGAACACCGCCCTCGACCTCTCCGCGTCGTTCCGCGCCGGGCGCCTGTACGTCTCTGCGAGCGGGTTCCTGAACGAGGTCGACGACTTCGTCGTCCTCGCCGACGTGAAGAGGGCGAACGTGGTCCCGGGCGTCATGAACCAGGCCGCCCGCACCTACGAGAACGTCGACGCCCGCCTCGCCGGAGGGGAAGCGACGGCGGCCGTCACGCTCACCGACCGCCTCTTCTTCTCCGGAGCCGTCTCGTTCGTCCGCGGGACGCAGGATCCGCGCCCCGAGCTCGGCATCCTCTCGGAGGACCTCGCGGAGATGCCGCCCGTCACGGGCCGCGCGTCGCTCCGGTGGGACGACGGCCGCTTCTGGGGCGAGGCGGAGGGCGTCTTCGCAGCCGCTCAGACGAACGTCGACGCGGACGTCGCCGAGTCGACGACGCCGGGCTGGGGCATCGCGAACCTGCGAGCCGGGTTCGTCTTCGGGAGCGTCGGCCTGACCCTCGGCGTCGAGAACCTCTTCGGCCGCCTCTACTCCGAGCACCTCTCCTACCAGCGGGACCCGTTCCGGTCGGGCGTGAAGGTCGCCGAGCCCGGCCGAAACGTCTTCGTCAACCTCTCGTACCGCTACTGACCCGTTCCCTCCCGGAAGCCGGGGCCGAGGATCGGCGGCCCCGGCTTCCCCCTTTTCCCCTGCGACGCATGACCTGCGTCATACCGCGGCCGCTCCGGCACGCCGATCCTCCTCGTCACAGGGAGATTCGACATGCCGATCCGGGCTCGCATCCCGTCCTTGTCGGATTGGAAGGGGCAGGTCAAGTGTCAGACAGGGTGTCCGGTTTCCACCGACGCCGGTCGATACGTCCAGCTCGTCGCTGAGGGACGCGACGAGGACGCCTTCCTCGTCGCCCGCGCTCCGAACCCGTTCGCCTCGGTCTGCGGCCGGGTCTGCGCCGCACCGTGCGAGGACGCGTGCCGGCGGGGTGCGATCGACGGACCTGTCGCCATCCGGGCGCTCAAGCGGTTCGTGACGGAGCGCTACGGCGTCGAGTCGGTCCGCCCCCAGACGCAGGACCGGCTCTTCGGCGAGCTCGTCGGCGAGGGGAACCGCTACGCGGGGCACCTCCCCGTCGTCCCCTCCCCTGCTCCGGCCTCCGCGTCGGTGAAGGCGCGCGTTGCCGTCGTCGGCGCGGGCCCCGCCGGCCTCTCGGCGGCGCACGATCTCGCCCTTCTCGGGTACGACGTGACGGTCTTCGAGGCCGCCGGCGAGCCGGGCGGCATGATGCGATTCGGAATCCCCGAGTACCGCCTGCCGCGGACGCTCATCCGGGCGGAGATCGACCGGATCCTCGCGCTCGGCGTGACGCTCCGCCTCGGCACGCGGCTCTCCCCTTCGTTCGGCCTTGCCGAGCTCCGCCGCACCGGGTTCGAGGCGGTCTTCCTCTCCGTCGGCGTCTCGCAGGGGCGGGAGCTGGACGCGCCGGGCGTCGAGCTGGACGGCGTCGTAAAGGCGGTCGACTACCTCCTGAACGTGAACCGCGGCTTCCGGATGGACCTCGGCCGGAGGGTCGTCGTCGTCGGAGGCGGCTTCGTCGCGTTCGACGCGGCCCGCACCGCGCTCCGCGTCTTCCAGGAGGGCGAGCTGGACGCGCTCGCGGAAGCGGCGGGCGCCGCCGACGCGCGGGCCAAGGAGGCGCTCGACTCGGCCCGCGCGGCCCTGCGCGGGGGCGCGGCGGAGGTGACGATCGTCTCGCTCGAGAACTTCGACGAGATGCCCGTCCTCCGGTCCATGCAGGGACACGAGGAGTTCGAGGAAGCGAAGCGGGAAGGGGTCACGTTCCTCCCCCGCCGAGGCCCGAACCGCTTCCTCGGCACCGCCCGCCTGGAAGCCGTCGAGCTCCGGAGGGTCCTCTCGGTCTTCGACGAGAACGGGCGCTTCTCCCCCCGATACGACGACGCCGACGTCGTCACGCTCCCGGCCGACGCCTGCGTCCTCGCGATCGGCCAGAAGCCCGACCTCTCGTTCCTGACCCCCGAGGACGGGGTCGCGCTCACCCCCGGCGGCACCGTGAAGGTCGACCCGGCGACGCTTGCGACCTCGGCGCCGGGCGTCTACGCCGGCGGCGACGTCGCGTTCGGCCCGCGGAACCTCATCGAGGCGGTCGCGAACGGCAAGAAGGCCGCGCGCTCGATCCACGAGCACCTCTCCGCCCGCGGCGCCTCGGCCGGGCTCGCCCTCGAGACGCACCTCGAGATCGAGAAGCTCTTCACCCCGACCTACCGGATGCTCGCGGGCTTCGAGCTCGCCGACCGGGTCACCCCGCCGACGATCGACGTCGGGCGGCGGACCGGGATCGCCGAGGTCGAGACCGGCTACGACGAGGCCGAGGCGCGGCGCCAGGGGGCGCGCTGTCTCGTCTGCCACGTCCAGACGATCTACGACCCGGAGAAGTGCGTCCTCTGCAGCCGCTGCGTCGACGTCTGCCCGGAGTACTGCCTCGCCATCGTCCCGTTCGAGGAGCTCGAGCTCGACGAGGCGGAGCGTTCGCTCCTCGCCGAGCGTGCGAACGGGAACGGCCTTCCCCTCTCGGCGATGGTCAAGGACGACGACAGGTGCATCCGCTGCGGCCTCTGCGCCGTCCGCTGCCCCACCGACGCGATGACGATGGAGCGATTCACGATCACGGAACGTCTCGTTCCGCAGACGAGCGAGGTTTCTCGATGACGACGAAGACGGACCCCCCGGCCGGCACCGCCGTGCCTCCCGCCGAGCCGAACAGCCGCCGCGACTTCCTGATGAAGGCCGGCCTCGGCGCCGGCGTCGTGGCCCTCGTCGGGCAGGCGGGCGCCTCCCTGCGCTCGCTCGTCCCGAACGTGTCGTACGACGCGCCGACGACGGTGAAGCTCGGCGCGCCGACCGACTTCCCCGACGGGATGAAGTTCCTCCCCGACGAGAGGCTCTTCGTCTTTCGCGAGGGGAAGACCTTCCACGCGATCTCGGCCGTCTGCACGCACCTCGGATGCACCGTGCGGGCCGAGGCGCTCTCGAAGGTCGAGGAGGCGAACGTCGAGGGCAAGCCCCTCCGCCTGACGCACCGCTTCCAGTGCCCCTGCCACGGGTCGAAGTACTCCGGCGACGGGACGAACGAGACGGGCCCCGCCCCGAAGCCGCTCGCCTGGTACCACCTCTCCGTCGCCGTCGACGACGGGCAGCTCGTCGTCGACCTCGCGCAGGAAGTGGGCCACGACTTCCGGCTCACCGTGGCTTGAGCGGAGCGGACCAGCCGTGAACGCGAAGCCCGAGCCCCCGGCCCCCTCCGCTCCCGGAGTCCACCCGACGCCCTTCTGGAGCTTCCGCCCCCGCTCCGACCGCGAGGCGGGCGACGCCGTCGTCTCCAACTTCCTCCTCCACTGGTTCCCCGCGAAGACCTACAAGCCGTCCCTCGACTGGAACTACTCGTTCTGGCTCGGCACGGCCTCGGCCGCCCTCTTCTTCCTCCTCGTCCTCTCGGGCCTCCCGCTCCTCCTCCTCTACGTGCCTTCGGTGGAACGGGCCTACGGGTCGGTGAAGGACATCGAGTTCGTCGTCACGTTCGGCTCGTGGATCCGCGCGGTCCACCGGATCGCGGCCCACCTCATGGTCGTGGCCGTCTTCCTCCACCTCGTCCGCGTCTTCCTCACAGGCGCCTACAAGAACGGCACCGGGCGCGGCCAGCGGCGCGAGTGGAACTGGGTCCTCGGCGTCGTCATGATCGTCCTGACTCTGTTCCTCTCCTTCACCGGCTACCTCCTCCCGTGGGACCAGCTCGCCTACTGGGCGGTCACGGTCGGGACGAACATCGCGAGCTCGGTTCCGTTCGTCGGCCCCCAGATGCGCGAGCTCCTGATCGGAGGGCGGACGATCGACCAGGCGACGCTCATCCGCTTCTACGTCCTGCACGTCATCTTCCTGCCGGCCGGGCTCGGCGCGCTCCTCGCGTACCACATGTGGCGCATCCGCAAGGACGGCGGCCTCGCGAAGGCCGACCGCTGGACGCTGACGCAGGAGAAGACCCAGGCCCCGGCCGCGAAGACGAAGACGTATGCGCTCCTCGGCGTCGCGCGCGGCCAGGCCCCGGCGATCCGGGCCGTGACGCTCGAAGCCGCCGACCGGACGGTGAACTCGGTCAACGACCTCGTTCGCCGGATCTCGATCGTCGTCCTCGGGACGTTCGCCGTCGTCAGCATCCTGGCCTGCTTCATCCCGTCGCCCCTCGAGGAGCCGGCCAACCCGATGATCACGCCGAACCCGGCGAAGGCGCCGTGGTACTTCCTCTGGCTCCAGGAGATCGTCACCGACACGACGCTGAAGGTCGGCTCGTTCACGATCAACGGCGCTTTCCTCGGCGGCGTCATCCTGCCGACGCTCCTCCTCGGCCTCCTCACCGTCTGGCCGTGGCTCGACAGGAGCCCTGCCGGCGCGGCCGGGGTCTGGTTCCACGCCTCGAGGAAGCGGCAGAACCTCGTCTTCCTCCTCGTCGTCCTCGTCGTCCTCGCGTTCACGATCGTCGGGACCTTCCTCCGGGGTCCCTACTGGAACTTCTACTGGCCGTGGGAAGCCTGGCCGGTGCTGCCGACGAGGATCTGAACATGGAGCAGCGCACGAGCTCGCCCTACCCCGGCAAGGACCGGCCGGTCCTCGCCGTCATCGGGGTCCTCCTCGTCGTGTCGACGGTCGTCTTCGCCGTCACCGACCACCGGAAGGACTGGCGCTGGTACCAGGCCGAGTTCCGGAAGATGGTGGCCGAGAAGCTCGGCGCCGAGAAGGCCGCGACGGTCCCCGCCGGCATGAAGCAGATCTGGGTGAAGGACCTCGGTCGCGCGGACCGGTGCATCACTTGTCACCAGGGGATCCTCTGGAAGGGCTTCGAGGACGCCGAGCACCCCTGGAAGACCCATCCCGCCGAGCCGCTGAAGGCCCATCCCGTCGAGGACTACGGCTGCACGGCCTGCCACGGCGGGCAGGGTTGGGCGGTGGAGAGCGAGAAGGCCCACGGGCCGGTCCACTTCTGGGAGGAGCCCGTTCTCGGGAAGGCGATGGGCGAGGCCTACTCGATCCAGGGGAGCGACAAGGGCGCCCTCATGCAGATGAACTGCAACGTCTGCCACCGGTACGACCGGGAGACGAAGGGGGCCGACCTCATCAACCTCGCCAAGAAGCTCGTCAACGAGAAGGGCTGCCGGGCCTGCCACGTCGTCAACGGGCGGGGCGGCACGATCGGCCCCGACCTGACGTACGTCGGGGACAAGGCCGCCGAGCAATACGACATGAGCCGCCTCGGCGGCCAGAAGACGGCCTTCGCCTGGCACGTTGCCCACTTCCGCAACCCGAAGGAGATCGTCCCCGACACCGTGATGCCCACCTTCGGCTTCGGGACGAAGGAGTCCCAGGCCCTCGCCGCCCTCACGCTCTCGTGGCGCCGGGCGCCCGTCCCGGCCACGTACCGTCCGGGCGTCCCGCGGACCGACCCGCAGACCCCCGAGGAGATCGCCGAAGAGGAGCGGATGAAGCACGGGCCGGGCGCCTGGTTCGTCTCGACCGGCTGCTTCGTCTGCCACTCGGTCTCCTCCCTCGGCGTCAAGAGCGCCGCGCAGGTCGGACCCGACCTCTCGACCGCCGTCGAGGACACCCAGAGCCGATTCGGCAAGACCGTCGACGATTTCATCCGGAACCCGACCGGGACGATGTCCGTCGTCCTGTCGCGCCAGATCGTCCTGACCGACGCCGAGAAGGAAGTCGCGATCCAGAAG
>CAYVPO010000166.1:0-1456 GCA_964453825.1 uncultured Holophagales bacterium
GGCGGGAGGAGCTTCGGGTCGCGCGCGAGGTCGCGCAGGAGGTAGAGGAGGGCGTCCTTCCCCGACACCTCGTCGCCGTGCTGCTGGGCGTAGAAGAGGACCCGGAACGTCGGGGCCGCGCTCCCGCGCGCGTTCACGAGGAAGATGCTCCGCCCCTGCGCGGTCTGCCCCTCGACGGAGACGACGATCGGCCCCTTCCCGTCGATCGCCTTCAGGAAGGCCGCCATCTCCTCGTACGAGGTCGACTTCGTCAGCGTCCGGTGGTCCTCCGGGAGGGCGCCGATCGCGAGCCCGCAGGCGGCGGGGACCCGCCCCGCGCCCGAAAGCGGAGCGGACACCAGGGCGAGGGCGGCGAGGGGGAGGAGCAGCCGCTTCGACATCGCGGACCGATCTAGAACGGACCCCAGTGCGTCAGCACCGGCGGGACGAGGAGGAGGAACGCGAGGAGCATGAGCGTCAGCATGAGCGGCAGGAACCAGCGCGCCCACCGCTCCCACGGGATCTTCGCCATCCCGAGGACGCCCATCGTGACGGCGGACGTCGGCAGGATCGGGTTGATCAGCTCGCAGAGCTGGTAGGCGAAGACCATCGTCTGCCGGGTGAGGCCGACGAGGTCGGCGAGCGGCGCCATGATCGGCATCGTGAGCGCGGCCTGGGCCGTCCCCGAGTGGATGAAGAAGTTGATGACGCACTGGACGACGAACATCACCTGCGCGGCGACGACGCCGGGGAGGTGCGAGATCAGCCCCGCGCCGTGGAAGAGGATCGTGTCGAGGACCTTCGCCTCGCGGGCGATGATCAGGAGCGCCCGGCCGCAGGCGATGATGAGGGCCACGTTGACCATGTCCTTCGCGCCGGCGACGAATGCGTTCGCGATCCGCGTCCCGCCGAGGCCCGCGACGACGCCGAGGACGAGCCCCATCGCCAGGAAGAGGGCCCCGATCTCCTCGATGAACCACTGCTTCTTCAGGATCCCCCAGACGAGGACGCCCATCGTCGTCACGAAGAGCGAGAGGACGAGCGCGTGCCGGACGGTCCACGGCTCCGCCTCGCCGCTCGCCGGGGCGCTCCGCTCGCGCGCGAGGTCGAGGTCGCGCACGGGGCTCGCCTCCGGGCGCTTCTTCACGCGCGCCGCGTAGACCATCACCCACGCGATCATGACGCCCGTCGTCACGAACCACGTCGCCACCCGGTAGCCGAGGCCCGAGTAGAGAGGGAGGCCGACGAGCCCCTGCGCGATGCCGACGGTGAACGGGTTGAAGAAGGCCGCTCCGAAGCCCGCGGCCGCCCCGAGGAACGGGATCGCGACGCCGACGATCGAGTCGTAGCCGAGGGAGATCGCGAGCGGGATGCAGATGACGACGAACGGGATGACCTCCTCGGACATCCCGAAGACCGATCCCGCGAGGGAGAAGACCGCCATCAGGACCGGGATGACGAGCTTCTCGAGGAACGG
>CAYVPO010000166.1:1556-7923 GCA_964453825.1 uncultured Holophagales bacterium
TTGCTCGCGGCCTCGGCCATCGCTCCCTCTCCCTTCCCGATTCCGTTCCTTCGAGGTCGACGCCCCGGGCGGCTCCCGGCTTCTCGAGCGCTCCGCGGGCTCCTCGCATCATAGAGAAAGGACTCCCCTTCCGGGGCGCTCGCCCGGTCCATTTCGTGCACATTTCCCGCGCCCCGAGGGCTCCCGACTTCCCTGCGACGAAGTCGCCGGAAAGCGCCGCTCCACCCCTCCCTCCACTGGACCGGAGGGGGGCCGGGGGGCGATGATGGCCGTTGGCCGAGGCCCCGGACCCGGGGTCCGCCAGGGAGAACCCATGACGCATTCCACCCTCTCGCCCGAGCCCGTCGTCCGGATCGACGACGACGGGATCTGGGGCGACCTCGAAGCCGCCTCCAGGCCCGACGCCGGTGAGGTCCGTGCCCTTCTCGCAAAGTCCCGGGAGCTGAAGGGGCTCCGCGGCCGCGACCTCGCCGTCCTCGCAAACATCACCGACCCGGAGCTCCTCGACGAGCTCTTCCACACCGCCCGCGACGTGAAGGAGGCGATCTACGGCCGGCGCATCGTCCTCTTCGCGCCTCTCTACATCTCGAACCTCTGCGCGAACGAGTGCACCTACTGCGCGTTCCGCGCGCGGAACACGGCGCTCGTCCGCCGCGCACTCACGCAGGAAGAGATCGCCCGCGAGGTGAAGTGGCTCGAGGAGCAGGGCCACAAGCGGATCCTCCTCGTCGCGGGCGAGTCGTACCCGCGCGAAGGGTTCGACTACGTCCTCCGCTCGATCGAGACGGTCTACGCGACCTCGAGCGGCCCGGGCGAGATCCGCCGCGTGAACGTGAACGTCGCCCCTCTCACCGACGAGGAGTTCCGCCGGCTGAAGGCGGCGAAGATCGGCACGTACCAGCTCTTCCAGGAGACCTATCACCGCGAGACGTACGCCCAGGTCCACGTCGCCGGGAAGAAGCGGGACTACGACTGGCGCGTCACCGCGATGGACCGCGCGATGAAGGCCGGAATCGACGACGTCGGCATCGGCATCCTCTTCGGCCTCTACGACTGGCGCTACGAGGTCCTCGCCCTCATGCAGCACGTGGAGCACCTCGAGCGGACGTTCGGCGTCGGGCCGCACACGATCTCCGTCCCGCGGATCGAGCCGGCCACGGGCTCGGAGGTCGCCGAGCATCCACCTCACGCCGTCTCCGACGTCGACTTCCGGAAGGTGATCGCGATCCTCCGCCTCGCCGTGCCGTACACCGGCCTCATCCTCTCGACGCGCGAGTCGGCCGAGACGCGCCACGAGGTCCTCGGCCTCGGCATCTCGCAGATCTCCGCCGGCAGCCGGACGAACCCCGGCGGCTACGAGGCCGACCCGGGCGACCCGTGCGCCGAGCAGTTCTCGCTCGGCGACCACCGCTCGCTCGACGAGGTGATCCGCGACGTCGCGTCCCTCGGCTTCGTCCCCTCGTTCTGCACGGCCTGCTACCGCCTCGGCCGCACCGGCGCCGACTTCATGGACGTGGCGAAGCCGGGCGAGATCAAGGAGCACTGCAACCCGAACGCCCTCGCGACGTTCCAGGAGTACCTCCTCGACTACGGCTCGGCGGAGACGCGGCGTGCCGGTGAGTCGCGCATCGCGGCGACGCTCGAGGAGATGGACCCGGCGCTCCGCGAGAAGTCCCGGACGATGGTCGCGGCGGTGAAGAGCGGCCGCAGGGACGTCTTCTGCTGAGGTCCGGCCGTTGAGCTCCGCCCCCCGCGGCCTCAGGACCCACATCGGTCTCTTCGGCCGACGCAACGTCGGGAAGTCGAGCGTCCTGAACGCCCTCACGCGGCAGGAGGTCGCCATCGTGTCGGCGACGCCCGGGACGACGACGGACCCCGTCGAGAAGCCGATGGAGCTCCTGCCGCTCGGCCCCGTCCTCTTCATCGACACGGCGGGTATCGACGACGAGGGAATTCTCGGCGAGCAGCGCGTCTCGAAGACGAGGAAAGCGCTCGAGCGGACCGACCTCGCGCTCCTCGTCGCGGAGGCCGCGGCGTGGGGACCGTTCGAGGAGGAGCTTCTCGCCCAGATCCGAGCCCGCTCGATTCCGGTCATCGTCGTCCTGAACAAGGCCGACGCCGGGCCGGCCCCGGCGGGGCTCGCGGAGCGCCTCGCCGCGGCCGGCGTCCCGGTCGTCGCCACGTCGATTCCCTCCGGCACGGGTCTCGACGAGCTCCGGCAGGCGCTCCTCGCGGCCGCCCCCGCCGACGCGGTCGAAGGGCGACGGATCGTCGGCGACCTCGTCTCTCCGGGCGACGTCGTCGTCCTCGTCACGCCGATCGACGCGGAAGCCCCGAAGGGGCGCCTCATCCTGCCGCAGGTCCAGACGCTCCGCGACCTCCTCGACACGGGCGCGATCTCCGTCGTCGTCCGCGAGCACGAGCTGCGCGCCGCGCTCGCCGCCCTCGCCGCCCTGCCGCGCCTCGTCGTCACGGACTCGCAGGCCTTCCGCCAGGTCGCAGAGGAGATCCCCCCGGGCGTGCCGCTCACGTCGTTCTCCATCCTCTTCGCCCGCTTCCAGGGCGACCTCGCCGAGATGGCCCGCGGCGTCCGCGGCGTCGACCGGCTGAAGGGGGGCGACCGGGTCCTCGTCGCGGAAGCGTGCACGCACCACCCGGCGGGAGAGGACATCGGCCGCGCGAAGATCCCCGCCTGGCTCCGCGCCCGTACCGGCGTCCCGCTCGAGTTCGAGACCGTGCAGGGGCGCGACTTCCCGGACGACCTCTCCCGCTACGCGCTCGTCGTCCACTGCGGGAGCTGCATGGGGAACCGTCGCCAGATGCTCTCCCGGCTCCTGCGCGGCCGCCGGGAGGGAGTTCCCGTGACGAACTACGGCCTGACGATCGCCTACTCCCTCGGCATCCTCGAGCGGGCGCTCGAGCCCTTCCCCGCCGCCCTCGAGGCGTTCCGGGAGCCCCGCGGGACGACCGTGTCCCGCCCGGAGGTGACGACGTGATCGAACGCCCCGAGATCCTGGCGTGGCTTCAGGAGACCGACCCGAGCCGCCTCTCGCGGCTCTACCGGAGGGCCGACGCGGTCCGCCGGGAGCACGTCGGCGACGGGGTCCATCTCCGCGGCCTCGTGGAGCTCTCGAACCATTGCGTTCGCCGCTGCGCGTACTGCGGCATCTCCGCCGGGAACCCGTCGATCCCGCGGTACCGGATGACGGCCGACGAGGCGCTCGACTGCGCTCGGACGGCCGAGAGCCTCGGCTACGGCACGCTCGTCCTGCAGGCGGGCGAGGACTACGGGCTGACGCGCGAATGGGTCGCGGACCTCGTCCGGCGCGTCAAGGCGACGACATCGCTCGCCGTGACGCTCAGTCTCGGCGAGCGCCCCGACGGGGACCTCGCCGCGTGGCGGGAGGCGGGCGCGGACCGCTACCTCCTTCGCTTCGAGACGTCGGACCCGGTCCTCTACGCGGCGATCCACCCCTCGCTCCCCGGCCGCCCGTCCGACCGCTTCGCAATCCTCCGCCGGCTGCGCGAGCTCGGGTACGAGGTCGGAAGCGGAGTCCTCGTCGGCATCCCGGGGCAGACGTGGGAGAGCCTCGCCGACGACCTCCTCCGCTTCCGCGACCTGGACCTCGACATGATCGGCGTCGGCCCGTTCATCCCGCACCCCGCGACCCCGCTCGGGCAGGGCCTCTTCCCCCGCGCCCCCGAAGGCGAGCAGGTCTCTTCGGACGAGGAGACGACGACGAAGGTCGTCGCGCTCACGCGGCTCGTCCGCCCCGACGCGAACATCCCGTCGACGACGGCCCTCGCGACGCTTCACGCCTTCGGCCGCGAGCGCGGCCTCCTGCGCGGCGCGAACGTCGTCATGCCGAACCTGACGCCCCCGGCCTACCGCGCGCTCTACGAGATCTACCCCGGGAAGGCCGTCGGCTCAGAGACGGCGGAGGAGTGCGCGGAGGAGCTGCCGCGGCGATTCCGGAGGATCGGCCGGACGCCCGCGACGGGCGCAGGGACCCGGCGAAGGACGGCCGGGTTCCCGGTGCGGCAGATGGTTCCGGCCTGACGAGGAAAGCGTCGCCAGGTCGTTTGAATCGGGGTCAGGCTCCTGCCCGGAGACGCTTTCGAGTGACCCGCGGGCCCCTGCTCTGGTGGAGGCAGGCCAGTACTACGACTGCGGCAGGCTCAAGCTGGTAGAAGAGCGCATAGGGGAAGCCGGGAAGGAGAACCCGGCGGAGGCCGCGGTAGGCGATCGGGCATGAGCGCGGGTGCTCCGCGATGAGCCCGACCGCAATGTCGAGCGACGAGACGAAGCGGGCGCCGAGGCCTGACTGGCGCTCCTCGTACCACGAAACGACGCCCTGGACGTCCTCCGCCGCGAGCTCGCGGAAGACGACGGGCAGCGTCACCTCTTCGCGAGGAGTGACGACCGCACCGCGACCCACGGTCGCCCGGCGGACGGACGGGCCTTCAGGTCCGCGAGCCGGGCGTCGAGCGTGCGCCGCTGCGGCGGAGTGACGGGAACGTCGGCTGAATCCGCGACCACGCTGTCCCAGATGGCCTGAACGAGCTCGATGCGTTCACCCACGGGAAGGCGGAATATCTGCTGCAGCGCTCTGGGACTCATGTGCGAAAAGTATAGCGAAGAGGGGCTTGCGGCAGACCGGTGATGCGGAGGACGCCCGTTGCAGGCTCCGAGCCGTTGCTACCATTCCGCTCCCGAGAGGAGAGACGAGATGAAGAGAACGGCAGGAGGACCGTGGAGGTGCGTCGCGCTGGCCAGTGTCCTGGCCGTGGCGGCTCCGGCGAACGCGGACTTCGAGGACGACGTGGAGCGGGCCTGGGCGGGGGCCTGGGTCGTGGCGCGAGTCGAGACCTCCTCCGACTGCCTCGGCACCTACAACAACAACGAGGTCCGCGGCCGGCTGAGCTCGAGCAAAGGGAGCCGGCGGTTCGCGGAAGGCGAGCTCTCGCGCGTGGACAAGGTCAACGTGAAGTCCGACCGCGTGGACCTCTACCTCTCCGTCGCCGAGCCGGTCCTCGTCCCCCGCACGGACGGCCCCTTCACGCTCTACGACGAGCGCTCCTGCCGCGTCCAGCTCATGGTCGACGTCCCCCGCGAAGCGATCAAGGGCCGTCGCATGGACGACGTCGACGCGGCGCTGCTCGAGGTCGTGGAGCGGCACGAGAGCGAGACGGCCGCACGCCGGTCCCGCTCCTGGAACGGGCGCGAGCGCGACCCGTATCCGCGCGACTACGAGGAGACCCTGGCGCGGCACGCGGCCTGGAAGGCCGAGGAGGTGAACCGGGCCCTCGCGGCAACGAGGCGGACCGCCCTCGACGCGGCGCACCAGGCGCTCGAGCGCGTGACGGATGACCCGGACTACCTGGCCGGGCTCTCCGCCGGCGTGGACGCCCAGCGCGACCGCTCGGCACCCTCCTGCGAGGACCTCGACGACGCGCGCTTCGAGAGCGGCGAGCAGCGCCCGCCGGGCGACCGCCGGGGCAGCTCGCCGAAAGAGCGCGCCTTCCAGCGGGGCTTCCGCGACGGCCAGCTCCTCGCCTGGGGCACGCGCGTCGCGCGCGCCGTGGAGGGGTGCTTCGTCGTCGTGCCCGGACGGTAGCGACAGCGCCTCTTCAGATTCGAAGGCCCCCGGTCGCCCGGGGGCCTTCGTTCGTTTCCGGGGTCCGTCGCGGCCGCGTCAGGCGATCGTGACGTCCTTGCAGAGGTAGACGTCCTGGATGGCGTTGAGGAGCCTGACCCCTTCGGCCATCGGGCGCTGGAACGCCTTGCGGCCGGAGATGAGGCCCATGCCGCCGGCGCGCTTGTTGACGACGGCCGTCTTCACGGCCTCGGCGAAGTCGTTCTCGCCCGAGGCGCCGCCGGAGTTGATGAGGCCCGCGCGGCCCATGTAGCAGTTCGCGACCTGGTAGCGCGTCAGGTCGATCGGGTGGTCCGTCGTCAGCTTCTCGTAGATCCGCTTGTCGGTCTTGCCGTAGGGGTTCTCCTTCGAGTTCAGCGCGAGGTACCCGCCGTTCGTCTCGGGGAGCTTCTGCTTGATGATGTCCGCTTCGATCGTCACGCCGAGGTGGTTCGCCTGCCCCGTCAGGTCGGCGGAGACGTGGTAGTCCTTGTCCATCTTGAAGGCGGGGTTCCGGAGGTAGCACCAGAGGACCGTCGCCATCCCCATCTCGTGCGCGGCGTGGAAGGCCTGCGCCACCTCGACGATCTGGCGCCCCGACTGGTCCGACCCGAAGTAGATCGTCGCGCCGACGGCGACGGCGCCCATGTCCCGCGCCTGCTTCACCTGCGCGAACAGGATCTGGTCGAACTTGTTCGGGTAGGTCAGGAACTCGTTGTGGTTGATCTTGA
>CAYVPO010000167.1:0-7920 GCA_964453825.1 uncultured Holophagales bacterium
CCCTCGTTCTGCCCCTTCTTGATCTGCGTCTTCTTGAGCGAGGCCACGAGCGCGACGATCCGCACGTTCTGGTCGACCCGTTCGCCGGCCTGGTCCGCCGTCACGTCTCCGAACAGAGCGATCTCGTCCTCGAAGCGGGCGAGCGGATGGCCGGTGATGTAGAAGCCGAGCGTCTCCTTCTCGTAGCGGATCCGTTCGTCGGGCGACCACTCGGGGAGAGCGGGGAAACGGTCTGCGTGGTCGGCAGCCGACTCGTCGGCGAAGAGGCCCCCCTGTCCCGACTCCCGGGACCGCCTTTCCGCGGCGGCGACCTCCATGGCCGAGTCGACACCGGCCGCGAGCGTCGCCCGGCTCTGGTTCAGCGAGTCGAACGAGCCCGAGCGGATCAGCGCCTCGATGACCTTCCGGTTGTTCAGACGCAGGTCCACCCGGCAGCAGAAGTCGGTGAGCGACACGAACGGCCCGTCGGAGGCGCGCGTCCCGAGGATCGAGGCCACGGCCCCTTCGCCGACACCCTTCACGGCCCCGAGGCCGAAGCGGATCGACTCGCCGTCCGGCGTGAACGACAGCTGCGAGGCGTTCACATCGGGAGGGAGGACCGGGATCTTCATCTCGCGGCACGCGTTGACGTACTTGACGACGTCCTCGGACTTCCCGGAGGCCGCCGTCAGGACCGCCGCCATGAACTCCACCGGGTAGTGGACCTTCATCCAGGCGGTCCGGTACGCGAGGAGGGCGTAGACCACGGAGTGCGACTTGTTGAAGCCGTACCGGCCGAAGGGGAGGATCAGCTCCCAGAGCTCCTCGGCCTTCTTCTTCGGGACCCCCTCCGCGACGGCCTTCCGGACGAACTTCTCGCCCTCGGCCTCCAGCGCGGCCTCGTCCTTCTTCCCGATCGCCTTCCGAAGCAGGTCCGCTTCACCGGGCGTGTACTTCGCCACGGCCCGCGCCGCCAGCATGACCTGCTCCTGGTAAACGAGGACTCCGTACGTGTCCTTCAGGATCGGCTCGAGCTGGGCGAGCGGGTAGTCGAACTTCTTCCCGCGACGCCTCTCGATGTAGACCTCCACCGTCCCGGCGTCGAGCGCGCCCGGACGGTAGAGGGCGTTGAGCGCGGTGAGGTCGCTGAAGACGCTCGGCTGGACGCGGCGAAGGAGGTCCCGCATCCCGGACGACTCGAACTGGAAGATCCCGTCCGTCCGCCCTTCCGCGAAGAGCCGGAAGACCTCCGGGTCGTTCAGGGGGATCTCGGCGAGGTCGAGCGGACGTCCCGTCCGCCGCACGACCGACTTGACCGCGTCGTCGAGGATCGTGAGCGTGATCAGCCCGAGGAAGTCCATCTTCAGGAGACCCATCTTCTCCACGGACTTCATCTCGAACTGCGTCGTGATCTCGTCGTTGTTGTTCTTGTAGAGCGGCAGGTACTCCACGAGCGGGCGCGGGGCGATGAGGACGCCGGCGGCGTGGACGCCCGCGTGCCGCGAGACCCCCTCGAGCCGCTCGGCCAGGTCGAACAGGCGCCGGTAGCCTTCGTTCCCCGCGAGCGTGTCGGAGAGCTCCTTGACGCTCTTCCGCGCCTCCGAAAGCGTCGTCGGCTTCCCGGGGTTCGCCGGGATCATCGCGCAGAGTTTGTTGACCTCGGCGAGCGGGACGTCGAGCGCGCGTCCGACGTCGCGGATCACGGCGCGCGCCTTCATCGAGTTGAACGTGATGATCTGCCCGACGTTCTCCTTGCCGTACTTGTGCCGGACGTACTCGATGACCTCCCCCCGCCGGCGCTCGCAGAGGTCGACGTCGATGTCGGGCATGGAGACCCGGTCGGGGTTGAGGAAGCGCTCGAACAGGAGGTCGTAGCGAAGCGGGTCGACGTCCGTGATGCCGAGGGTCCACGCGACGAGCGAGCCCGCGGCGCTCCCGCGCCCCGGTCCGACGGGGATGCCGTTGTCCTTCGCGTACTTGATGAAGTCCCAGACGATCAGGAAGTAGCCGGAGAAGCCCAGTCTCCGGATGACGCCGAGCTCCCACTCGAGCCGGTCGTCGTAGTCCTTCCGCGGGTGCTTCGTCCGGCCCGCCGCGAGGAGCTCGGCGATCGGCGCGAGGCGCCGCTCCAGCCCGGCCCGCGCGAGCTCCTCGAGGTACTCGTCGGGGCCGCGCGCCTCCTCGGGCAGAGGAAACGTCGGGATCTTGTAGCCCGTGTCGATGATGACCTTCGGCGCGACGCGGTCGGCGACCGCCACGGAGTTCCGCACCGCCTCGAGCGACCACTCCCGGAAGGAGTCCTGCATCTCCCCGGGGTCCTTCACGTAGAACTCCGAGTTGTAGAACTTCATTCGCCGGGGGTCGTTCACCGTCTTCCCCGTCCCGATGCAGAGAAGGACGTCCTGCGCCTCGGAGTCGACGCGCCGGAGGTAGTGCGCGTCGTTCGTCGCGACGACCGGGATCCCGGCCTCTCGCGAGAGGCGCAGGAGCTCCGGCATCAGCTGCCTCTGGATCGGGAGCCCGTGGTCCATCAGCTCGATGTAGTAGTGGTCCTTCCCGAACAGCGCCTCGTACTTCCGCGCCGTCTCCTTCGCGCCTGCGAAGTCGCCCGCGAGAAGGCGCTGCGAGACTTCCGACTTGACGCACCCGGAGAGGGCGATCAGCCCGTCGTGGTGCTTCTCGAGCAGCTCCCAGTCCATACGAGGCTTGTAGTAGAAGCCGCTCAGGAAAGCCTCGGAGACGAGGTACGAGAGGTTCCGATAGCCCTCCGGGCTCTCGGCGAGCAGCGTGAGGTGGTAGTTCTTCCCCTCGCCGTCGACCGTCTTCACGGTCTCGCGGTCGTGGCGCGATCCGGGCGCGATGTAGGCCTCGACGCCGAGAATCGGCTTGATCCCCTTCTTGACCGCCTCCGTCTGGATGTCGAAGGCGCCGAACATGTTCCCGTGGTCCGTGACCGCCATCGCGGTCATCCCGCTCTTCAGGACGTGCTCGATCAGGTCCTTCGTCCGGTTCGCTCCGTCGAGGAGGGAGTACTGGGTGTGGAGGTGGAGGTGGACGAAATCGGACGACATGCCGGCTGGATTCTAGCCACCCGGGGACCTCGGCGTGGCACCTCGGCGCGCGGGGTTGGGGCCGAACCGGGGCCGAACCGCTACACTCCGGGCACAGTCGGGAGGCCGGACGATGACGACTCAGACGGCGCGCACGCTGCGCCCCGAGGCGGAGGTCGCGCACTACCGGATCGTCTCTCCGCTCGCCGCGGGCGGCATGGGCGAGGTCTACCTGGCCGAGGACCGGAGTCTCCAGCGGCGCGTCGCGATCAAGATCCTGCCGCCCGAGCTCGTGAGGGACGACGACCGCGTCCGCCGCTTCGAGCTGGAGGCCCGGTCGGCCTCGCAGCTGAGCCACCCGAACATCGTCACGATCCACGAGATCGGCCACGCGCCGGTGAGGATGGCCGGAGAGCCCGACTGGGCCCCGGTCCACTACATCGCGATGGAGCTCGTCAGCGGGCGGACGCTCGCGAGCCTGATCCACGAGGAGCGTGCGGATCTCCGCACGCTCGCGGGCTACCTCGCCCAGGCGGCGGACGGTCTCGCGAAGGCGCACGCGGCCGGGATCGTCCACCGCGACTTCAAGCCGGCGAACGTCATGGTCACGACGGACGGCTTCACGAAGGTGCTCGACTTCGGCCTCGCGAAGCTGACCGAGACGCGGGAGCGGTCACCGGACCTCTCCGACGCGCCGACGATGGAGTCGCCCGGGAGCGCGGCGGGCAGCGTCGTGGGAACCGCGGGCTACATGTCTCCGGAGCAGGTGGCGGGCCGCGCGGTGGACCACAGGTCGGACATCTTCTCGTTCGGCTGCGTCCTGTACGAGGCCGCCACGCGCCGGCGGCCGTTCGACGCGCCGACAGCCGTCGAGGCGATGCACAGGATCCTGAACGAGAAGCCGGTGCCGGTCGAGGAGCTGAACCCGCAGGTGCCCGCCGAGCTGCGGCGCATCGTCCGCCGCTGCCTCGCGAAGACGCCGGACCAGCGCGTGCAGTCGATGAAGGACCTCGCCCTCCAGCTCCGCGAGATCGTGGAGGAGTGGGACACGCTGCCGGCCTCCGGAAGCTCCGCGGCGTCCGCCGCGTCCATGGCAACACAGCCGCGAAGGACCCGGCCCCTCGTCTTCGTTGCCGCCGGGGCAGGGATCCTGGCCGCCGCCGCGGCGCTCGCCTTCGGCCTCCGGGGCCGCGGCGGGAAGGCCGAGAACGGCGAGGGGGTGCAGGCGTTCCAGACGATGCGGATGACGACGCAGACGAGCCGCGGCGACGCCTTCGACGCCGTTCTCTCGCGCGACGGCCGCTACCTCGCCTACCTCCACGGCCGCGGCGGGTCCGCGGGCCTGCGCGTCCGCCAGGTGGCGACCGGGAGCGACGTGGAGGTCATCGCCCCGAGCGAGGCCGGCCTCTCGAACCTCGCCTTCTCCCCCGACGGGAACTACGTCTACTACCTCGCCCGGAAACCCGAGGACCGGCGGTACCAGGCGCTCTTCGCAGTCCCCTCGCTGGGCGGGGCGCCGCGCGAGAGGCTCTTCGACGTCGACTCGAAGGTGACCTTCTCGCCCGACGGCAAGCGGCTCGCCTGCTTGCGCGGCGTGCCGGAGAAGCAGGAGAGCGTCCTCGTCGTCTTCGACCTCGACACCTCGAAGGAGAGCGTCCTCGCGACGCTCGGCCCGGAGGAGCCCATCGTGGGCGCGCCCGCCTGGTCCCCGGACGGGCTCACGATCGCGACGGCTGTCCCCGCGCCGCCCCCGGGGTTCGGCTCCCGTATCGTCTCGTTCGACGCCACGACCGGCGCCCGCCGGCACGTCGTGGAGCTGGAAGACACGTTCCTGTCGAGCGTCGCCTGGCTCGCCGATGGCAGCGGCCTCGTCGGGACGGGGCTCAGCCTGCAGGGGATCTTCCAGGGGCAGGTGTTCCTGATCGGGTATCCCTCCGGACGTCTCCAGCGCGTCACGAACGACTTCCACAACTACGGCGCCGTCTCGGTCTCGGCGACGGACGAGGCGGTCGCCTCGGTGCGCACGTCCCGCCTCGCGAACCTCTGGATCGTCGACTCCTCGGCGGCTGCGGCCCGGAAGCTGACGTCGGTCACGAGCCCGGAGGGCTCACCCTGGAGCGTGGGCGTCGCCGGTCCGGACCAGATCGTCTACGAGGTGCCCCACGACGGAACGCTCCGGATCTGGAGCGTGGACGCCGCGGGGGGCGAGCCCCGGGCCCTCACGACGGATTCCGCGCACACGTTCAACCTGAAAGCCGTCCCCGGCGTCGTTCTCTTCGACCGCGTCGACGACGCAGGCGTCCACGTCTGGCGCATGGCGCCCGACGGCACCGGCCGCAAGCAGGTCACCACGGGAGGCGGCGAGCAGGTCCGCCACCTGTCGCCCGACGGCCGATTCGCTGCGTTCGAGAGGTGGGAGGAGCCGGGCGCCGTCCACCTCGCCGACCTCGAGACCGGCGAGACGTCGAGGCTCTTCGAGCGCGCCGGCGACGTCCTCGGCTTCTCTCCCGACTCGAAGCGGTTCTTCGTCACCCGGCTCGAGCCGGACGAGAAGGGGCAGCCGCAAGCCGTCTGGCAGGCTCTCTCCGTCGCGGGTGGAGAGGCGCCCGTGAAGTTCCAGGGCCCGGTCGGCGCCCTCGGCGGGGCCTGGACGCCGGACAGCCGCGGCGTGAGCTTCCGCAAGCGCTCCGACCCGGCCTGGAACGTCTTCCGGCAGGGCCTCGGCGAGGGCGAGGTGGTGCAGGTGGCGCGCTTCGACGAGGGCCGGCTGATGGGCCACTTCTGGTCGCCCGACGGCCGGAAGCTGGCCGTCACGCTCCGCACGCGGGAGGGGGTCGACCTCTGGGTTACGGAAGCCGACGGCTCGCGCCCGGTCCGTGTCACGCGGTTCCCGGAGCTCGAGGTCTTCGCCGCCCGCTGGCTGCCGGACAGCCGCCGCCTCGTCGTGTCGGCCGGGAGCCAGAGCCAGGACGCCGTCCTGATCCGCGGGTTCCGGTAACGAGCTGACGCGAGCGGCTTCCCGGAGCCGGTGTTCACCGGGTGCGAGAGGGGGGTGAGTCGGCGGCGGGAGGGTACGCCCGGGCCCGGTACTCCAGGACCTCCGCGGCCTTCGCGGTCTTCTTCTCGGCGAGGAGCGACTCGACGAGGTCCTTCAGCGCGCTTTCGGGCAGGTCGCCGGCGACGCCGAACTTCGCGAGGCGCCCCTCCGCGCGCGCGCGAAGCTCGGAGAACGTCTCCTCGGTGAGCCGCTCCGTGATCTTCCAGCCGTCGAAGACGTCGCGCAGCCCCGCCGCGAGGCTGTCGGCCGGGACGTGCTCCGCTCCCCGGACGACGGCGAGCCGGCAGGAGAGCCCGGAGGGCGCGGAGGCGTCGATCAGCTCCTTCAGGGCGCCGTTCTGGCTGATGACCGTCGGCAGGTCGCGCTCCCCCATGACGAGCGAGAGCCGGCGCTTCCCGCCCTTGAACTCCTTCACGAGGCTCTCGCGCTTCTCCCGGAACGACGGCACCGAGAGCGTCGCGCTCGACGCGACGAAAGCGTCGGCGATCGCGGGGCTGCGGAAGAGGGCGTACACGGTCGTGAAGCCCGTGTTCGACGTGCCGAAGAGGACCCTGTAGCCGCTCGCCCTGTACGTCGTCTCGACGCGAGGCATCAGCTCCTCCCGGATGAAGTCGAGGTACTCGTTCGCCCGCCCGCCGCCCTTGCTCCCGTCGCCGTACGTCACCACCTCCGGGAAGACGTCGCGTCCGCGGTCGGTGTTCCGGATGCCGACGACGATGAAGTCGGGGACGTCGCCGAGCTGAGCGGCGAGCCGGAGCCCTCCGATCGTCCCGGAGCTGAAGTTCAGCTCGCCGTCCATCATGTAGACGACGGGGTACCGGGTCGTTCCGTCCCTGTAGGCGTCGGGCAAAGACACCCAGTACTCCCGCGTCTCTCCCAGCCGCGCCGACTCGATCTTTCCGATCTCGACCGGCGGCGGCGGGCCGTCGCCGCCCGCGGCGAGACCGGACGAACAGACGGCCGCCAGCGACACGACGCGGATCCACGAAGCCCTCATCTCTTCTCCTTCTCGTCCCGGCTACCCCAGGACCTTCAGCAGCGACTCGCGATACTGCGCACCGACCGGGACGCTCAGGCCGCCGCGGGTCACGACGACCCAGCCCCCACTGGCCTGCGTCCGCGCCTCCTTCACGAAGTCCAGGTTGACGATCCAGGAGCGGTGGGTGCGGAGGAAGCGTCGCGGGTCGAGCCTCGCTTCGACCGAGGCGAGCGTGCTGCGCAGGAGGTGGGTCGCCCGCTCGCAGTGAAGGGTGACGTAGTTCCCTTCCGCCTCGAGCGCCTGGATACCGGCGGTCGGGACGAGGAGGTAGCGCTCGCGCTCCCTCACGACGACGTGAGGCCTCACCGCCTGCCTCCGCTCGTGCGCCTCGAGCATCGCCCGGAGCCGCTCGTCTAGGGCCGCCCTGCTGCGCGGCTCCAGGTACTCCCTCGCCCGGTCGAGCGCCTCCGCGAATCGCACGGGCTCGATCGGCTTCGTCAGGTAGTCGAGCGCGTGCAGCCGGAAGGCTTCGACGGCGTATCGGTCGAAAGCCGTGACGAAGACGATGACGGGCAGGGCACCCTCGCTCCGCCACGTCTCCGCCACCTCCAGGCCGCTCAGCCCCGGCATCTGGATGTCGAGGAAGACGACGTCCGGAGCGACCTCGCGACAAGCCTGCAGCGCCGCGGGGCCGTCGCCCCGCTCGCCCACGACCTCCACGTCCGCGTGCGCGGCGAGGAGCGCGCGGAGACGCTCGCGCACGAGCGGCTCGTCGTCGACGACGAGGACGCGCATCACGCGCGCCCCTCCGCGAGCGGGACGCGGAGCCGGGCGCGGAATCCCCGCCCCGGCGC
>CAYVPO010000168.1:0-7765 GCA_964453825.1 uncultured Holophagales bacterium
CGGAAGTCGACCGGGATCGTCTGGTTCCCGCCGACGCGGACGACCTGCTTCTCCTGGAGGACGCGGAGGAGGTCGACCTGGACCTTCGGCGGGACGTCGCCGATCTCGTCGAGGAAGAGCGTCCCCTCGTGCGCGAGCTCCACCTTGCCGCGGCGGCGGCCGACGGCCCCGGTGAAAGCCCCCTTCTCGTGACCGAAGAGCTCGCTCTCGAGGACGCCTTCCGACAACGCTCCGCAGTTGACGACGCTCATCGGCCCGAATCGGCGGGGGCTCCGCGCGTGGACGAGGCGCGCGACGAGCTCCTTGCCGGTGCCGCTCTCGCCGGTGACGAGGACGCTCGTGTCGGTCGGCGCGACCTGGTCGACGAGCTCGAGGACCTTCGCCATCGGCCCGCCGCCCGCCGTGACGAGGGCCGGCTCGGCCGCCTCGAGCCGCGCCTTCAGCTCGCGGTTCTCCGAGAGGAGCGTGTAGCGCTCGGCCGCCTTTTTCACGAGGCGCGAGATCGCTTCCGGGTCGAACGGCTTGACGATGTAGTCGTACGCGCCGTCCTTGAGGGCCTGGATCGCGGTCTCGACGGAGGCGTAGGCCGTCATGATGATGACGGTCGTCTCGGGGGAGGTCTCGCGCACCTTGCGAAGGACCTCGAGGCCGTCCATCCCGGGCATCTTGATGTCGACGAGGAGGATCTGCGGCCCCTCGCGCTGGAGGGTCGCGAGCGCCTCGCGGCCGCTCCCGGCGGAGAGGACGTCGTACCCCTCCTCCTTGAACCAGAACGTGAGCGAGCTCCGCAGGTGCGGCTCGTCGTCGACGATCATCAGCTTGACGGGCGCGGACATCAGGACTCCTCTCCCGGGGTGACGGTTCCCGGCAGGGTCAGGACGAAGCGGGTGCCGGCGGCGGGGGCGCTCTCGACGTCGATCGCGCCCCCGTGCCTCTGGACGATGCCGTAGACGACGGCGAGGCCGAGGCCGAGCCCCTTCCCTTCGCCGTCCCCCTTCGTCGTGAAGAAGGGCTCGAAGATCTGCCGCTTCACGTCCTCCTCCATCCCGACGCCGGTGTCGGCGATCTCGATCCGCGCCCCGCGCTCCCCGACCGGTGCGGTGCGGACGGAGAGAGTCCCGCCGCCGGGCATCGCCTCGATCGCGTTGATCGCGAGCGCGAGGATCGCCTGCTCGACCTGGGACGGGTCGCAGAGCACCTGCGGGAGGTCCGAGGCGAGCTCCTCCGCGGTGGCGACCTGGGCGAGGTCCATCTTGTGCTTGAGGAGGAACAGGGAGCGGTCGACGAGCTTGTTCAGGTCGGTCGGCTCCATCCGCGAGCCGGTGCGGCGCGCGAAGAGGAGGAGGTTCGAGACGATCTCGCCGCAGCGGGCCGACTCGGAGGCGATCGCCTCGAGGATCTTCTCGCTGTCGTCCCCGGGCTGCGCTCCCCCCTTCTGCACGAGCCGGCGGAGGAGGAGCTTCGAGTAGGTGACGACGCTCGCGAGCGGGTTGTTGATCTCGTGGGCCACGACGGCCGCCAGCTTGCCGAGGGAGGCCATCCGCTCGACGCGGAGCATCTGGGCCTGGGCCGCCTTCAGCTCGCCGGTCTTCTCCTCGACGCGCCGCTCGAGCGTCTGGGCCCAGTCGACGATCTCGGCGTTCGCCTTCTGCAGGTCGCCCGCCATCCGGTTCAGGTGGTTCCCGAGGTAGGAGAACTCGGCGATCGGCTCGTCGTCGTATCGGGCGGTGTAGTCGCCGCCTCCGAGCGTGCCGAGGACCTCGGCGAGGTGGCGGACCGGGCGATGGACGGCGCGCCTCACGACGAGGACGACGACGGCGGCGACGAGGAGGAGCGTGGCGACTCCGGTGACGGCCATCAGCGCCATCGTCTGGCGGCGCACCTGCTCCTGTCGGACCATCTGGATGGAGACGTCGACGACCCCGAGGAGCCGCTTCTCGGGCGGGTGCGCGTGGCAGGCGGCCGTCGAGCAGGAAGGCTCGTTCTCGATCGGCCGGATGACGCCGAGCGTCCGGACGCCGTCGAGCTCGAACGTGCGCGTCCGGTCGCCCGGAGGGAGCTTCTCGATCGGCTGTCCCTCGGCGTGGCACTTGAAGCAGGCCTCGGATGTCGTGTCGACCTTCCGGCCCGTCTCGTCCGGAATCGAGGAGTAGACGATCGAGCCTTCCTTGTTGAAGACCCGCACGCGGAGGTTCGGCTGCGCCTTGGCGACCGCGCGCACCGAGCTCTCGAGGCCGGCGCGGTCGTTCGCGAGCATCATGCCGTGGAGCCCGCCCGTGAGCGTCTCCGAGAGGGCGAGCGCGCTGTAGCGCGCCGTCGACTCGGAGAACCGCCTCTGCAGGGAAAGGGAGACGAACCAGGAGACGAGAAGGAGAGCGGCGAGAGCGGCGACGAGGGTCCCCGTCAGGCGGACCGCGAGGGAGTTGACCCGGAGCCTCTGCATCGCCGCTCCCGTTCTTCCTACTCGGACTCGTGGCAGGCCGTGCAGTCGTCCTCGACCGAGAACGCCGACGTGCCGTCGTGGCAGCCGCCGCAGTGCTTCGCGTCGTGCATCAGGCCTGCCGGGGGCGCCTGCGTCCGGCCGAGGAACGAGTAGCCGTTGCCGTGGCAGGATAGGCAGTCGGGGGCGGAGGCGTCGACGTGGGACGCGTGGCGGAACGCGACGGGCCCGGGGCTGTCGGGCGCCTGCGGGAACGTCATCTCGGCGGGCGCCTCGAAGCTCGCGAGCGCCGCGGCGAGGGCCGGGGTCCCGGAGGGAGCCGGCGGGCCGGGGACCACCTCGCGGCGGCGGACGCCGTCGGCGCCGAGCGCGCCGGCCGCGACGAACGCGAGGACGACGACCGCGATCGCCGGAATCGGAAGGGAGCGGATCGGCTGGGCGGCGAGGCTGCCCCCCTCGGGCGCGACGGGCGGGCGGGCGTCCTTCATCTCGTGCTCGGGGAAGACCGGGAGGTACTTCACGGCGAGCGCGAAGGCGAGGAAGCCGACCCCGACGACCGACAGGGTGATGGCGATCTCGGTGAACGCGGGGACGTAGATCTCGCCCGAGGAGCGCTCCATGCCGGTGATGGAGACGTTCAGGCGGTTCATCACGACGCCCATGACGATGAGGAGCGCCGAGAGGAAGAGGCCGGTCCGGTGCTGG
Source organism: uncultured Holophagales bacterium (assembly GCA_964453825.1). Taxonomy (GTDB): domain Bacteria; phylum Acidobacteriota; class Thermoanaerobaculia; order UBA5066; family UBA5066; genus UBA5066. The sequence continues at coordinate 3,146 of CAYVPO010000168.1, forward strand.
CGCACCTTCGGCAGCGCGAGGAGGACGGCCGGAGCGAGGACGCCGATGATCATCTCGGCGAGGAAGAGCCGGGACTCGTAGGTCGGCGCGAACGGCAGGCCGAGGATCCCGCGGTGCCGGAAGTCGGCGAAGCGGATGACCGCCGTCACGCCCAGGATGAGGAGCGCGACCCGCCCGAGCGGGACGAGGAGCTCCATCTCGAGCTCCTTGCCGAACGCCCGGTTCGAGAGGAACGACTCCACGATCGTCATCGCGCAGCCGAGCGTGAGCGCGGTGAGGAAGAAGTAGACGGGGAGGAGCGGCGAGTACCAGAGCGCGTGGAGCTTCGTCGGGACGATCAGGTAGAACGACCCGAGCGACGACTGGTGGAGCGTCGAGAGGAGGACGCCGAGGACGACGAGGATCGGCATGATCACGTGCAGGACGTGGAGCGTCTTCGTCATCTTGAAGCGCTCGAAGACGACCGGGCTGAACTCGAGCGCGAGGACCGTCGTGTAGAGCGTCACGCACCAGCCGACCTCGAACATGACCGAGTGCGGGTTCCACATGACGAGCGGGTGCCAGACGTTCCACGGGCGCCCGAGGTCGAACAGGAGCGCCACGACGACGAGGACGTAGCCGAGGAACGCCGTCAGGATCGCGGGCCTCACGATCGGCCGGAACTTCTCGAGGTTGAAGATGTAGACGGTGGCGCTGATCGTGAAGCCGCCGGCGGCGAGGGCGACGCCGCAGAGGATGTCGAACCCGATCCAGATGCCCCAGGGGAAGGCGTCGGTCAGGTTCGTGGAGCCGGCGAGCCCCTTGAAGACGCGGAGGAACGTGGCGTAGGTCCCGGCGGCGAGGATTGCCAGGAGGACGCCGCGCCAGAACGTGAGGCGGGGAAGCGCGAGCTTCGGCATGTCGCTCTCCTCAGTGCCCCTTCGTCGAGGCGTCGTGGGGACCTTCGGCCGCCTCGACCTCGTCGCGGCGGTTGCGGATCCAGTAGATGCCGCCGAGGAGGACGGCGCCGGTCATGACGATGTCGGGGATGATGTTGAGGACCCGCCAGGTCAGGTGGGGCGGCGGAGTCTCGTCGAGTCCGGCCGGGTAGCCGAGCTCCTCGGGCTTTGCGTCGGAGATCAGTAGGACCGACGTCCCCCCGACCTCCTCGAAGCCGTAGATGTGCTCGCGGTAGCGGCCGGGGTTCGCGGCGAAGCGCGCGCGCGCCTCCGCGACGAGGGCCTCCCGGTTCCCGAACGTCGTCGCCCCGGTGGGGCAGGCGGTCGCGCAGGCCGTCTTCAGCCCCTTCGCGAGCCGGTCGGCGCAGAGGTCGCACTTGCGGACGAGCGGCGCCTTCTTCTCCCACTCGTACTTCGGGATGCCGAAGGGGCAGGCGATCATGCAGTAGCGGCAGCCCATGCACTTCGACTCGTGGTAGATGACGGGGCCGGCCGCGGTCTTCTCGAGGGCGGCGACCGGGCAGGCCGACGCGCACGACGGCGTCGCGCAGTGCATGCACATTCGGCGCACGTAGCGGTCCCCGACCTGGTTCACTGTCGAGAACGTCTTGTCGGACAGCTTGTCCTCGAGGACGGCGTCCGAGGTCTTCGGGAGCCCGTTCCGTTCCTTGCACGCGAGCGCGCACGCGCCGCAGCCGATGCAGCGCGTCGTGTCCAGGAGCAGCCCCTTCGCTTGCGTATTCAACATGGGCCTCTCGTACCCCCCCGGGCGAACGTCAGGTCCGCCACGTTGAGAATTTCGCAAGTACCGGGCCAGAGTGTTGAAAGTTTCGTAAGTGATTGTTAGGGTTTATGTTATGGCTTATGCGCCGACCTGAGAGGAAAACCGGAGTCGAAAAATTCAACGCCACGATTTCGAACTATAGAGCTAAGACGCCTGTTTTCAGAGAGATATGGGTTTGCGCGGGATAGTCTCGATTTTGGTCTCATCGTTGAGAATTTCCACGCCTTGAAGCGATTTCCGACACGAAGGACCCGGTGGCGTGGAGTATTTCCACGCCACCGGGTCCAGGGTCCGGGCTCAGCGGGTCAGGCGAGGCGGCACGGGCGGCGTCGGCCGGGTCGTCGGCCGCTTCGCGAGCTCCTGCAGGAGGATCTCCACACCCTTCTCGAGGCTCGGGTCCCCGCCGTCGAGTCGCCTCTCCGCGACGTCGAAGACCTCGACGTCGGGGGCGACCCCTTCGTTTTCGACGACCCACTTCCCGTCGTCGTCGTAGATCCGGAACGTCGGGACGTCGACGCTCCCGCCGTCGACGAACTCGGCGTTGCCCGACAGGCCGATCAGTCCGCCCCACGTTCTCGTCCCGACGATCGGGCCGAGCTTCTGCTTCCGGAAGAAGTAGGGGAGCGCGTCGCCGCCGGAGGCGGAATAGGAGTTGACGAGCATCGCCTTCGGGCCGTCGTGCGCGAAGCCGGGAGTCCTCATCGCGTCGACTCCGCGGCGGGCCCAGAACGCGAGAGTCGTCCGGGAGAGCATCTCGATCATCCGGTCGGGGATGAACCCTCCGCCGTTGTAGCGGTCGTCGACGAGGAGCGCCGGCTTGCCGGCCTGGGAGTAGAAGAGCTTCTGGAGCATCCGGTTACCGGCGAGGGCCGTGTCGGGGAGGTGGATGTACCCGACCTTCCCTCCCGAGAGCTTCTCGACGAGCGCCATCCGGCTCTTCACCCAGTCGAGGTAGCGGAGCCCCTGCTCGCTCGCGACGGTCCGGACGGTCACCGTCCGCGTCCCGTCGCGAGAGGGGGACTTCCCGACGAGGAGCGTGACCTGGCGCTCCGCCTTCCCTTCGAGGAGCCGGTACGGATTGTCGGCCGTCGTCAGGTCGACGCCGTCGATCGCCAGGAGGAGCTCGCCCTCGGCGACGTTCACGCCGGGCTCGGTGAGCGGGGAGCGGAACGGCTCGTCCCAGTTCTCCCCGGGGAAGATGCGGGCGATCCGATAGCGCCCGGAGGGGTCGGCCGCGAGCTCGCATCCGAGGAACCCGCCGGGGATCCGCTCGACCTTCGGCTCGTCGCCCGCGGTGACGTAGGTGTGCCCCGCCTCGAGCTCGGAGACGAGCTCGCCGAGGAGGAAGTCGAGGTCGGCCCGGTGGGCGACGAAGGGGACGAGCGCGCCGTAGCGCGCGACGAGGGCGTTCCAGTCGACGCCGTGGAGGCCGGGGTCGTAGAACCAGTCCCGGACGATCCGGGCGCCGTCGCGCCAGATCTGGGCCCACTCGGCCGGGAGGTCGAGCCGGGCACGGAGGCCGGAGAGGTCGAGCTTGCCGGTTCCGGAGGAGAGCCCGGCGCGGGCGTCGGTGATGCCGAGCTCCCTGCCGGACTTCCAGAGGAGCTTCTTGCCGTCGGCCGAGAGGCGGTAGGCCGCGACGCCGTCGAGGACCTTCTCCTCCTTCCTTTCCTTCAGGTCGAAACGGAAGAGCCCGCCTTCGCCGTCCCCGTCGCGGAGGTAATAGACCGCCTCTTCCGTCGCGCGGAGGGAGCGGAGGTCGCCGGCCTTCACGCCGGGAAGGGCGATCGTCCGCGCCGCGAAGCCCTCCGCGAGGATCGCAACGCGGGGCGGCTCGGCGGCCTTCCCGGGCTTCTTCTCGTCCTTCTTCGCGCCGTCGGCCTTTCCAGCCGCGGGCTTCTCCGCCGCCTCCGTCTCGCCCGCCGTCCCCTTTTCCTCGTCGCTCTTCTGCGGGAAGAGGTGCGGGACGTCGGGGGAGAGGGCCGCGGCGTAGACGCGCGTCGCCTTCGGATAGACGTAGGAGAACTCGAAGGCGCTGAAGGTCGGGGCGTAGTCGCGGTTCGAGAGGAAGAAGAGGTGCTTCCCGTCGGCCGAGAACGCGGGGGAGAAGTCGGCCGTCAGTCCGTCGCCGAGGGGGAACGGCTTCCCGCCCTCGAGCGGAGCGGCCCAGAGGCCCGGGAGGCGCGTCGCGTGGCTCTTCTCGTAGACGAGCCACCGGGAGTCGGGCGAAAAGACGTAGACGTCGATGTCCTCGAAGCCGCTCCGGTCGACCTCCGACACCTTCGAGGTCGCCACGTCGACGACACGCAGGCGCTGGGCGCGGTCGCCGAACGCGATCTTTTTCCCGTCGGGGCTGAAGGCGGGCGCGTGCTTCCACGGGGCGCCGTCGGTCGTGAGGCGGCGGGGCGCGCCGGTCCCGTCCTGCGGACGGATCCAGAGGTCGTACTCGCCCGTCTCGTCGGAGAGGTAGGCGATCCACTTCCCGTCGGGCGACCAGGCGGGGTCGCGCTCGCGGACGGCGGAGCCGGTCGTGAGCGGCCGGACGACGCCCTCCTTCGCCGGCAGCGTGTAGAGGTCGCCGCGGGCGTCGACGACGGCGCGCGCCCCACTCGGCGAGATCGCCATGCCGGAGACGTTCCCGGAGACGTCCCGGATCGCGGGGACCGTGGCCGCCGCGTCGGTTCCGATCCTCACCGGGATCCGCGCTTCCTTCTCCGTCGCGAGGTCGAGCGCGTGGAGGTACCCGCCGTTCATGAAGACGATCTTCCCGTCGCCGAGGCTCGGCCAGAGGACGTCGAACTCGGTGAAGGAGGTGAGCTTCCGCGTCGCCTTCGTCCGCAGGTCGTAGCGGTAGAGGTTCAGCGTCCGCTCGCGGTCGGACGTGAAGTAGATCGCGTC
>CAYVPO010000169.1:0-7754 GCA_964453825.1 uncultured Holophagales bacterium
CCGTCTGGTACCTCTGGCTGCTCGGCTACAACATGTCGATCGCGGTCTGGGTCGGGATGATCGCCCTCATGGGCCTCGACGCCGAGACCGGGATCTTCATGCTCCTTTTCCTCGACCTCGCGCACGACGAGGCGAAGAAGAAGGGGCTCCTCCGGAACCTCCCCGACCTCGTCGAGGCGGTCGTCCACGGCGCCGTGAAGCGGATCCGGCCGAAGGCGATGACCGTCCTCTCGGCGTTCTTCGGGCTCCTGCCGATCATGTGGTCGACGGGCGTCGGGGCCGACATGATGAAGAGGATCGCCGCGCCGATGGTGGGCGGCCTCGTCACGTCGTTCGCCCTCGAGCTCCTCGTCTACCCGGCCGTCTACCTCCTCTGGAAGAAGCGGGAGCTGCCGGGGCCGGAGACGCCCGGTGAGGAGGCGATTGCGGTGGCGTGAGGTCGTTCCGGTGATCGACCGGCTCGTCGGGGAGAATCCGAGGTCATCAGATCCGGACGGCCGGATGCTCCGGATCGTCGGGCACCTCATCGAATGCGCGCGTCGTCTCGCGTGGGACGGCCGGGCTACGATGGGCTCGTGGAAGCGGCGCGGTCCTACCGGTTCTGGCGGGCCCTGGCGCTCGCGCTCCTCGTGCATCTCGCGGCTTACCTGCCGTCGCTCCCGAATGCGTTCGTCTTCGACGATCACAAGATCGTCGAGGGGCGACCGGAGGTCACGGGCCAGGCGCCGCTGACCGAAACCTTCTCGAGGCCCTGGTTCCAGCGGCGAGAGGCGGACGGAGCGACGGACTACCGGCCCGTCGCGATCGTCACGCTCGGCCTCGACGTTCGTGCGTTCGGGCTAGATCCACGGCCGCTACGCCTCGGCAACCTCCTCTGGGGTGCGCTCGGTGCGGCCCTGCTGGGGCTCCTCGTCGTCGAAGCGGAAGCTCCCGCCGTCGTGGCGGACGTCGTCGTCGTGCTCTTCTCGGCCCATCCCGCCCGTTCCGACGTCCTCCTCGCGATCGTCGGCCGGGCGGAGCTTCTGTCGTTCGCGGCGGTCGTCGGCGCGCTCCTCCTCGCCCTCCGGTCCGCGAAGAGGATCGGCCCGTCTCGCTGGGTGCTGGCGTCGGCCTCGGCGCTCGTCCTCGCTCTCGGACTCCTGTCGAAGGAGACTGCGTTCGCGGCGCCGCTCCTCCTGGGCGCGACGACCCTGACGACCGCGGGGAGCGCGAGGCTTCGGGAGAGGCTCGCCCCGCTGGGACCGGCGGCGGCCTGCTGGGGCCTCGCCTTTTTCGCCGTTTTCGCGCTCCGGCTCGCCACCCTCGGCGGACTCCTGACCGGGCCGAACGCCAGGATCATGCCGATCGAGAACAAGCTCGCGGCCGGACCGGGAGCCGCGCGTCTCCGTGGGGCGGTCGCTCTCGTCCCGCTCGCGGCGGAGCGCCTCGTCTGGCCTCGATCCCTCGTCGCCGACTACGGCTCGAACGCGATCGCGGACGCGGAGCTCGAGGCTCCGGGGCGGATCGCCGCGGGGGGAGCGATCCTCCTCTGCGCCGCCGGCGCGGCGTTCCTCCTGCGGACGAGGGCGCCGGTGGCGGCGCTCGGGCTCGCGTGGGCGCTCCTGTCGTATCTCCCGTTCGCGAACGTCGCGTATCCGACGGCCGTCCTCTTCACGGAGCGGCTTCTCTTCCTGCCGGCCGCAGGAGTCGTCCTCTGCGCGGGGGATGCCGTGGCGCGGGTTTCCCGGCCGGCCCGGCGTGCGGCGCTGCTCGGCGTCGGGCTCGTCGTGCTCGCGGCCGCGTCGCGGATCTGGAGCCGGATACCGGAGTGGCGCGACGACAGGAGCCTCTTCAACGCGACCGTCCGCGACGTGCCCGGAAACGGACGGGCCTGGGTGAACCTCGCCGTCCTCTCGCTGGCCCGCGGGGACGCGGCCTCGGCGACCGCGGAGCTGACGGCCGGGCTCCGGGCCGACCCGGGGCTCCGGCCGCGCGTGGAAGGAATGCGGGGGCACGCCGCCGGGCTCGGGCGGGCGGATCTGACGCGAGCCGTCGACGAGGCGCTGAGCGCGGCGAGCCGCTGAACTGCCCGTCGACGGGCCCGGGGACCGCGGCGCGCGGCGAGGCGGGAGTCACCCGGCGAGGAGGCCGCCGCGGCGGCGTGAGGCGCATCGAGCCGTGGCTCCTCACGCGGCATGTGATACTCGACGCAGAGGAAGGCGTGCGCGGTCTGGAGAAGGCGACGGCTCCGCCTGCGGCTCCGGTTTGGGGCCACGGCGACGAAGGCCCTTCGGGCCTCGAGCGGCGCCTCCGGTCGTGGAGGCCGTTTCCGCACGAGGTGGCAGCCGCGATCTACATAGCCGCGGGCATCGTCCTCCTCGAGCGCCTTCCGGTGACGTACCCGCGCGAGGCGTTGCTCCTGGCATCCTCGCTCCCGATGGCGTGGTTCGCAGGGTTCACGGGCATCCTCCTGGCTGGCCGGGAAGTCGCGCGCAGGCTCCTGGGCCGATCGCGGCCTGTCTCATTTGCCACGGAGGTGCTCATCCTCGTCCGGGCCGCCCTCGTGCTGGCGCCGGTCCTCTCCGTCCACTTCGTCCTCAAGAGCTTCATCTGGCTCGTGAACCCGAGGACGTGGGACACGCAGCTCTGGGAGTTGGACCGGATCGTTCACTTCGGGCTCAGCCCGACTCTCTTTCTGACCGTCGCCTTCGCGGACGGGGGGTTCCTCCGCTTCCTCGATGTCGTTTACTCGGGAGCCTATTTCTTCCTGATCGTCGTCTCTGTCCCCGTGCTCCTCATCGTCCCCGAGCCGGCGCGGCGGATGGCGTTCCTATCGGCTTACGCCTTCATCTGGATGGCGGGCAGCGTCCTCTACCTCGCGCTGCCGTCGTGGGGGCCCGTTTTCGTCGTCTCGGACCTCTTCTCCGCCGTGCTTCGCCACATGCCCGTGACCGTGTCGGTGCAGGAGGTCCTCTTCGGCGAGATTTCCTCCCTCGTGCATCAGCCGCTCGCGCCACGGGTCGTCCGTTTCGGATCCGTTGCGGCCTTCCCGAGCCTGCACCTCGCCGTCGTCACGGTCTTCACGGTCGCGAGCCGCTGGGTCTCGGGACGCTGGTTCCTCGCGAACCTCGTCCTCGTCATTCTCATGCTCGTCGGTTCGGTCGTCACCGGCTACCACTACCTCGTCGACGGCTGGGCCGGAATCGCCCTCGGACTCGCGGCCTGCGCAGCCGGACGGCGTCTTTTCCCGGCCCCCTGTCCCGCGACCCCCTGAGCCGGCGCTCCTCAGCGCCCGACGGACGTTTCGCGGTCGAGGATCGCGAGCGTGCGCGCGTACAGGTGCTCGACCTCCTCGCGGCTGTTGCCGATCGCGGTGACGCCGATCTTCCCGTACTGCGAGAGCGCGCCGATGAGGTGGAAGAGCACCCCCGACTCGGTGTTGTGCGAGTAGTGGAGGCCGTTGATCGTCAGGATCTCGATCAGGTCCTCCGGCAGGAGGCCCCTGTAGGCCTCGGACTTCAGGTTGTCGGTCGCGCGGTAGAACTTCGGGAGCCCTCGCGGCGAGAAGAAGAGCCCCGAGCCGGGGTCGAGCCGGCCGCCCGACAGGAACTGGAGCGCCAGGTAGGGGTGGGTCGTCCCGCCCATTCGCAGGTTGATCTCGAGAGCGTGGAGCGACCAGGGGGAGTCGTCGTCCGCGCGCGTCGCGAGGAAGTCGACTCCGAAGCGGCTGACGACGCCGTGCGTCGCGAGGACTTCTCCGATCCGGTGCGCGGCCGCCTGGGCCTCGCGGCGGTAGCCGTCGGCCGCCGGGAAGAGGCATCCGAGGAAGACCTGCCCTCCGACCCCGCCGAGGACCTGGTCGTGGGTCGAGATCGGGACGACGGCGCCGTGAGGGTCGACCCGGAGCTGGACGCTCGGCGAGGTCTTCTGGTCGGCCTCGAGGAACTCCTCGACGATGCCTCCCATCCGCGCGAAGCGGGCGAAGTAGTCCTCGTTCGTCTCCCACGGGACGGCGTACTCGAACCGCCGCATCGCATCGCGCACGCTCTCGCGGGTCGGCTCCGTCGGGAAGCGGAACAGCGCGTTCCCCTCGCCCGAGAAGCTGTCGTCCAGCTTCACGACCGCCTTCCGTGCCCGCGGCCGGCGGCGATGGAGCTCGAGGAGCGCCTCCTCGACGTCCGCGAGCGACCGGAGGTCCTCGAAGCCCTCCGGCAGGGAGACGCCCGCCTCGCGGAACACCTTTCGGCTGCCCGACTTTGTCCCGAGGTGCCGGAGGGAGGGGTCGACCCCGTTGAGAGGGACGCCGAGCAGGACGGCGAGCTTCCGCTCGAGGGGCGTCGAGTTGAAGACCGTGAGGTAGGCCCGCGACGGGTCGGCGATGCCTGCCCGGATCCGTTCGATGAGGCGGGGCCGCTCGAGGATTTTCTCCGTCAGCGAGCGCGGAGAGTCGTCGTAGGCGCAGAGGAGGGTCAGGCGGGCACGTGCGTGGCTCGCCGGGATCCCGACGAGGAGCTGGAAGTAGTACTCGAGGACGAGCGGGTGGACCGGCTGGGAGGTCACGAAGACGACCCGGGCCCGGGGGTTCCGGAGACGGATGAGGAGGAACAGGAGGCGCTCCTCGTAGTACGGCGAGCCCTCGAGCTTGAGAAGCTCCTCCTGGTCCAGCGTCAGGGAGGGGACGACGATCGAGGTGTGGGGCTCTTCGTCCCTCATCGTGAAGGAGTCCCAGACCTCGCGGAGCCTCGGCTTGAGGCGATCGAACTCCTCGAGCTCGCGCTCGAGCGTCAGCTCGCTCACGAAGGGCCGTTTCGGGATCACTCCCTCACATTCTAGGGGCGTGGGCCGGAGGACCGGCACGGATCTTGATGGGGATGGCCGAAAGGGAGCACCTTTATGATGCGCATCCGGCGGCGGGCGGGATTCACCCTGATCGAGGTCCTCGTCGTGGTCGCGATTATCGGGATCATCGTGGCCATCGCGGTCGTGAACTACCGGAACGCGATCGAGCGGGCCCGGCAGCGTCGCTCGATGGGCGACATGCGGGGGATCGCCACGGCCATCGAGGCCTACGCGGCCGATTTCGACCGCTACCCTCCGTCGAGCGCCTTCGTCCTGCCCACCGGGCTGAGCCTCCCGACCGGGAACCTCGTGGCCACCCAGAGCTACCTCCAGCCGACCTACATCCGGGCGCTGCCTCTGGTCGACGGCTGGAACTCCTGGTTCACGTACGGGTCGAACGCCTCCCAGGCGGACTACGTCCTCCGGTCGAGCGGGCGGGAGGGGATTCCCCAGACGGACCCGCCCTACGAGCTGACGACGGATTTTCGGGACGACATCATCCTGGTCAACGGCCGATTCGTTCAGTGGCCGGAGGGCGTCCAGCGGTGAACGCGGCCGGAGCGCCGGTCGACACTTTTCGCGGGCCGGGCGAGGAGCGGGACGACAATTTTTGTCGGCACCTCCCCGGGCGACCCGTCGAAAGACCCGCGTAACCCGTTCCTGGTCGGCGAGCGAGCCACGGCGCGAGACTTGCAGCGCAGCGGGTAAGGAGGCTTTCTCACATGAAGAGGAACTCGAAAGGTTTCACCCTCATCGAGCTGCTGATCGTCGTCGCGATCATCGGCATCATCGTCGCGATCGCGATTCCGAACCTGCTGAACGCGATCCAGCGCGCCAAGCAGCGTCGGTCGATGGGCGACATCCGGACGACCGCGACCGCCATCGAGGCGTACGCCGTCGATCTCAACCGGTACCCGCCGGCCGCCGGCTACACGATTCCCAGCAAAGTGGTCCCCAGCGCCACCCTCGGCCAGCTCTCGAGCTACGTCTCCCCGACGTACGTCAAGCAGGTCCCCCTCTCCGACGGCTGGAACTCCTGGTTCCTGGGCAGCACGGATAGCTCCGGCAGCCTCTACGCCCTTGCTTCCGCAGGTAGGGACGGGTCCTACGAAAAGAGCGCCTCCCTCCTCGGCCCGACGACCGACTTCAACTCCGACATCGTCTACGTGAACGGCTCGTTCGTTCAGTGGCCGGAGGGTGTCCAGCGCTGAAGCGCTCGACCGACATGGTCTGAAGAGCCTCCGGGGTTTCGGCCCCGGGGGCTTTCTTCTTTCAGGGAGGGCGTCGCCCCCAACCGATCAGGCCTCGATCGGCAGAAAGAGCTCGACCCGGGCGCTCCAGCCTAGGTCGCCGGTCTCGACCGCCGCGCCCGAGACATGAAGGGGCCGGAAGTCGGCTTTCGGGAGGCGGACGGGCAGGTTGGCCGTGACGCGCCGCTCGTCGAACGCGAGCCAGCGGGGCGGCCCGAGCGTCCCGTCCTCCTCGCGCGCCGCTCGAAGGACGTCGTGGACGAGCTCCACGAGGAGGGCGTCGTCGTCTCCCGCCGACGCCTGGACCGGGACGACCTGCCCCTCGTTTCGCCCCTCCGGGAGCGGCGCGCCGTAAACGGCCTCGAGGATGCCGGTCAGGGCGTCCCGGAAAAGGCCCTCGCGGTCGGGGGAGCTCACGAGGAGCTCGATCTCGTCCGGACTCGTTCTCAGCTCGTGCGGCACGGCGCACCTCCTTCCGGGGCGAGGATCTTAGCGCTGACGCGCGCCCCCGGAGACGGCGAGAATCGGCGGGTGAGCGACCGACCCGTTCTCCCTCTGGCCGACCGCCTGCGCGACCGGATCGCCCGAGGAGGTCCGCTCCGGTTCGACGAGTTCCAGAGCGCCGCGCTTTACGACCCGACGGGCGGCTACTACGAGCGACCCGGTCGTGTGGGGCGGGGCGGCGACTTCGTGACCGGGGCGTCGTGGCACCCGGCGTTCGCGCGCTGCCTCTCGCGAGTGGCCGCCCGCCTCGGCGGGGAGCTCGGCGGCCCGATCGATCTCGTCGACGTCGGGGCCGGGGAAGGGGAGCTTCTGGCCTTTCTGGAGGAGGCGGCGCCGGGCGCCGACTGGCGGCTTCGCGGAGTCGAAGCTTCAGCGGCCCGGCGATCGGCCGCCTCCCGGCGGGTGCCTCACGCCGCCTTCCATACGTCCGCTGACGAGCTGCCGGGAGGGCTTCGAGGGCTCGTCGTCGCCTACGAGCTCCTCGACGCCCTGCCCGTCCGCGCGCTCCGGACGGACGAGGACGGCACGCTTCGGGAGCGGTGCGTCGGTCTGGACGGCGACGGCCGGTGCACCTGGGTCGAGCGCCCCTGCCCGGACGGCCCCGCGATCCTCTCCGCGCTCGCGCGCCGAGGGGCGACGCTCGAGCCGGACCAGCTTCTCGAGGTCCGTCCGGGAGCGGCAGCGCTTGCCCGGTCGATCGCTTCCCGGCTCGAGAAGGGGCTCCTCCTCTTCTTCGACTACGGCGCACCGACGCGCGCGCTCTACGGCCCGGCCCGCGTGAACGGGACCCTCGAGTCGTTCCTCGCCCACCGCGTCTCGCGAGACGTCCTGACCGACCCGGGGAGCCGCGACCTCACCGCCTGGGTCGACTTCGGGGAGGTTGAGGAGGCGCTTCGCGCCGAGGGGCTCGTCGTCCACGGGCTCGTCTCGCAGTCCCGCTTTCTCCTCGCGACCGGCATCGCGGACGAGCTCGCGCTCGCCCCGGGCGAGGTCGTCGACGCCCGCCGGGCCGCCGAGAGAAACACCATCGCCAAGCTCGTCAGCCCCGGAGGGATGGGCGAGTCGATCCGCGTCCTCGTCGCCGAGCGCGAAACGGGACTCGGGAAGTCCTTGATCTCGAACCCCTTGGTTTGACTTCGGGACATCCCGACCGGACAATCCGCCGCATGTGACGACGCGCAC
>CAYVPO010000170.1:0-2578 GCA_964453825.1 uncultured Holophagales bacterium
GAGCTCCGGGCGGAGGTTCACGACGGCGCCGATCAGAAGGCCGCCCGCGCTGCCGCCCTGGATCGCGATCCTCTCCTTCGAGGCGACCTTCGCCGCGACGAGCGCCTCGGCGCAGGCGACGAAGTCCGTGAACGTGTTCTTCTTCGAGAGCATCCGGCCCGCGTCGTGCCACTTCTTTCCGAGGTCGCCGCCACCGCGGACGTGCGCGACGGCGAAGACGACTCCACGGTCGAGGAGGCTCGGAAGCGCCGGGTTCCACGAGGCGTACGACGGGTAGCCGTAGGAGCCGTAGCCCGTCAGGAAGAGCGGCGCGGTGCCGTCGCGCGGCACGTCCGTCCGCGAGACGACGCTGACGGGGACCTTCGTCCCGTCGGGGGCCGTGGCGAAGATGCGCTCCGACCGGTAGCGCGACGGGTCGTAGCCGCCCGGGACCTCCGTCTTCTTCAGGAGCGTCCGCTCCCGCGTCGCGAGGTCGTAGGCATAGACCATCGGCGCCGTCGTGAACGACTGGAACGAGAAGCGGAACGTCTTCGTGTCGTATTCGGGGTTCGCCTCGGGAAAGACCGAGGCGATCGCCTCCGGAAGCCCGATCCGGTGCGTCTCGCCCGTCGCGAGGTCGCGGACCGCGAGACGCGGCTGCGCGTCCTGCCGCTCGGAGAGGGCGAGGTGCCCCTTGAATGCGTCGATCCCGGAGACCATCACCCCGTCCCGGCACGGGACGAGCTCCTTCCACGAGGCCTTGCCGGGGCTCGCGGCCGGCGCCGTCACGACGCGGAAGTCGCGGCAGCCGTCGTTCGTCCGGATGTAGAGGAGGTCGCCCGCCGCCTCCACGTCGTACTCGTGGTCCGGCTCGCGGGGCTGAACGACGCGGAGCGCTGCCTCCGGCTCCGAAGCCGGAAGGAGCCGCCACTCGCTCTGGGTGTGGCTGTCGGACTCCACGAGGATCCAGCGGTCGTCGCGCGAGCGGGAGACCTCGAGCGTGAACCGTTCGTCCTTCTCCTCGTAGACGAGCATGTCGGGGCCGGTCGTCCCGACCGCGTGCCGGTAGAGGCGGTACGGCCTCTTCGCGGCGTCCTCGACGACGTAGAGGAGCGTCCTGCCGTCGGCCGCCCAGGCGACGGAATTCACTCTCTCGACCCGGTCCGGGAGGAGCTTGCCGGTCGTCAGGTCCTTCACGAAGAGCGTGTAGAGACGGAACCCGCTCGTGTCGATCGAGTAGGCGAGCAGCTTCGCGTCGTCGCTCGGCTCGAAGAGGCCCCGGCCGACGAACGCCTCGCTCTTCGCGATCTCGTTCAGGTCGAGGACGATCTCCTCCGACGCCTCGAGGCTCCCCTTCTTACGGCAGGAGATCGGGTACTGCTGTCCCTTCTCCGTCCGCCCGTACCAGAAGTACCCGCGGTGCCGGTACGGGACCGAGAGGTCCGTTTCCTTCACGCGGCCGACGGCCTCGTCGTAGAGCTTCTTGCGGAGCGCCTCGCCGCCCGCCGTGACGGCGTCGGCGTACGCGTTCTCGGCGTCGAGGTAGGTCTTCACCTCGGGCGCCTGCTTCTCGCGCAGCCAGGCGTAGTCGTCCACGAGCTTCTCGCCGTGGATCTCGGTGACTTTCGGGGCCTTCTTCGCGACGGGCGGCTTCACCGAGGGAGTTTCCCCTGCCGAAGCCAGGAAAGGAACGAGGAGGAAGGCGAGGGCGATCGTCCGCGTCGTACGCACCCGGACAGGATAGATCCGGACCCCGGGCTTCGGAGAGGGAGGGCTACCGCTTCTCGGTGCGCGCCTTATCGTGCGCGTCCTTCGCCGCGGCGAGGGCCTTGATCGTCGCGCCGTCCAGCGTGCCGGAGATCGTCACGGCGTTCCGGTCCGAGCCGACCTTGAACTTCCGGAGGGCGGAGACGACCTCGGGCTTCTCCTGCGAGGCGATCCGCATCGCGGCGAGAATTCCCCGGAGAGCGTCCTCGAGGAGCTCGCGGGTTTCGGTGTCGTCGCTGTAGCCAGCGCCGGAGAGGCGGATCGCGTCTCCCTTCACGGTCATCTCGAGCGCGAACGTGGAGACGAGGTTCATCGCGCCGATCACGTTCCGGGCCGCGTCGCCGTCGTTCCCCGAAATCGTGATCGACCCCTTCGCCTCCGGAAGCTTCGACCGGTCGACGAGGAGCCAGCCGGTGGCGTTCCCGTCGACCCGGTCGAGCTGCGCGCCCAGGCCGGCGCCGTCCGTGAAGCCGGTGCCCCCGGCCGCCCGCGCGGCGAGCGCGCCCGCCACGGCCACCTCCGACCCCCCGACGAAGAGGCGGCGGCTGAGGAAGGCGACGGCCCCGTCGCCCTCGGTCCCGCCCTTCTCCTTGTTCTTCAGTACGTAGTACGTCCCCCCGGGGACCGCCCGCGCGACGGCGCCGCGCGCGGCGACCGCCGCGCCGAGCCTCTCGGGCTCGAAGCGCCCCTCGAACGCGACGAGCGCCTTCCCCTTGCCGCCCTCCGTGGCAGCGAAGACGACGAGGTCGACGTCGTCGATCGGGTGGAGCCGCGCCTCGGCGAGGAACTTCGCCGCGTCCCCGTCGACCGTCGTCCGGTCGAAGTCGGCGAA
>CAYVPO010000170.1:2678-7754 GCA_964453825.1 uncultured Holophagales bacterium
CGGCGAGGAACTTCGCCGCGTCCCCGTCGACCGTCGTCCGGTCGAAGTCGGCGAACAGGCGGGCGGCCAGGGGGCTCGTGCGCAGGTCGGCCACGCGGAGCAGGCCCGCCGTCACCGCGTCGGGAGGGACGAGGGCCAGAGCGTCGTCGGACGGGCGGGCGGCGGCCGCCGGATGAGCGAGAGCGGAGGCGAGGACGGCGGCGATGGCGAGGGGGGCGATGCGCTTCATGTCAGAAGTCCTTTCTCCGGAAGAGGAGGGCGGAGAGGGTGAGAGAGCCGAGGCCGAAGAGCCCGGTCGTGCCGAAGACGGCGAGGTTGTCGATCTCGACCTCGTGCCTGGAGAGCTGGCCGCCGGAGACGTAGTCGACGGTCGCCTGGGCGAGCTGGCCGGTCTTCGGAAGGACCCAGTAGAAGCCCCGCACGAGCGAGGCCGCCCACTCGGTGGCGAGCGCGGCCTCGATCTGCCTGTGGCCGGAGAGGATCGCGGCGAGGAAGAAGACGGCGAACGTCGCCATGATCGAGACCGCCGTCGACGACGTGACGACGCCGACGAGAAACGCGAAGGCCATGAGCGTCGCGATCGTGAAGAGGATGATCGCCCCGCCGAGGAAGAAGCGCGGGTGGACGATGCCGGTCTTCCACCAGACGAGGAGCCCCATCGCGCCGATGAGATAGACGACGTTCACGCCGGCGAGGAGGAGCCCGCCGACGTAGCGCGAGAGGAGGAGCGGGACGCGGCCCACCGGCCTCGAGAGGTAGAGGTCGATCGTCCCCTTCTCCTGGAGCCTCGGCACGAGGTGGGCCGTCGCGAAGACCGCGAGGAACGTCGCGACGACGTAGAGGAAGCCGGAGAAGCCCGACTCGAACCCGAGGACGAGCTTGTCGAGGTCGATCGACCTCGGCCCCATCTCCAGCTGCTTGCCGAAGAGCTTCGCCCCGGCGAGCGCGCCGTCGACGACGTCGAGGTTCACGGCCGCGGCGAAGAGTGCGATGAAGAGCGTCGAGAGGGCCCCGTAGGCGACGAGGGTCCAGCGGGCCGCGGCCTCGCGAAAGACCTCTTCGACGTTCGCGGCGAGGACTTTCACCGGGGCCTCCCTTCCGCCGTCGGCGTGAGCACCGTCCCGCCGGCCTCGTCCGTCTCGCCCGCCGAAACCAGGTCGACGAAGACGTCCTCGAGCGTCGAGCGGAGCGGGGTCAGCTCGGTGACGAGGACTCCGCGGGCGCGCACCGCGTCGACGAGCGTGTTGAGGTGCTCCGCGTCGCGCGCGGTCAGCTTCACGTGCCCGTTCACCCGCTCGGCCACCGCTCCCGACTCGCGGAAGACGGCGAGGAGCGCCTCGTCCATCGGGGCGCCGACGAAGCGGTAGGCGGAGCCCTGGGCCGTCAGGTCGGCGATCCGCCCGGTGGCGACGGCCTTTCCTTTCCGGAGAACCGCCACGCGATCGCACGTCGCCTCGATCTCCGAGAGGAGGTGGGAGTTCAGGAGGACCGCGGTGCCGCGCGCCGCCTCCTCGCGGAGGAGGTCGCGGATCTCGCGCCGCCCGACCGGGTCGACGCCGTCCGTCGGCTCGTCGAGCAGGAGGAGGTCGGGTCGGTGGACGAGCGCGGCCGCGAGGCCGAGCCGCTGCGTCATCCCCTTCGAGAACCTCTTCACCTTGATGTCCGCCCAGTCGGAGATGCGGACGCGGGCGAGGAGCTCGGGGATCCGTGCCTTCAGGTCGGCATCCGGGACTCCCGACATCCTCCCGAAGATCGAGAGCGTCTGCCGCGCCGTCAGGTAGCCGGGGAAGCGGTGCCCCTCCGGGAGGTAGCCGACGCGGCGGCGGCTCGCGGGGTCGCTCGCCGGCAGCCCGAAGAGCTCGGCCTTTCCCGACGTAGGGTGAGTCAGGCCCAGGAGGATCTTGACGGTCGTCGTCTTCCCCGCCCCGTTCGGTCCGAGGAGTCCGAAAACCTCGCCAGCGGCGACACGAAGGTCAAGACCGTCCAGGGCTCTCACCTCCCGCCTCGAGAACGGGGTCCGGAAGGTCTTCGCAAGGCCTTCGGCGGAGAGAACGGCGGTCATGGACACCTCTACGGCGACACCGGCCGGCAGGTTCCCACGCGGGGGGAGGTGTGACGAAACGCCCCGCTTCGCTACCGGAGGTCGATCGCGAGGCGCTCGGCCGCCACGCCTTCGGCGGTCGCCTCGAAGACGGCCAGGTGAGGCGGTCTGTCGCGCTCGAGCCGGACCCGCAGAAAGCCGGCCCGGGAGGTGGCGTAGCGGGTCGACGGGAGCCTCGAGACGACCCGTCCGGCCGGGAAGATCCCCGAGCCCGAGATCAGGACCCAGCGAGCCTCGGGCACCGGCGCCTCGAGGACCTGAAGCGAGTGGTCGTGCCCGGAGGCCTGGAAAAGGACAGGCCGTTCCCGGAGCGCGGTGGCGAGGTCGGCCCGGAGCTTCCGGTATCGGCGCGAGGCGAGGTCCTGGCCCGTCCCCTTCGCGCCGCGGTAGGCCACCCAGGCCGAGCCGAGTCCCGGGAGCGGCACCCAGAGCGACGGGTGCGCGTCGCGGAGCGGAAAGACGTGCGCCTTCCAGTCGCCGGTGCGCACGCCGTGCGGGCCTCCCGTCGCGAGCGGATGGTGCGTCAGGAGCGCGAGCGGGCCCGCGGACGCGGCCGTCTTCAGCTGCGCCACGGCCTCCCCCGCGTCCTTCGCGGAGCAGGGCGAGTCCGCCCCCTCGGGCCTCGGCCCCTCGTGCTGGAGCCACCACTGCGTGTCGAGGACGGCCAGCGTCACCCCCGACGCGGTCGGCAGGAGGAGCGGGCCGGGGCAACCGTTCCCCGGGGCGAAGAGGAGGCGCGGGGAGCGGGCGGAGAGGAAGCGCTCCTGCCTCCGGACGGCCGCGAGGCCGTCCTTCCCCATCCCGTCCCAGTCGTGGTTCCCGGGGAGGAAGAGGACCCGGGCGCCGGCGCCGAGCGCGGCATCCGCCTGGGCGGCGAGGCGGCGCTCCCCCTCCACCCGCGCCGGGTGACGCTCGGGAGGGAGACCGTCCGGGTAGAGGTTGTCGCCGAGGAAGACGACGAGCGTCCGCTCCGGCGCCCTCGCGGCCTCTGCGGCGAGCGCCCGGAGGACCGGCTCGTCGACCGCCGGGGCGCCGGCGTCGCCGACGAGGAGGAGCGTGTCGACCCCGGCCGCGAAGTCGCTCGAGGGAGCGACCGGAGGACCGTCCGCTCGGAGGAGAGCGCGTGCAGAACTGGCCAGGACGACGAGAGCAAGTGTCGCGAGAAGACCCGTCGACGCGGCCCGTGTCCGGCCGCGCCCGCGATCGCCGTTCCCGTCCGTGGCGCTCGGCCTCACCGCGTCGCAGCCTTCGAGGCCGCCCCCTTCGTCGCGCCCCGCGCCTTCTTCCGGAGAGTCGTCCAGAGCTGCCGCAGCTCGCCCGACAGCTTGTGCGAGGGCGCGAAGTGGACGAGCGGCGTCGCCTCCTGGTGCGACTCGCGCACCTTCACCGAGGCCGAGACGTACGGGGAAAGGACCGGGAGACCTTCCGCCTTCAGCTCGTCGACGAGCTGCTGCGGAAGCTTCGCGCGCGGCTGGAACGCGTTCACGACGATCCCGGCGATCGAAAGCTTCGGGTTGTGGTCCTGCCGCACCTCCTCGACGACGTCGAGGAGGCCGTAGAGCGCCCGGCGGGAGAAGTCGTCACAGTCGAACGGAATCAGGACCCGCTCGGCGGCGATGAGCGCGGACAAGGTGAAGAAGTTGAGCGCCGGCGGCGTGTCGAAGAAGACGTGAGCGTAGCCGTCGAGCGGGGCGAGGGCGTCGCGGAGGCGGTAGATTTTGTGCCGACCCTCGAGCTTCGAGTGGAACGTCTCCAGTATCGGCTGCGTCGGGAGGACGTCGAGCCCCTCGAACGGCGTCGCGTGGATGAACGTCCGGATCCCGTCGTCGACGAGGCGGATCTCGAGGCTCCGCTCGTAGAAGTCGGCGAGGTTCGGACGCGCGGCCTTCGCCCTTTCGCCGAGGAGGTAGTGGGACGAGCAGCCCTGCGGGTCGAGGTCGACGACGAGGGAGCGCTCCCCCTCGTCGGCGGCGACGGCGGCGAGGTTGCAGACGAGCGTCGACTTCCCGACGCCCCCCTTCTGGTTGAAGACGACCCACTTCATCCGTCCCCTCCCGTCGTGGCGATCCGGGCATCATCTCACCCGGCGCGCGCCCCTTCCGTCTTCGAACCCCGATCCCTAGAATCGGTCTCGGGAGGTCCGACATGCCCGTTTTCGAGTACCGGTGCCAGGCCTGCGGCAAGAGGACCGAGGACCTCGTCCTCGCCGGCGACGCGGCTGACTACGTCCCCGAATGCTCCCACTGCGGCTCGCACGAGCTTTCCCGCCTGCTCTCCTCCTTCGCCGCCCACGGCGGCGACAAGGGAGGGGCCTCGTTCGACGCCCCGTGCGGAATGGGAGCGTGCGAGACCGGCGACATGAGCCAGTGCGGCATGGGCGGCTGCGGGATGGGGGGCGGAGACTTCGACCTGAACTGAGCCCCGTCCTCCGCGCCGCCGGCACGGATTCCGGCCGCCGGCGCCTTGCTGCGCTGCCGCGATTAGAATCCCGGCCGGTCCTGTATTCGACCTGACCGCCCGGAGGAACGATGAGCGACAGCTTCAAGACGAAGACCACCCTCTCCGCCGGAGGCGCGACCGTCTCCTACTACTCGATCGAGACGCTCGCGAAGGAGCACCCGGAGGTCCGGACGCTCCCCTACTCGCTGAAGGTCCTCCTCGAGAACCTCCTCCGGAACGAGGACGGGCGCGTCGTGAAGGCCGAGGACGTCCTTGCCCTCGCGAGCTGGGACCCGAAAGCCGAGCCGGACAAGGAGATCGCCTTCCACCCGGCCCGCGTTCTGATGCAGGACTTCACCGGCGTCCCGGCGGTCGTCGACCTCGCCGCGATGCGCGAGGCGATCGTCGCGATGGGGGGCGACCCGGCCCGGGTGAACCCGCTCTCCCCCGCCGACCTCGTCATCGATCACTCCGTCCAGGTCGACAACTTCGCCTCCTCGCTCGCGTTCGGACAGAACGTCGACCTCGAGTACGAG
>CAYVPO010000171.1:0-7688 GCA_964453825.1 uncultured Holophagales bacterium
GGCCGCGCTGGATCTGCCGGAATGACTGCCAGACGGCGGTCGGGAGCCCGACGACGATGCCCGCGAAGATGATGAGCGAGATGCCGTTCCCGATCCCGCGCTCGGTGATCTGCTCGCCGAGCCACATGACGAAGGCCGTTCCGGTCGTCAGCGTGAGGATCGCCATCAGGACGAACGGGATCTTCCCGCCCTCGGACGTCGGGTCCCGGAGGACGAGGAACTTGCCGGTCGGCGTCGTCGTCCCCCAGAGCCAGAGGGCGATACCCGCGCCCTGGACCACGGCGAGCAGCACCGTGCCGTAGCGGGTGTACTGCGTGATCTTGCGCCGGCCCATCTCCCCTTCCTTGGAGAGCTTCTCGAGGTAGGGCCAGACGACGGTGAGGAGCTGCAGGATGATCGACGCCGTGATGTACGGCGTGATGCCGAGCGCGAAGACGGAGAGCCGGCGGAGGGCGCCCCCCGAGAACATGTCCAGGAACCCGAGGAGCCCGCCGGCGCTCGCCTTGAAGAACTCCTCGAGCGCCTGGGCGTCGAGCCCGGGCGTCGGGATGTGCGCGCCGATCCGGTAGATCGCCAGCAGCCCGAAGGTGAAGAGGACCCTCTTTCTGAGGTCCGGGACCGCGAAGACGTTCCGGAAGGACTCGAGGACGATCACGCCGGGACGCCCTCGCAGCGGCCGCCCGCCGCCTCGATCTTCTTCCGGGCGCCCTCCGTGAACTGGTGCGCGACGACGGTCAGCGTCTTCTTCAGCTCGCCCGTCCCGAGGATCTTCACCTCGGCGCCCTTATGCTTGAGGAGGCCGGCCTTGCCAAGGGCCTCGGCGTCGACGGTGGCACCCGCCGCGAAGAGACGCTCGAGCGCCTCGACCGGTACGGTGTTCCACTCCTTGCGGAAGATGTTCTTGAAGCCGCGCTTGGGAAGGCGCCGGTGAAGGGGCATCTGGCCGCCCTCGCGGCCGAGCTGCCCGGAGTAGCCGCTGCGCGACTGCTGGCCCTTGTGGCCCTTGCCCGACGTCTTTCCGAGGCCGGAGCCCGGGCCGCGGCCGACGCGCTTGCGTGCCGACGTCGCGCCCTTGCGCGGACCGAGGTTGTGGAGTCCGTGAGCCATGGTGTGTCGTCCCTCTCGCTACTCGCCCACGACCTCGACGAGGTGGCGGACCTTGAGGATCTGCCCGCGGAGCGCGGGCGTGTCGGGCCTCACGACCTCCTGGCGAATCCGCCGGAGGCCGAGGCCCTCGAGGGTCTGCTTCTGGTCGACCGGGGCGCAGATGCCGGACTTCACCTGGCGGATCCGGACGGTCTTCTTCCCCGCCTCGGGCGCCGCCGCCTTCGCGGGCGCCTTGGCCGCGGGGGCCGGGGCGGCCTTCGCCGGGACCGTGGCCGCCGGCTTCGCCGTCTTCTTCGGCACGCCCGCCGCCGACGCGACCTCCGTCAGGAGGGCGTCGACGTCCTTCTTCGAGCTCTTCTCTTTCTCGGCCATCACTTCGTCTCCGCCGGGATCTCCGGAGCCGCCACGGCCTCGACCGCCGGAGCAGCCGCGGCCTCGGCCGCTGCCGCGCCGGACGTCCGGCCGCGCGCCTTGAGGATCGTGGCGGCCAGGTGGAGGTTCCGGAGGGCGTCGAACGTCGCCTTGACGACGTTGTGCGGGTTCGTCGTCCCGAGGGACTTCGTCAGGATGTTCTGGACCCCGACCGCCTCGAGGATCGCCCGGACCGCGCCGCCGGCGATGACGCCCGTGCCTTCGGCGGCCGGCTTGAGGAAGACGCGCCCGGCGCCGTAGTGGCCCGTGACGGCGTGGGGGATCGTCGTCCCCTTCAGCGTCACGGAGATCATCGTCTTCTTGGCCATCTCGATCCCCTTCTTGATGGCCGTGGGGACTTCCTTCGCCTTGCCGGCGCCGTAGCCGACGCGCCCCTTCCCGTCACCGACGATGACGAGCGCGGAGAACGAGAAGTTCTTGCCGCCCTTGACGACCTTCGTGACGCGGTTGATGTGCACCACGTGGTCGATCAGGTCGAGGCCCGCGCGACCCTCTCCGAGAGCGCCCGGCGGGCGGGGCGGGGCGGCGTTCGGACCGCCGGGGCCGCGGCCCGGGCCGCCCGGACGGTTTCCGAAGCGGGGGGGACGGTTCGGTGTGCTGCTCAAAACTTCAACCCCTTCTCGCGCGCCGAGTCCGCGAGAGCCTTGACGTTGCCGTGGTAGAGGTGCCCGCCCCGGTCGAAGACGACCGCGGAGACGCCCTTCTCCTTCGCCCGCTCCGCGATGAGCGCGCCGACGGAGACCGCGGCGCCCTTGCTCGCGGCGCTCTTCTTCCCGCCGAGGATCGCCTCCTCGCGGGAGCTCGCCTGGGCGATCGTCCGGCCGGACGCGTCGTCGACGAGCTGGGCGTAGATGTACTTCAGAGTCCTGCGGATCGCCAGCCGCGGCCGCTCCGGCGAACCTTCGACCTTCCGGCGGATCCGGCTGTGGATCCTGTCGCGCGCCTCGACCCGTGCCTGAGCCCTGTTCATCCTCGAGACCTCACTTGCCGGCGGCCTTTCCGGCCTTCTTCTTCAGGACCTCGCCGACGAAGCGGAAGCCCTTGAGCTTGTAGGGATCGGGCGGCTTGATGCCGCGGATCCGGGTCGCCGTCTCGCCGACCTTCTGCTTGTCGACGCCCGTGACGACGATGTGCGTGACGTCCTTGGCCTTCGCGTCGGGCGCCACCTCGATCGTCACGCCGTCCGGCTCCGGGAACCGGACCGTGTGCGAGTAGCCGCACGTGAAGATGACCTCGGACCCCTTCTTCTCGGCCTTGTAGCCGATGCCGACGAGGTCGATGGAGCGCTTGTAGCCCTCCGCCACTCCGACGACGGCGTTCTGCAGGAGCGCCCGGTTCAGCCCGTGGAACGCGCGGACCCGCTTCTCTTCGCTCGCGCGGACGAGGTCCACGCGGCCGTCCTTCACGGCGACGGAGATGCCCTCGAGGACCGGCGTGGAGACCGTTCCCTTGGGCCCTTTGACGTGGACCCCCGAGGCGTCGACCTTGACCTCGACGCCCTTGGGGAGGGTGATCGGCTTCTTTCCCACTCGAGACATCGTCTTCCCTCCGGGCCTACCAGACCGAGCAGACGACCTCGCCGCCCAGGCCGCGCTTGCGCGCGTCGTGGCCGGTGAGGAGCCCCTGCGAGGTCGAGACGATGGCGATGCCGAGCCCGCCGAGGACGCGCGGGAGCTCGTCCTTCCCGCGGTAGAGGCGGCGGCCCGGGCGGGAGACGCGCGTGAGCCCGTGGATCACGGGGTTCCCCGCGTCGTCGTACTTGAGGTACAGGCGGAGGAGGCCGGCGCCCTTGTCGTCGAGCACCTTGAAGTTCTTGATGTAGCCCTCGTCCTTCAGGATGCGGGCGATCTCGATCTTCAGGCGGGACGACGGGACGTCGATCTTCTCGTGACGGGAGGTGAGCCCGTTGCGAACGCGGGTCAGGAGGTCGGCGATCGGGTCGGTCAGTGCGGCCACGCGCCCCTCCTCACCACGACGCCTTGGTCACGCCCGGGACGTAGCCGCCGAGCGCGAGGTTGCGGAAGCAGATGCGGCAGGTGCCGAACTTGCGGATGTAGGAGCGCGGCCGGCCGCAGATCTTGCACCGGTTGTGCGCCCGGATCGCGAACTTCGGCTTCCGCGTGGTCTTGACGATTGAGGAGCGACGAGCCATCGACGGTTCTCCCTTGTTCCTAGCGCCCGAACGGCATGCCCAGCTCGCGGAGCAGGACGCGCGCCCTGTCGTCGGAGCCGGCCGTCGTCACGATCGTGACGTTGAGGCCCTTCGACTTGTCCACCTTGCCCGGATCGATCTCCGGAAAGACGAGGTGGTCCCGGATGCCGAGCGTGTAGTTCCCGCGGCCGTCGAAGGCCCGCGTGGGCACGCCACGGAAGTCCCGCACCCGCGGAAGGGCGATGTTGAGGAGGCGGTCGAGGAACTCGTACATCCGCTCGCCGCGCAGCGTGACCCGGCAGCCGATCGGCATGCCTTCGCGGAGCTTGAAGGTCGCGATCGACTTCCGGGCGCGGGTGATGACCGCGCGCTGGCCGGCGATCTTCGTCAGCTCCTCGGCGGCGGCCTCGACGATCTTCACGTTCGTGATCGCCTCTCCGACGCCCATGTTCAGGACGACCTTCTCGATCTTCGGGACCGCCATCGGGTTGTCGATCCCGAACTCCTTCTTCAGGACCGGGACGACGTCCTTGCGGTACTTTTCGTTGAGCCGCGACGACATCGCTTACGCTCCCGTCTTCTTCGTCACGGAGGAGATCGTCGTGCTGCTCCGGCGCGCGTAGCGGACGCGCTCCCCCCCCTCGACGCGGACGCCGACGCGGGTCGGCTTCCCCGTCTCCGGGTCGCGGAGCATGACGTTCGAGATGGCGATGGCCGCCTCCCTCTCGACGATCCCGCCCTTGATGTTCTTCTGCGGGTTCGGGCGCGTGGCGCGCTTGATGAGGTTCACGCCCTCCACCACGACCCGCCCCTTGTCGGGGACGACGCGCAGGACCTTCCCGTGCGCGCCCCGGTCCTTCCCGGCCAGGACGACGACCTCGTCGCCCTTCCGGACCCTGGTCTTCCCCGTGTACTCGGGCTGCTTCTTCTTCATCGCGTTCGCCTCAGATCACCTCGGGAGCGAGCGAGATGATCTTCATGTACTTCTTCTCGCGGAGCTCCCGTGCGACCGGCCCGAACACGCGGGTCCCGATCGGTTCCTTCTCGTTGTTGATCAGGACGGCCGCGTTGTTGTCGAAGCGGATGTAGCTGCCGTCCCGCCGGCGCTGCTCGCGCCGCGTCCGCACGATGACGGCCTTCACGACCTTCCCCTTCTTGACCGCGTCGGGCGCGTCCGGGGCGGACTCCCTCACCGCGCAGGTGATGACGTCGCCCAGGCGCCCGTACTGCCCCACCGACCCTCCCTTGAGGCGGATGCAGGAGAGGCGCTTGGCGCCGGAGTTGTCCGCGACCTCGAGGATCGTCCCCATCTGAATCACGGCGTCTCTCCTCTACCCTTCCCGCCGCGCCGCGGTCACGACGGCGCGGACGCGCCAGCGCTTGCGCGCCGAGAGCGGCCGCGTCTCCTCGATCTCGACGACGTCCCCGGGAATGCACGCGTGGACGCGGTCGTCCGCGAGGAAGCGGGCGGACTTCTTCAGGAACTTGCCGTACCGGCCGTGCTTGACGAGGCGGGTGACCTCGACGACGACGGTCTTCTCCATCTTGTTGGAGACGACCGTGCCGACCTTGCGGCTCTTGCGGGCTGCGGGCTTCGCCGCTGCGGTGGTGGTCTCGGTGGTCATCGGGCCTGCCTCTCGGCCGTCTTCAGCCGCGCGATGTCGCGCCGCAGCTGGCGGATCTTCAGGGGGTTCTCCAGCTGGCCGGTGGCCTTCTGGAGGCGGAGGTTGAACAGGGCCTGCGTCCACTCGCGAAGCTTGGCGCCGCGCTCGTCGGCGGACCAGCCCTTCATCGTCTCGACGGTCGTCCCCTTCATCGCACGGCCTCCTCGAACGACCGCGAGATGAACCGGGTCCGGATCCCGATCTTGTCGGACGCGAGCCGGAACGCGTCGCGGGCGGTCTTCTCGTCCACGCCCTCCATCTCGAACAGGATCCGGGCGGGCTTGATGACGGAGACCCAGGCCTCCGGCGCGCCCTTGCCCTTCCCCATTCGGGTCTCGAGGGGCTTCTTGGTGATCGGCTTGTCGGGGAAGACGCGGATCCAGAGCTTGCCGCCGCGCTTGACGTGGCGCTGGATCGCGACGCGGCCGGCCTCGATCTGGCGGGCGGTGAGCCACCCCGCCTCGAGGGCCTGCAGGCCGAACTCGCCGAAGGAGAGCGTCCCGCCGCGCAGCGCGGTGCCGCGCCGGCGCCCCTTCTGCTGCTTGCGGTACTTGACCTTGGAGGGCATCAACATGGCGGGAGTTCCTTACGCGACTTTCCGGCGCGACTTCGCGCGGTGGAGGTCGCCCTTGTAGATCCAGCACTTCACGCCGATCTTCCCGTACGTCGTGCGGGCCTCGGCGAAGCCGTAGTCGATGTCGGCCTTGAGGGTGTGGAGCGGCAGGCGCCCCTCCTGGTACCACTCGGAGCGCGCGATCTCGGCGCCGTTGAGCCGGCCGGAGCAGCGGATCTTGATTCCCTGCGCCCCGAAGCGGAACGCGGACTCCATCCCCTTCTTCATCGCGCGGCGGAACGCCACCCGGCGCTCGAGCTGCATCGCGATCGACTCGGAGACGAGCTGGGCGTCGGTCTCGGGACGCTGGATCTCCACGATGTTGACGTGGATGTCCTTGCCGAGCCGGCGCTGGAGGCGGTCGCGGAGCTGGTCGACGGCCGCGCCCTTCTTGCCGATGATGACGCCCGGGCGGGCCGTCATGATGTTGATCTTGAGCTTGTTCCCGCGCTCGATCTCGACCTCGGAGACGGCCGCGTTCGAGAGGTCGCGCTTGAGCTCGGCCCGGAGCTTCAGGTCGTCGTGCAGGAAGCGGAGGTAGTCCTTCTCCGCGTACCAGCGCGAGTGCCAGGTCCGGTTGTAGCCGATGCGGAACCCGTAGGGGTGAACCTTCTGACCCATCTTCGTCCTACTCCTGACCGCCGGCGGGCTCCGGGGCCTTCGCGCTCTTCCTGGTCCTCGGCGCCTTCGGCGCGCCCTCGGCCTTCGCGGGCTTCGCGTCGGCCTTCGGGGCCTGCGGCCGGGCGGCGGCCTTCGCGACCGCGGCGGCCACCTTGCCGCCCTTCTTCTTCGCGACCGGGCGCGCCGGCTCGGCCGTCAGCCCCGCCTTGCGGCGGACCGCCGGGTCGTCCGAGAGGACGACCGTGACGTGGCAGAAGGGCCGGGTGACGAGCCACATCCGCCCCTGCGGGCCGCTCATGAAGCGGGGCCGGGCGAAGCGCTTCTTGTAGTTGGAGACCGAGCGGAGCATCGAGTTCCGCTGGAGGGGCTTGCGCCCCGCGCCGTCCACGAGGATGCGCGAGACGACGAGCGCGTCCGCGTCGACGCCCGAGCCGTTCTGCTGGGCGTTCGCGACGGCGGATTCGACGAGCTTCTTCAGGTCGGGCGAGCAGCCCTTCGGCGTCGCGCGAAGCGTCGCCAGCGCGCGGCCGACCGGCTTCATGCGGATGAGGTCCGCGACGAGCCGCACCTTCTGTGCGGAGCCGCGGTAGTGGCGGAGGCGGGCGACGGCTTCCATCGGTCCTCCGCTACTTGGCGGCCGGCGCCGGCGAGGCGCCCTTCTCGACCTTCCGGCCCGAGTGGCCCTTGAAGGTGCGGGTGGGAGAGAACTCGCCGAGCTTGTGGCCGACCATGTTCTCGGAGACGTAGACGGGGATGAACTTCTTGCCGTTGTGGACGGCGACGGTGTGGCCGACCATCTCGGGCATGATCGTCGAGCGGCGCGACCAGGTCTTGACCACGCGCTTGTCCCCCGCCGAGTTGAGGGTGACGATCTTCTCGAGGAGGTGCCCGTCCACGAAGGGGCCTTTCTTTGTCGAACGCGACATCAGGGTTTCCTTCGCTCCGCCTTACTTCGTGCGGCGCTTGACGATCAGCGCGTCGGTACGCTTGTTGTTGCGGGTCTTCTTCCCCTTGGTCTTCCAGCCCCACGGGGAGGTCGGGTGCCGGCCGCCCGACGTCTTGCCCTCGCCGCCGCCCATCGGGTGGTCGACCGGGTTCA
>CAYVPO010000172.1:0-7685 GCA_964453825.1 uncultured Holophagales bacterium
GCGGGAAGCGCGGGTCGCGCAGCTGCTCGCAGAGGATCGGCGTCAGTCCGACCGTCGCCCGCCACGGCACCCCCTCGGCGTCGAGCTCACGGGCGGCGGCGACGAACGGCAGATACGTCTCGGCCGCCGCCTCGTGCAGCCAGTCGGCTCCGTGCGGCCAGACTCCGTGGCCGAGGACCGCCGGCATGTGGCCGTGGAGGACGAGGACGAAGGAGACGGGGGGCACGGGCTCCTCCCCGAGGGGCGGAAAGGGTCCGGGGAAGGGGCGCCCCTCCCCCGGCCCCCGGTTCAGACCACGGTCCCGGGCCGCAGGACGGCGTTCTTCGGGACGATGACGATCCCGTCGCGGACGCACCAGCCGTCGCCGTCCTGGTCGGGACGCGACGGGTCGCCGCGCAGGACGCACCCCGCCCCGATACGGGCGTTCTTGTCGACGATGGCCCGCTCGATCACGCAGTCGGCCCCGATCCCGACCGGGGGGAGCCCCTCGTTGAGGGCGCTGACCGCGAGGTCCTCGTCCTCGAACTCGTCCGCCCCCATCAGGATCGACTCGACGATCCGGCCCCCCTTCTCGATCCGGGCGCGGAGGCCGATGACGCTCCGGGTGATCTCCGCCCCGTAGATCCTCACCCCGTCCGCCAGGCGGCAGTGGTCGACCTTCACGTCGATCAGGGAGGAGGAGGGGAGGAAGCGCGGACGCGTGTAGATCGGCGCTGCGGGATGGTGGAAGTGGAACGGCGGGTCGTCGTCCGTCAGCGTGATGTTCGCCTCGTAGAAGCTCCGGATCGTCCCGATGTCGCGCCAGTAGCCCCGGAACGGGAACGCCTGCACCTTGTGGCTCCCGATGTGTCCCGGGATGATGTCCTTGCCGAAGTCCATGTTCTCCGGCTTCGCGAGGGCCTCGCGGAGGGTCTCCATCCGGAAGACGTAGACCCCCATGCTCGCCAGGTACTGCCCGGGCTGGAGGCCCCACCGGTCGCGCAGCTCCTTGCCGGGGGCGAGCGGGGCGAGCTCCTCCTCCGTCTTCGGCTTCTCGCGGAAGGCCCGGATCTGGCCGTCGGACCCGGTCAGGAGGACCCCGAACCCCGCGCACTCCTCGGCGCCGACCGGGAGGACCCCGACCGTGACGTCCGCGCTCGACTGGACGTGCGCGTCGAACATCTCCCGGTAGTCCATCCGGTAGAGGTGGTCTCCCGCGAGGATCAGGACGTGGTCGTAGTCCCGCGTCCCGAGCCGCCGGAGGTGCTTCCGGACGGCGTCGGCCGTCCCCTCGAACCACTCCCCGCCCTCCTCGGTCTGCTGCGCCGCGATCAGCTCCACGCCGCCGCGGGCGAAGCTGTCGAAGCGGTAGGTGAGGGAGATGTGGTTGTTGAGCGAGGCGGAGTTGAACTGCGTCAGGACCGCGATGTCCCGGAAGCCGGAGTTGATCGCGTTCGAGAGCGGGACGTCGATCAGCCGGTACTTGCCGCCGAGCGGCACGGCCGGCTTGGCGCGGTCGCGCGTGAGGGGGAAGAGGCGCTTGCCCTGGCCCCCGCCGAGGATCACGGTATGGACGCGTCGGTTCGGCACTTCTCGCATGATCGTCGGAATTCTAGGCGCGATTCGGCCGCATCCCATCGGGGCGATTTCCTGTAGAGTTCCGCGAGGAACACCGGAAGCCGAACGACAGGAGAGCCTCATTCGCACGCAAGTTCCGTCCCGCCTCCGTCTCCTCGCGGGGAGCGCCGTCCTCGGCCTCGCCGCCGCGTCGGCCGCGTGCACGTCGGCGCCGAACGGACCTCCCGCCCCGCCACCCCGAACCGCCGCCGCGGTCGCGGCGCCGCCCCTCCTCGACGACTGGCGCGACGCCGTCCTCTACTTCGTCGTCCTCGACCGCTTCGCGGACGGCGACCTGGCGAGCAACGTCGACGTCGACCCGACGAAGAAGGGGTACTTCCACGGCGGCGACGCGAAGGGGCTGATCGCGCAGCTCGACGAGATCGCCTCGCTCGGCGTGAACGCCCTCTGGATCACGCCGATCGTGAAGAACACGCCCGGCTTCGTCACCGGGGCCGGCTTCCCCGACTGGGCCTACCACGGCTACTGGGCCGACGACTTCCTCTCCCTCGACCCGCGCTTCGGCCGTGAAGACGACTTCATCGCGCTCGTGGAGGCGTGCCACGCGCGCGGCATCCGCGTCCTCCTCGACGTCGTCTACAACCACGCGGGGTACGAGTCGAGGTACACGAAGGACCCGGCGACCAGGGGCTGGTTCCGGACGAACGAGAAGGGGGACTGTGGGAGCGACGACGTCACCTCGTGCGTCGCCGGCCTCCCCGACTTCCGGACCGAGGACCCCGAGGTCGCGAGGTACCTCCTCGACGCGCAGATCGCCTGGGCGAAGCGCTTCGGCGTCGACGGCTTCCGGCTCGACACCGTCAAGCACGTCGCCCACGACTTCTGGACCGAGCACCGGCGGCGGACGCGCGAGGAGGTCGGGAAAGGCTTCTTCCTCCTCGGCGAGGTCTGGGGAGGCGACGCGCAGGTCCTCGACCCCTGGTTCGAGCGCGACGAGATGGACGCCGGCTTCGACTTCGCGTTCCAGGGGAACGCCCTCGCTTTCGTCGAGGGGCGCGGCCGGACGCTCGCCTTCGACCGCTACCTGAAGTCGCGGGAGAAGGTGAGGCCCGGCTACCTCCTCTCCCACTTCCTCTCCTCGCACGACGTCCCGGGCGGCCTCTTCCAGCTCGGCGGGGACGTTCCGCTCTTCCGGCTCGCGGCGGTCCTCCAGATGACGACCGCCGGCATCCCGACGATCTACTACGGCGAGGAGGTCGCCCGCCCCGGAGGCGACTGGCCCGAGAACCGGAGCGACATGCCGTGGGGCGAGAAGGGCGTCCGGCCCGGCGCCGGCCTGCCGCGGAACGAGGCGCTCCGGGCCGACTACGTGAAGCTCGTCTCGATCCGGAAGACCTTCCCCGCGCTCCGGCGCGGGACCCACGAGGGGCTCGTCACGCAGGGAGACGGCTACGCCTTTCTCCGGCGAGACGCGGCGTCCGGCGATGCGGTCGCCGTCGCCGTCAACCGTGCCGCCGAGCCCGTCCCGATCACCTTCCCCGCCCCCGCGGAGTGGGGCGGCCAGGCTCCGAAGGACCACCTCGGCGACCTCGCCGTCACGCTCTCGGGAGGCTCCGTCTCCCTGACCCTTCCGCCCCGGGGCGCCGCGATCCTGGCA
Source organism: uncultured Holophagales bacterium (assembly GCA_964453825.1). GTDB lineage: Bacteria > Acidobacteriota > Thermoanaerobaculia > UBA5066 > UBA5066 > UBA5066. The sequence continues at coordinate 3,215 of CAYVPO010000172.1, forward strand.
CCCGGACGCTGAACGAGGAGGCCCACGCATGGCCGAAGTCGTCTTCAAGGACGTCGCGAAACGCTACGGCGACGTCTCCGTCATCGAGGGGCTGAACCTCGAGATCAAGGACCACGAGTTCATGGTCCTCGTCGGCCCGTCCGGCTGCGGAAAGTCGACGGCGCTCCGGATGATCGCGGGGCTCGAGGAGATCTCCGACGGCACCATCGCGATCGGCGACCGCGTCGTGAACGAGGTGGCGCCGAAGGACCGCGACATCGCCATGGTCTTCCAGAGCTACGCGCTCTACCCGCACATGACGATCCGGGAGAACCTCGAGTTCGGCCTGAAGATCCGGAAGACGCCGAAGGCCGAGATGGACCGGCTCGTGAACGAGGCGGCCGAGATGCTCGGCATCACTCAGCTCCTCGACAGGAAGCCGAAGCAGCTCTCGGGCGGGCAGCGGCAGCGGGTCGCGGTCGGGCGGGCCATCACCCGCAAGCCCGCCGTCTTCCTCTTCGACGAGCCGCTCTCGAACCTCGACGCCAAGCTCCGCGTCCAGATGCGGGCCGAAATCAGCAAGCTCCAGAACCGCCTCAAGACGACGACCGTCTACGTCACCCACGACCAGGTCGAGGCGATGACGATGGGCCACCGGATCGCCATCATGAAGGACGGCAAGCTCCAGCAGGTCGGGACGCCGCTCGAGGTCTACGAGCAGCCCGCGAACCTCTTCGTCGCCGCCTTCATCGGAACGCCGCCGATGAACTTCGTCAAGGCGACGATCGCCGACGGCGGCGCCACGCTGAAGGGGACGGCGTTCTCCCTCCCGGTGGCGCAGTCGCTCCGGGCCCTCACCGCCGGGAAGGACGGGAAGGCCCTCGTCGTCGGGATCCGCGCCGAGCACCTGAGCGACGGCAGCCGCCCCGCCCGCGGCGAGAGCGCCCGGATCCCGGTGACCGTCGAGATCGCCGAGCCGCTCGGGCACGAGGTCCTCGTCTACGCCCGGGCCGGCGCCGACGACCTGATCGTCGCCAAGGTCGACCCTCATCACGCGCCGGCCATCGACCAGAAGCTCGAGCTCGTCGTCGAGCTCGAGTCCCTCCACCTCTTCGACGCCGCGACGGAACGCCGTCTGACGGCCTGAACACCGGAGGCACGTGTAATGAAGCTCTCCCGCCTCGCGCTCCCGCTCCTCGCCGCCGCGCTCGCCGCGCCGGCGGGCCCCCTCCTCGCGCAGAAGGAGGTCGTCGTCTGGCACGCCTACCGCGCCGAGGAGAAGGCGGCCATCGAGAAGGTCGTCGCCGCCTACAACGCGACGGTCGCGTCGAAAGGGATAAAGGTGACGACGCTCGCCGTCCCCTACGACGCCTTCGCCGACAAGATCACCGCCGCCGTCCCGCGCGGCAAGGGCCCCGACGTCTTCATCTACGCCCAGGACCGCCTCGGCGGCTGGATCGAGGCGGGCAAGACCGTCGAGCCGATCGACTTCTTCCTCGACAAGGCGACGATCGCGCGCTTCATCCCGACGACGATGGAGGCGATGACCTACCGCGGCACCGTCTACGGCCTGCCGCTGAACTACAAGGTCATCACGCTCATCTACAACAAGAAGCTCGTCGCGGCGCCGCCGAAGACCTCGAAGGAGCTCGTCGCGACGGCGAAGAAGCTGACCGACGCGAAGTCGGGCCGCTTCGGCCTCGCCTACTCCTACTCGGACTTCTACTACCACGCGGCGCTCCAGAACGCGTTCGGCGGGCGCGTCTTCGACCCGGGCCCGAAGCCGGTCCTGAACGCCCCCGAGAACGTGAAGGCGCTCGAGCTCCTCATGAGGTGGTTCACGAAGGACGGCATCCTCCCCGCCGAGCCGTCCACCGCCCTCATCACCTCGCTCTTCAACGGCGGGAAGGCCGCGATGGTCTTCTCGGGCCCCTGGTTCCTCGGCGAGATCGCGAAGGGGGTCGACTACGGCCTCGCGCCCCTCCCGACGATCGACGAGGCGGGGGGCAAGCCGATGCGCCCCTGGATGACGGTCGAGGGGGTCTACGTGACCGCCCCGTCGAAGAACAAGGACGCCGCCTTCGACTTCGCGAAGTACCTGACGGACACCCCCCAGGCGAAGGTGATGGCCGTCGAAGGCCGTCAGACGCCGGCGAACAAGGCGGTCTACGCCGACCCGGCCGTCGCGGGCGACAAGATCCTCTCCGCGTTCCGCAAGCAGGTCGAGGTCGCGGTCCCGATGCCGAACCTCCCCGAGATGACGATGGTCTGGTCGCCGGCCACGACGGCCATGAACACGATCGTCAAGAAGGCCGCCACCCCGAAGGCGGCGATGGACCAGGCGCAGGCCGCCGTCCTCAAGGACGTCGCGGCCCTCCGGAAGTAGTCCCGTGAGCGAACGGCCGGACGAGAACGCGAAGGAGCCCTCCCACCGGCTCCGGCTCGGAGCCGGCCTCCTCCTCGGCACGCTCCTCGTCGCCGGGGTCGGCCACCGGCTCCTGTCGACCTCGCTCGGGGAGACGGCCCGCTTCGGCGAGGACCGCCGCGCCGTCGTCTCCCTCCGCGCGCTGACGGACCTCGTCGCCCGGGCGGGCGACGGCGAGGCGATCCGCGCCGTCGTCGCCGGCTTCGCGGCGTCACAGCCCCGGGTCGCCGCGACGCGCGTCGTCCTGTTCGACGGCGTCTCCCTCGAGGCCTCGACCGACCCCGCGGACGCCGGCGAGGACGCGGCCCCGCGCCGCCTGAAGCGCGAGGAGAAGGAGCTCTACGACCGCGGCCAGCGCCTCCGCGCCGCCATCGAGACGAACCGGGCGGAGGGGGGCGCGCGGAAGGACGAGGTCGAGAAGGAGAGGCTCCCCGACGGCTCCCTGTCGCTCGCGGCGCCGATCGAGCGCGAGGGCGAGGTCGTCGGGATGGTCGAGAACCGGCGCGTCCCGCCGCCGCCGGCGCCGCACCCGTCTCTCCTGACGACCCTCTCCTACGTCGTCGCCCCCGTCGTCCTCTTCGCGTTCCTGGCGATCCTCATCGGCGAGCGGAAGATGCCGCTGGGCCTCCTCGCCGCGCTCCTCCTCGCCGGGACCGCCTGGGGCTTCTCGGCGCAGTCGTCGGCCAAGCTCTCCCGCGCACGGACGGCGCTCGAGACCGACGTCGCGGCGTCGGTGAAGGAATCCGCCGCGAAGGCGCAGGCGCTCCTCGCCGCGCTCCCGGTGCCGGCGGCTCCGGAGACGCCGGCCGACGGAGACGCTCCCGAAGCCGCCCCTGCGCCCTCCTCCGCGCCCCTCGACCCCGCGGCCTGGGACTCCGACGCCTTCCGGCGGCCCCTCGGCCTTTCCGACGGCGCGGGGAACGTCGATGCGGCGAAGGTCGCCTCCGCGGTCGCATCGGCGAGGGCGACGGTCCGCCGTTCGTCCCTCCTCCTGGGGGCCGTCGCGCTCCTCCTCCTCGGCTTCGTCGGCTTCGGGGGCCTCGCCGCGTTCCTGAGGACGCTGAAGACCCACCGCACCGCCTACGCCTACGTCGTCCCGGCGATGGTCGGGATGGTCTTCCTCGTCTTCTTCCCGTTCGTCTACGGCATCGTCCTGTCCTTCACCGACCAGACGATCTACAACGCCAACGCGCCCCTCACCGAGATCTGGGTCGGCTTCAAGAACTACGTCTCGATCCTCTCGGACTTCAAGGTCGCCCAGACGGCCGCGGACGGCGGCCTCGTCTTCAACTACCAGAACTTCTACTGGACGCTCTGGATCACGATCGCCTGGACGGTCACGAACGTGACCTACGGGGTCACCGTAGGGCTCATCCTCGCGCTGATCCTCAACACGAAGGGGCTCGCGCTGAAGCCGGTCTACCGGGTCCTCCTGATCCTTCCCTGGGCGATGCCCAACTACATCACGGCCCTCATCTGGCGCGGCATGTTCCACCAGCAGTTCGGCGTCGTGAACCAGGTCGTGCAGATGCTGGGCGGGGAGCCGGTCTCCTGGTTCGACACGCCGGCGACCTCCTTCTTCACCGTCTTCGCGACGAACGGGTGGCTCAGCTTCCCGTTCATGATGGTCATCTCCCTCGGCGCCCTCCAGTCGATCCCGGCCGACCTCTACGAGGCGGCGCGGGTCGACGGCGCCTCCCGCTGGCAGTCGTTCCGGTCGATCACGCTCCCGTCCCTCAAGCCCGCGCTCGTCCCGGCGGTCATCCTCTCGGTCGTCTGGACGTTCAACATGTTCAACATCATCTACCTCGTGAGCGCGGGGCAGCCCGCCGGCTCGACCGAGATCCTCATCACGCAGTCGTACAAGTTCGCGTTCGAGAAGTACCAGTACGGCTACGCCGCGGCCTACTCCACGATCATCTTCGGGATCCTGCTCGTCTACGGCGTCTTCCAGAACCGAATGACGCGCGCCACGGAGGCCATATAGATGAGCCTGTTCCGCTCCCGCTCCCGCGCCGGCGCCGACGAGCCGCCGCACTTCCCGATGCACGTCCTCCTCGTCCTGGC
>CAYVPO010000173.1:0-7558 GCA_964453825.1 uncultured Holophagales bacterium
ATGCCGGTGACGGCCTGGCCCAGGACGAGGGTGTGGATGTCGTGCGTCCCCTCGTACGTGAAGACCGATTCGATGTTCGCGAGGTGCCGGAAGACGGGGTACTCGCCGACGATGCCGTTCGCGCCGAGGATCTCGCGGGCGAGCTTCGCGCACTCGCGCGCCACCCAGACGTTGTTCCGCTTCGCCATCGAGACGTGCTCGGGCTTCATCGTCCCGGCGTCCTTCATCCGGCCGAGCTGGAGCGCGAGGAGCTGCCCCTTCGTGATCTCCGTGATCATGAACGCGAGCTTCTCCTGGACGAGCTGGTGGGAGGCGATCGGCCGGTCCATGAACTGCTTCCTCGACTTCGCGTAGTCGAGAGCGCAGGTGTACGTCGCCATCGCGGAGCCGATGCCGCCCCAGGAGATTCCGTAGCGGGCCTGCGTGAGGCAGGAGAGCGGCCCCTTCAGGCCGTCCACGCCGGGGAGGACGTTCTCGGCCGGGATACGGCAGTCCTCGAACGCGAGCTGGCCCGTCACGGAAGCCCGGAGGGACATCTTCATCCGGTGCTCGGAGGTCGTGAATCCAGGCGTCCCCTTCTCGACGAGGAAGCCGCGGATTCGGCCGTCGTACCCCCCGTCCTTCGCCCAGACGACGGCGACGTCGGCGATCGTCCCGTTCGTGATCCAGGCCTTGGCGCCGTTCAGGACCCAGGAGTCCCCGTCCTTCTTCGCGACCGTGCGCATTCCGCCCGGGTTCGAGCCGAAGTCGGGCTCGGTGAGGCCGAAGCAGCCGATCGCCTCTCCCTTCGCGAGGGCGGGGATCCAACGGTCCTTCTGCTCCTTCGATCCGTACTTCCAGATCGGGAACATGACGAGGGAGGACTGGACCGACGCGAACGAGCGGAGGCCCGAGTCGCCCCTCTCGAGCTCCTGGGTGATGAGCCCGTAGGCGACGTTCGAGAGACCCGGCAGCCCGTAGTCGGGAATCGTCGGCCCGAAGAGGTTCATCGCGGCCATCTTCGGGACGAGCTCCGCCGGGAACCGCCCCTCGTAGGCGCACTCTTCGATGATCGGGAGGACCTCGTTGTCGACGAAGTCCCGGACGAGGTCGCGGACGGCCCTCTCGTCTTCGGTGAGGAGCCCGTCGAGCTGGAAGAAATCGACGCCCTGGAATGCCACGAAATCGCCTCCTGAGGCTCACTACGGCGCGCGGCCGCGAGCGGACGCGGGAATCTAGCACGCGGCCGTTGACGGGCCGGCCGGGCCCGGCGCATCCTGTCGGCCGATGGCGAACCCCGCTTGGAAGACGGCCTCCGACGTGACGGAGGGTTACCTGTCGCTGAACGGCGTCATGCTGAAGAAGTACGAACCGCACGAGCTCCTGTCGCTGCAGGCCGAGCTCGAGAAGGCGGCGCGGGAGCTCCGCGGAACCGTCGTGACCGTCGACGACGTCGACGGGAACCAGAAGAAGAACCGGAAGCTCCTCCGGATCTCGCAGGCGCTGACGGTCCTTCAGGCGGCGCGTTCCCGGCGGTGACGTTTTCTTGTCGGGGGGACCACGCGCCTGCGGCGCGGCGGCCGGTCCCCCCGAACCCCCTCCGAGCCGGCTGAGCTTGAATGGGGACCACGCGCCCCTGGCGCGGCGGCCGGTCGTCCCGGACCGCTCCGGGCAGCCGGGGCTTGCGGCGCCTGCTAAATTCCGCTTCTATGTCGACCGGACCTGCCGATTCCGTCTCCGGACTCCCTGCCCGCATCGGTGAGACCGTCACGCTCAAGGGGTGGCTCTACAACCGCCGGGACAGCGGGAAGATCCGGTTCCTCGTCTTCCGCGACGGCTCGGGCTACGTTCAGTGCGTCGTCGTGAAGAAGGAGGTCTCCGACGAGGTCTGGGCCGAGTCGGACCGGCTGACCCAGGAGTCGACGTTCGAGGTGACCGGCGTCGTCCGCGAGGCGCCGCGGCAGGAGGGAGGCGTCGAGATCGGTGTCACCGGCCTCACCGTCCTTTCGGTCTGCCACGACTGGCCGATCACCCCGAAGGAGCACGGCGTCGACTTCCTGATGTCGCAGCGCCACCTCTGGCTCCGTTCCGCACGGCAGGTCGCGATCCTCCGGGTGAGGAGCGAGGTCGAGAGCGCGATCCACGACTTCTATTACACGCGCGGCTTCACGCGGATCGACTCGCCGATCCTGACGCCGAACGCCTCCGAGGGGACCTCGAACCTCTTCGAGACGCAGTACACGGAGGACGAGAAGGCATTCCTCTCGCAGTCGGGCCAGCTCTACCTGGAGCCAGCCGCCGCGGCGCTCGGCAAGGTCTACTGCTTCGGGCCGACGTTCCGCGCCGAGAAGTCGAAGACGCGCCGGCACCTCCGCGAGTTCTGGATGGTGGAGCCGGAGGTCGCCTTCCTGGAGGTGGACGGCCTCATGGAGCTCGCTCAGGAGTTCGTCCGCGAGCTGACGGCGCGGGTGCTCGACCGCCGCAAGGAGGACCTGAAGCGCCTGGAGCGCGACACGACGACGCTCGAGGCGACGGTCGCGAAGCCGTTCCCCCGGATCGACTATCGCGAAGCGATCGAGATCCTCGCGAAGAAGGGCTTCCCGGTGAAGTTCGGCGACGACCTCGGCGGCGACGAGGAGACCGCGCTCACCGCGGACTACGACACGCCGGTCATGGTCACGCGCTACCCGGTCGGCATCAAGGCGTTCTACATGCAGCCCGACCCGAAGGACCCCGAGGTCGTCCTCGGCCTGGACGTCCTCGCCCCCGAGGGATACGGCGAGATCATCGGAGGCTCGCAGAGGATCCACGACCACGACCTCCTCCTCTCCCGCATCCGCGAGCACGGTCTCCCGGTCGAGACGTTCCAGTGGTACCTCGACGTGCGGAAGTACGGGTCGTTCCCTCACTCCGGCTTCGGGATGGGCCTCGAACGGTTCACGGCCTGGATGTGCGGCGTGCCCCACCTGCGCGAGTGCATTCCGTACCCGAGGATGCTCTACAGAATCTACCCGTGAGCGACCTCCCGAACGTCCGGTCGGCGCTCGACCGGATCGACGCCGCCCTTCTCGACCTCCTCGCCGAGCGCGCCGCGGTCGTCGACGAGGTCGCGGCGCTCAAGAGCCGGGAGCACGCGCTCCTCCTCCGCGACCTGGAGAGGGAACGGGACCTCCTCTCGAAAGTGGGCCGGGAGGCCCAGCGGCGCGGCCTGAACGCGTTCCACGTCGTGAAGATCTTCCGGGACGTCGTGGAAGCCTCCGTGAGGCAGCAGGAGAGCCGGCTGACGCGGGCCGCCAACGGGATCGACGAGGAGCCGGCGCTCCTCCGGGTCGCCTTCCAGGGGGCGGAAGGCGCCTACAGCCACCTCGCGGGACGGAAGTTCTTCGCGGACCGCTCCGAGGAGCCGATCTTCGTCGGCTACCGGTCGTTTCGCCAGGCGGTGGAGGCGGTCGAGCGGGACGAGTGCGAGTTCGCGATCCTGCCGCTCGAGAACTCCGTCGCCGGAGGGATCAACGAGACTTACGCGCTGCTCGGCACGTCGAAGCTCTCGATCGTCGGTGAGGAGGTCTGGCCGGTGGAGCACTGCCTCCTCGGTCTCGCGAAGGTCCCGCTCGCCCGGATCCGGAGGGTCTACTCGCATCCCCAGGCGCTTCTGCAGTGCTCGGAGTTCCTCGACGGCCTCGCCGGGGCGACGTCCGAGAGCTTCTTCGACACGGCGGCGAGCGTCGCGAAGGTGAAGGAGCTCGGGAGCGAGGAGAACGCCGCCATCGCCTCGGAAGAGGCGGGGGAGCGGCACGGGCTGGTCGTCCTCCGGCGGTCGATCGCGAACCAGAGGAACAACCAGACGCGGTTCGTCGTCGTCCACAAGCGGCCGTTCCGCTTCGACCCGCGGATCCCCTGCCGGACGTCGCTCCTGCTCGTCACGGACCACCGGGAGGGAGCCCTCGAGCGCTGCCTCGCGGAGCTCGCGAAGGCGGGCGTGAACCTGACGAAGCTCGAGAGCCGGTCGATGCCGGCGACGCCGTGGGAGTACCAGTTCTACGTCGACGTCGAAGGGAACGTGGACGACCCCCGCCTCACGGCGGCCCTCGACGGGGTCGGCCGGAACGCGCGCTACCTCCGGGTCCTCGGCTGCTACCCGCGGAAGGCCGATCCGTCCCGCGAGGTGCCGAAGGACGTCGACCTCCTGCCGGACGCGGCGCCGCCGGAGCCCTGGCCGGCCGGTTCGCCCGTTCCGGTCGAGAGCCGGGTCGCCTACCCGCTCGCCGCCCGCCGCGCGACCGACCCGGGCGCACGAACGCCGGTGAAAGTGGGGGACGTCGTCTTCGGCGAGGGGTTCGTCGTGATCGCCGGGCCGTGCGCGGTCGAGAGCGAAACGCAGCTGTTCGAGGCGGCCCGCGTCGTGCGCGAGGGGGGAGGCCGGGTCCTGCGCGGCGGCGTCTTCAAGCCGCGGACGAGTCCCTACTCGTTCCAGGGGCTCGGGATCCCGGGCCTCGACCTCCTCTGCCGGGCGGGGCTCGAGTACCACCTGCCGGTCGTGACGGAGGTCGTCGCACCGGAGGACGTCGAGAAGGTGGCGGAGTTCGCCGACATGCTCCAGGTGGGCGCGAGGAACATGCAGAACTTCGCCCTCCTGAAGGCCGTCGGGCAGAGCAGCCGGCCGGTTCTCCTCAAGCGCGGGATGATGTCCTCCGTCGAGGAGCTCCTCCTCGCGGCGGAGTACGTCCTGTCGGCGGGGAACCGCGCCGTCGTCCTCTGCGAGCGGGGGATTCGGACGTTCGAGACGTCGACGCGCAACACGCTCGACCTCGGCGCGGTCCAGGTCCTGAAGGCGCGGACGCACCTGCCGGTCATCGTGGACCCGTCTCACGCGATGGGCGTCACCGCGTTCGTCGCGCCGATGGCGCGAGCGGCGCTCGCGGCGGGAGCCGACGGCGTGATCGTCGAGGTCCACCCGCATCCCGAGGAGGCCCTCTGCGACGGGCCGCAGGCCCTGACCCCCGAGCTCTTCGCCGCGATGATGGGCGACCTTCGGCGGATGGCGCAGGCGCTCGGAACGAAGCTGGCGTGAGCGAGAGCCTGCCCGCCCCCGAACGAGCCCCGTCGGCGGCCGACGGATATAATCAGAGGTTCGGACGGCGGCTCCCCGGCGCCGTCCGTCGACACGCATGCCCCTGAAGCTCCCCTCCGTCGGAATCGTCTCGCTCGGCTGCCCGAAGAACCTCGTCGACACCGAGGTGATGCTCGGCTACCTGAAGCGCGAAGGGCTCGAGCTCGGCGACCCCGACTCTTCGCGGGTCGTCATCGTCAACACCTGCGGCTTCATCGACCAGGCCAAGGAAGAGTCGGTGAACGCCGTCCTCGAGCAGGTCCGCCGGAAGGAAGCCGGGGAGGTCGACCGCGTCGTCGTGGCCGGCTGCATGGTCCAGAAGTACGGAGCCGAGCTCGCGGCGGAGATCCCCGAGGTCGACCACTTCCTCGGGCTCGACGAGCTGGAGAAGGCGCCGGCCGCGGCCCTCGGCCTGCCGTCGCTCGCGCGGTTCACGGCGAAGCCGCTCGCGACCCGCCTCTACGACGACCTCGCCCCGCGCGTCCTGTCGGGACGGCGCGGCTACGCCTACCTCAAGGTCGCGGAGGGGTGCAACAACCCCTGCACGTTCTGCACGATCCCGCAGATGCGCGGCCTCCAGCGATCCCGTTCGGTCGAGTCGCTCGTTCGCGAGGCGCAGGGGCTCGAGGCGCAGGGGGTCTCCGAGCTCGTCCTCATCTCGCAGGACACGACGCGCTATGGGGAGGACGTCGGGCTCGGCCGCGAGGGGCTCGCGAAGCTCGTCGCCGCGCTCCTCCGGGAGACGGGCTTCCCGTGGGTCCGCTTCCTCTACGCCTACCCGAAGACGCTCCACGACTCCGTCCTCGAGCTGATGGCGGCCGAGCAGCGGTTCGTGTCGTACGTCGACATCCCGCTGCAGCACGTCTCCCGCTCCATCCTCGCCGGGATGCGGCGCGGCGGCGACCCGGAGTCGTGTCTCCGCCTCGTCGAGCGGCTCCGGACGGCGGTGCCCGGCATCGCGCTCCGCTCGACCTTCATCGCCGGGTTCCCCGGCGAGGGGGACGCCGAGCACGAGGAGCTCCTCGCGTTCGTGAAGGCGGCCGAGCTCGACCACCTCGGCGTCTTCCCCTACTCCCCCGAGCCCGGATCCGGGGCGGAGGCGCTCGCCGACCCGATCCCGGCGCCGGTCAAGGGAGAGCGCTGCGCGGCCGTGATGGAGCTGCAGCGCGAGGTCTCCCGACGGAAGAACCGCGAGCTGCGGGGAAAGGTGCACGACGCGATCCTCGAGGGGACCTCGTCCGAGTCGGAGATGCTCCTCGAGGGGCGGCTCCGGCGACAGGCGCCCGAGATCGACGGCAAGCTGCTCGTCAACGACGTCCCCGAGGGCTTCGTCCCGCGGCCCGGCGCGATGGTGCGGGTCCGCGTGACGGGCGCGCACGACTACGACCTCGTCGGGCGCGTCGTCCCGTGAGACGTCGGCGGCCGTGAACGTCTACCCCGACCCGCTCCGCAGGTCCGACCTTCCGCGCGGAGGCGTCCTGACGATCGGCAACTTCGACGGCGTCCACCTCGGCCACCAGGCGATGCTCCGGGCCGTCGTCGCGCGGGCCCGGGAGCTCGACGCCCCCGCCCTCGTCCTGACGTTCGACCCGCACCCGACGACGGTCCTCCATCCGCAGCGGGCCCCGAAGCTGATCCAGACCCTCCGGCAGCGCGAGGAAGCGATCGCCGCCCTCGAGGTCGACGGCCTCGTCGTCGTCCCGTTCACGAAGGATTTCGCCGCGATGCCCGCTGAGGACTTCGTCCGCGACCTCCTCGGCCGATGCCTCGGCGCCCGCGAGGCGCACGTCGGCTCGGGCTTCGCGTTCGGCTGCGGAAAGAGGGGGAACGTGGCGCTCCTCTCCCGCCTCGGCGAGGAATCCGGGATCCGGGTCGCGACGCTCGACGTCGTCTCGGACGGGGACGCCCCCGTCTCGTCCACGAGGATCCGCTCGCTCGTCGAGGCCGGGAACGTCGCGGAGGCCGGGCGCCTCCTCGGCCGACCCTACGCGATGGAGGGGGTCATCGCGAAGGGGGACCGGATGGGCCGGAAGATCGGTTTCCCGACGATCAACCTGCGATCCGGGAACGAGCTCTTCCCGCGCGACGGCGTCTACGTGACGGAGGTCCTCCTCCGCTCTTTCGAGAGGACGTTCAGCTGCGTCACGAACATCGGTCGCCGTCCGACCGTCTACGAGGACTACGCGACGACGATCGAGTCGTACATCCTCGACTTCTCCTCGGACGTCTACGGAGAGCCGATCCGCCTCTCGTTCCACGAGAGGCTCCGCGACGAGCGGGTCTTCCCGTCGATGCTCGAGCTGACGGCCCAGATCCGTCGTGACGTCGAGGCGACCCGCCTCTGGTTCCTCGCGAAAGGGAGGGGCTGAGCGTGGACGCCGTCCTCCCGCGCGTGGCCCTCGGCTTCGCCGCCCTCGTCCTGGCGCGCCGCGCACGCGGGCCGCGCGGGGCCGCGCTGGCGGGCGCGGC
>CAYVPO010000174.1:0-7522 GCA_964453825.1 uncultured Holophagales bacterium
CGGCTCGCCGGCGACCACGCCGCCGTCGTGGGCGACCCGCTCCTCCTGGCCGGTGCCCAGAGCACGCTCGGGACGATCCACGCCGTTGACAGCCGTTTCGAGGAGGCAGCCGAGTGTTATCGGAGAGCTCTCGAGACCTCGGCGCCTCCGGCCCGCGTCTCGGCGGTGAATCGCGCCGTCTGGCAGGACAACCTCGGTTACTGTCTCCTCGCCCTCGACCAGACGTCGGAGGGCCTCGCGCTCGTCCACGAGGCGCTCGATACGCTCGAGAGGGCCGGCGCCGCGGCGCACACCGTCTACCCGCTCATGGACCTCTGCTTCGGCTACCTCAAGTGCGACCGGTACGAGGAGTCGCGCTATTTCGGCGAGGCCTGCCTCGAGCGCGCCCCGCTGCGCAACGACGAGACGGTCGAGCGCAACGCCCTCTACCTTCTCGGAGAGGCGAGCCATCTGGGCGGCGACGAGGACTCTGCCCGTGACTACTTCGATCGTCTCGCTTCCCTCTACCCCGACTTCCGGAACCTCAGGGCCTACCTCGAGGTCTTCGACTTCCGGAACGTCATCAACCTCCGATCGTGAGGTGAGCGCCATGAAGAAGAAGCGCTTCGCCCCTCTCGCCCTCGTCGCCTCGGCCTTCCTCGGAGTGACGTTCCTCGCGCCGATGCCTGCGCGGGCCGACTCGGCCGCGGTCGTCTCTACGGGCGGGACGCTCTACGAGGTCTTCCCGGCTCGCTACGGCGACGTCGTCGTCGTCCCCGAGGGTTCGCCCGACGCGAACCTCCAGGTGCTCGCCCTGCGTGTGACACCTTCCGGTCAGCCGGGACACCTCGAGCTCGTCGACGGAACGGTCGATCCGAACGCCGAAGGCTCGGTCTCGATCGAGCTCGAGGAGACGACCCGCACCCTCTTCGTCGCCTACACGAAGGCGAACGGCCTGATGGCCGACATGCACGTCGCCGTCCGGCGCGACGGCACTTGGTCCGGGCAGGACATCCTCTCGAACCGCGGCTTCTACCTCTCCTACAACCCGAAGGTCGTCGTGACGCGTCAGTCGTACGTCGACTTCGACACGGAGGGGCTGCCCGTCACGAAGAGCCGCTCGATCTTCTCCCTCGTCTGGTGGGAGGAGAGCGGGCCGACGCAGGCCCGCTACGCGCCGATCTTCGTCGAGGACGGCGAGCTGCGCGTCGACGCCGTCCAGCCCTGGAACCTCAACGAGCTCGCCGGGGCCGCCGGCCCCACCGATTCGACCGGCCTCCCGCTCTCCGCGTATACGTTCCCGTCCGTCCAAGCGGACCCTTCGACGAACGGCGGCGTCATCGTCTCGTTCGCAAACCTCGCGACACACACGCAGCAAGTCCTCCGGATCGGCTTCGTCGACGACCTCGTGAAGCTCAGCCCCCCCGGCGCGACGCGCGTCCCGGACGACGTCTGGGCTCGCGGACACGTCCCGATCGGCCGGTCGGGAGGCGCGGGACGCATTCCCGCCATCATGGACACCGGCGCGCTGGTCGGCGCGACGATCTCGTCCTCCGGCATCACGACGTTCCACTGGGTCGAGGGCGGCGCGATGAACTTCGTCCGCAGCGACGACGCCGAGGGCGCGGTCACGCGCCGCATCGCGCTCCGTGACGACCTCTCCGCCGAGAAGGCGCTTCGGCTCGTCCGGTCCCTGGCCGAGAAGAACTGACACGCAAACGACCGACTGTCGCTCTGAAGCGCCCCGGCTTGCCGGGGCGCTTCTCTCATTCGGGAGGCGTCCCGCGGCGGCGCGCCGGGCCCGACGAGGCGCGAGGCGGCCTCGGCCCTCAGAGCCCGCGCGGCAGCTCGGCCCGGAGGTCCCGCGGGTAGAGCTTCCCGAGCGCGTCGACGAGCCGGCGCCCCTCCTCGCTCTGGACCGTCGGAGCGATCACCCGGACCCGGTAGTAGTGGTCTCCCGTCGTCCCCGTCCGAAGGTTCTCGATGCCACGCCCCTTCAGCCGGAAGCGCTGTCCCGAGAGGGTCCCGGCGGGGATCCGCGCGCGGACCGGCCCGCGCACCGTCGGGACCTCGATCTCGGCGCCCAGGTAGGCTTCCGGCACCGTCACCGGCACCTCCGCGACGATGTCGTCCCCTTCCCGCCCGAAGTACGGATGGGGCTCGACGGCGATCGAGAGATAGAGGTCGCCGTTCTCCGTCCGACCCTTTCCGGCGACGCGGATCCGCGATCCGGTGTCCACACCCGCGGGGACCCGGACGCTGAGGCTTTCGGTCTCGACGAGGGCGCCCGAGCCGTGACAGGCCGGGCAGGCGGCCTTCGCCGCGCGGCCCGTCCCCCGGCAGCGCGTGCAGCGGCGCGGTATCCGAGCCGAGAACGAGACGGTCCCGCCGAGGACGGCGTCACGGAACGGGATCGTCAGGTTCGCGGCGGCGTCCTCGTCCTCGCCGACCCCGATTCCGCCCCCGGCGCCCGAGAAGAGGTCGGAGAAGAGGTCCGAGAAGTCACCCGACCAGCGGAATCCGGCGCCGGCTCCTCCTCCCCCTCGACCGAACGGTCCGGTGCGCGATGCGTCTCCGAACGGACCGGCTCCCCAGGCCCCGGGGCGGGGCGACCCGGAGGCGGCCTCCGGCGGCTCGCCGGTGTCCCCGAAGCGGTCGTAGCGCTCCTTTTTCTTCGGGTCCTTCAGGATCTCGTATGCCGCCGCGATCTCCTGGAACCTCTTGCTCGCGGTGGCGTCGCCGGGGTTCACGTCGGGATGGAACTTCCGCGCGAGGCGCCGGTAGGCCTTCTTGACCTCGGCGTCCCCGGCCGTACGCGGGACGCCGAGCACCTCGTAGGGGTCCTTCATCGCCATGCGGGCAAGGATAGAAGAAACGGGACCAGACGCGCAGGAAGCCTTCGATCCCGAAGCTCCTAGAATGGGCCGAACGAGGTGCTCCGCCGTGAAGATCCTCCAGCACAGGGACGTCCTCTCGATCGTCCTCGCCGGTGGCATGGGGGAACGCCTCTACCCGCTGACCCGCGACCGTGCCAAGCCCGCGGTCCCGTTCGGCGGCCGCTACCGGATCGTCGACTTCGTCCTCAACAACTTCGTCAACTCGGGGCTGATGAAGATCAAGGTGCTGACGCAGTTCAAGTCGAACTCGCTGATCGAGCACCTCGTCCGGGCCTGGAGGCTGAACCCGGAGATCGGGCAGTTCGTCGATCCCGTCCCGGCGCAGATGCGGCGCGGACCTCACTGGTTCCGGGGAACGGCCGACGCCGTCTACCAGAACCTCGACCTGATCTTCGACGAGGAGCCGTCCCAGGTCTGCGTCTTCGGCGGCGACCACGTCTACGTGATGGACGTGAACCCGATGCTCGCGTTCCACGAAGACGGCGGCCACGACCTGACGATCGCGGCCTTCCCGGTGCCCGTCGCGGAGGCGACCCGTTTCGGGGTGCTCGAGGTCGACGAACGCGGCCGGGTGACGGGATTCGAGGAGAAGCCGCGCGTGCCGCGGGAGATCCCCGGAGCGCCCGGCTTCGCGCTCGCCTCGATGGGGAACTACATCTTCCGGCCAAAGGTTCTTCGCGAGGCGCTGGAAAACGACGCCCTGCAGGACACGTCGCACGACTTCGGCCGGACGATCATCCCGGCGCTCCTCGACGGCGCCGCGTCGGTCTACGCCTACGACTTCTCCCAGAGCCGCGTCCCCGGCGAAGAGGAGCTCGCTCCCTACTGGCGCGACATCGGGACCGTCGACTCGTACTGGGAGGCCTCGATGGACCTCATCTCCGTCAGCCCCCCGCTGAACCTCTACAACGCCCGCTGGTCGCTGAAGAGCAGCTCTCCACACCTCCCGCCCGCGAAGTTCGTCTTCGCCGACGCGGCGTCCAACCGGATCGGAATCACGACGGACTCGATGGTGGCGGACGGCTGCATCGTCTCCGGGGGGACGACGCACCGTTCGATCCTCTTCCCGAGGGTGAGGGTCAACTCCTACGCCCGGGTAGAGGAGAGCGTCCTGATGGACGGCGTCGACGTCGGCCGGCACGTCCGCCTCCGCCGGGTGATCGTCGACAAGGGGGTGAAGATCCCGCCCGGGACCGTCATCGGTTTCGACCCGGAGAGCGACCGGAAGCGTTTCCACGTTTCCGAAGGAGGCGTCGTCGTTCTCCCGAAGGGAGTCGAAGTCCCCTCGCCCTGAACGAAAGAGCTTGCATTCGCCGACGCTCCTCCATATAAAGTTCGGAGGTTTCGGCCCCTCTCCGAATATTTTATGGATGAGATCGACCGCCAGATCCTCGACATGCTCCAGCGCGACGGGAAGGTCTCCCAGGCGCGGATCGCCGAGAGCGTCGGCCTGACGACTCCCTCGGTGAACGAGCGGATCAAGAAGCTCGAGACGAAGGGATTCATCCGTCGATTCGCCGCCCTGCTCGACCCCCGGCAGGTCGGGATGGCGGCCGTCGCGCACGTCGACGTCCAGCTGGAGCACCCGAGCTTCGAAAGGGCTTTTCTGGACGAGATCGAGAACCTGATCCCGGTCCAGGAGTGCTATTCGATCTCAGGCGATTACGGCTACCGCCTCAAGGTGAGGGCGCGCGACCTGGAGCAGCTCGAAGCGCTCCTCCGGGAACGGATCCAGACGATCCGCGGCGTCGCGCGGACGCGCGTCGACCTGTCGCTGTCCATCAAGAAGGACTCCACCCTCCTGCCCGTCACCTGAACCGGTCCCGGGCCCGGCGCCGGGTGTCATTTCGGGCGTCCCGAATGCCGAAATGCGCCACGAGACGGATCGAATTGGGACGGTCCGTTCGGACGCCGGGGGAAGTCGTCCCGCAAACCCGCTTCTCCAGCGGCTTCGCTTCGTGGCCCGTCCGCGGAATCCGTTGGCATCTTCGTTGCGTATCAGAAGGCAGGAGATCGGAAAACACGCTCCACGCCAGGTGGCGTCAGATCTTCAGAACCTGCCAGATGCCCCGCAGGCTCCCCGCCTCCGGGCCCTCCTAAACAGACCCCTCACATCAGCCCCACCAGGAAAATCCCACCGCCGCACTTCCCGCCCGACCCACGAGGTCGGGCGGGAACCCCGCCATTCCGGTCAGAACTTCCAGGCCACGGCCGCGGACAGGACGATCGGCTTGCGCCGGTCGTCGTCGCGGATGAGATGCCCGACCGCCTCGAGCCGCAGGTCTGCCTGCCGGCCGAGCGCGAAGATCGTGAGCAGGCCACCGTGCCACCCGAACCGGGCCGTGCTCTGCTCGAGGGCCACCTGTCCCGGCCCGGGCTCCTTCGGGCCGAGCCAGTAGCCGCCCCCTCCGGCGACGAGCCCCGCCTGCCACCAGTCCTCGCGGAACAGGTAGGCGACCGAGAGCGTCGCCGCGTCCACGTCGATCTCGGGGCCGTCCGCGGCGCTCGACGGGAGCTTCATCCGCGTGTAGCGCGCCTGGAGGAGAAGGCCCGGGTCGAGCGCGATCTCGGCGAAGCCGTAGCCCGCGCCCGTCGAGAAATTCTTCAGGCTCTCGGCCGAGCCTTCGTCGTTCAGGAGGCCTCCGCCCGCGCCGATCGCGAACGTCTGGGCGAGAGCGGCGGGCGCGGTCGCGAGGACCGCGGCGGAGAGGAGGACGAGGGACGCGGCGCGCCACCGGCGCGAACGGCTCTGGGCGTTCATCCGGCCGCAGCATAGAGGGGCGCGAAATCGAGCGTCAACGTACATGTCCGGCTTACGGAGGCCGATCGGCCGTCGTCTAGAATCCCGTCCCGTGGCGGGTGCCCCCCGGAGCTGGCCCCTGAAGGGCGGGTCGGCGATCCTCCAGCTCCTCCTGCCGTCGTGCTGCGCCGTCTGCGGCGCGTCGCGGCGCGGAGTCGGAGGCGGAGGGGTCTGCGCGGCCTGCTGGACGGCCCTGCCGCTCCTCGACCCCGGAACCGCCTGCGAATCCTGCTCCCTTCCGGGGGGCGCCCCCCTCTGCCGGGCCTGCGCGAGCGCGACGCCGCCGGTCGACCGCACGGTCGCCGTCGTCCGGTACGAGGGAGTCGCGCGCCGGGTCGTCCACGCCCTCAAGTTTCGAGGTCACGACATCCTTGCCGCCCGGTGCGGGCAGCTGATGGCGGCCGCCGCGCGCTCGGCGATTCTGCACGAAGGCCTGGCGGCCGTCGTTCCGGTCCCGTCCACCACGCGGCGCACCCGCGAACGCGGGTACGACCCCGCCGCCCTGCTGGCAAGCGAGGTCGCCCGGTACCTGCGAACGCCCTGCCGTACGCTTCTCACGCGCGCGCGAGAGACTCCTCCCCAGTCGCGCGTTCCCGCCGCCCGAAGGCGGGAGAACGTCCGGGGCGCCTTCGCAGCCTCGCCCCGCGCGCGCGGCGGAAGGCTGCTCGTCGTGGACGACGTGATGACGACCGGGGCGACCGCCTTCGAGGCGGCCCGAACCCTTCGCGACGCCGGCGCCGAAGCCGTCTCCCTTCTCGTCCTGGCCCGGACTCCCGAGGCCGGGCCCGCGCCCCACGAACCCACGGAGGACGCATGAGCTCCATCCTCGACCGCCTCGTCGTCGGAACGCTTCCCCTCGTGCCGAAACCGGTCGTCTTCCGCTTTGCACGGCGCTACATCGCCGGGCTCTCGATCGACGACGCGGTCCGGACGGTCCGCGAGCTCGAAGCCGAAGGGGCGACGTCGACGATCGACGTCCTCGGCGAGGCCGTCACGCGCAGGGAGCAGACCGAGGCGACGCGCGACGAGTACCTGCGCGTCCTCGACGTCCTTTCGGCGAAGCGTCTCCCGGCGAACGTGTCCGTGAAGCCGACGGCCCTCGGACTCTCGATCGACCCGAAGCTCGTCCGGGAGAACTTCCGCGCGATCTGCCGGAAGGCCGCGGAGACGGAGACGTTCCTCCGGATCGACATGGAGGACTCTCCTTACACCGAGTCGACACTCGCGCTCGCCCTCGAGCTGAAGGAGGAGTTCCCGAACGTCGGCGTCGTCGTCCAGGCCTACATGCGGCGGACGCTGCGCGACATGGACCGGCTCGTCGCGGCGCGGATGAACGTCCGGATCTGCAAGGGGATCTACGTCGAGCCGCGGGAGCTCGCGTTCAAGGGCCGGCAGGTCGTCATCGACAACTTCGCGGCGATCGTCGAGAAGCACCTCTCGGCCGGGTGCTACGCCGGAATCGCGACCCACGACGAGGCCTGCGTCCAGAAGGCGCTCGCCACGATCGACCGGCTGAAGCTGCCTCCCGACCGGTACGAGTTCCAGATGCTCCTCGGCGTCGATCCGCTCCTCCGGCGGACGATCCTGGCGGCGGGACACCGGCTGCGCGTCTACGTTCCGTACGGGAAGGACTGGTACAAGTACTCGGTTCGCCGCCTCAAGGAGAACCCGTCGATCGCCGGGCACACGGTCCGCTCGATCCTGGGCATCGGCCCGTCCCAGTCCTGACCGGCCGCGCGTCTCCCTGTCCTCGAATCCCGGTCGGAACGGTTGACTCTTGCGGTCCGGGAGGACCATGATTCACCATGACGCCCTCTCGGGAGTCGGAGTCGAACCTGTGAGGCGC
>CAYVPO010000175.1:0-7488 GCA_964453825.1 uncultured Holophagales bacterium
GACCGTGGGCGGGAATCACGGCTCTCGCCTTCGCCGCGCTCGAGCCGAACCTGAACGCCCACGCCGGTGTCGTCCACACCGACCTCGCCGTCACGCTCTTCGCCGTCCTCTCGCTCTCGCCGCTCGCGCGCCTCGCCCGGCCCGAAGAGAAGCGGGTCACGGCTCTCCTCGGCCTCCTCTGGGGGCTCGCCTTCCTCTCGAAGTACAGCGCGCCGCTCCTCGCGCTCGCGACGCTCCCGTTCCTCGCCGCCGACGCGACGCCCGGGAGGCCGGACCTCGGGCGACTCCTCCGCCGCCTCGTGGCCGCCGCCGCGATCGCGCTCGCCGTGACGCTCGCCGGCTTCGCGTGGGCCAGCCGAAGCCAGACGGCCGAGGACCGGCGGGCGATCGCCGTCGAAAGGCTCGAGCTGAAGGGACGCTCGCCGGGCGCGGCCCGGCTCGCGGTCCGCGCCGGCGACCTCCTGCCGCCGCTCGGGAACCTGCTGACGGGCGCGCTCTCGGTCGCTCTCCAGAGCGAGGTCGGCGCCGGCGTGAACTACTTCCTCGGCGCCGTCTCGCGCGAGGGCTCGCCCTGGTACTTCCCCGTCGCCCTCGCGGTGAAGACGCCGCTCGGCCTCCTCCTCTGCGCCGGCTTCGCGCTCTTCGCCCGAACGGGGCGCCGCTTCGCGACCGTGGTTGGCGCCTCGCTCCTTCTCTTCCTCCTCCTTTCCTCGCGGACGACGTACAACATCGGCGTCCGGCACGCGCTCCTCGCCTTCCCGCTCCTCGCAATCCTGGCGGGCGCCGCGGCCGCGGGCCCGACGGACGGGGCGACCCGACGCTCCTCGAGGCTTCGGCTCGGAGCCGTGCTCGGCGCGCTCCTCGTCGCGGCGCTCGAGGCGGCGACGGCCCACCCGCACCCCTTCTCGTTCTTCAACGCCCTCGCCGGGGGAGCCGACGGAGGCCGGCGCTTCTTCGTCGACAGCAGCCTCGACTGGGGACAGGACCTCCTCCGCCTGAAGGCCCTGGCGCCGGCGCTCGCGCCGGATGGCCTCCCGGCCGTCGTCTTCGGCGGAGACCTCCCTTCGCGCCACGCGCCGGCCCTTCGGCCGCCGCGACCGGGCGAGGAGGACCGTCCCGGCGCCCTCTTCGCGATCGGAGAAGCGCCGTTCGCGCTCGGTCCCGAGCTCCTGCGGGCGAAAGGGGCGACCGGAGATGCGGAGAGGCTGGAGTCGATCCGGACGGCCCTGCGCGAGCGCGGCCGGCGCGTCGGAACCGTCGGCGGTTCGATCGGGCTCTGGCGGATCGAGACCGCGCCCGCGCGCTGAGCCCGGCCGGACTTTCTAGAAGCCGCCCGGCCTCGAGGCCCCGGCCGCCTCCGGGCCGGGGGCCGGCGCGCCGCCCCACGAGAGCTCGCGGAGGATGACCTGCCCGTTCAGCCGCGGCTCGAAGCGGAGCCGCGCGTCGACCCCGTAGGTCCTTCGCCGGTTGAAGAGCGGGATGAGGGGAAGGTCGTCGAGAGCGATGCGCATCGCCTCGTGCAGCGCCTCCAGCCTCCGGGCCGGCGAGAGGATCCCTCCGGCCCGTTCGATCGCCGCGTCGAGCCGGGGGTTCGCGTAGCCGCCGAAGTTCGAGACGCCCCGGCTCCGCCCCTGCCGCGTGTGGAGAAGGGCGTCGAAGAGGTGGGACGCGTCGCCGTTGCACGACCACCCGATCGAGAAAAACGGGCTCTCTCGCTGCTCGAGACGGGCGGACAGAGCGGACCAGGGGAGCCCGACGACCGTCGTCCGGATGCCGACCCGGGCGAGCTGCTCGGTGAGGACGCGACCGACGCTCGGAGCAAAGGCCTCCGGCACGTCGAGCGTCACGTCGAAGCCGCCTGCCAGACCGGCTCTTCGCAGCAGCTCCCGCGCCCGCTCCGGGTCCGGCCGCGGCTCGCCGCCGCCCGGCAGGTAACCGAAGACCGACGGCGGAACGACCTGGTCGACGGGCATCGCATCGACCCCGGAGGTCTCGACGAGATCCTCCGGATCGATGGCGAAGTAGATCGCCTGACGCACCTCGCGTGACTGAAGCGGGCCCGGGAGGTCGACCCGCGCTCCGAGGAGGACGACGACGAGCCCCGGATGGCTGACGAAACGGACGCCCCTGCCGGCGCCTTCGAGGTCCGTCCGCTTCAGCTCCCGCGCGAGGTGGAGCTCGCCCTTTGCGAGCGCCTCCGCCCGAGCGGCCGCGTCGGGAAGGACGCGGAACCGCGCCTCCCGGAGCAAGGGTGCGCCGCCCCAGTACCGGTCGTTGGCCACGAGCCGAAGGACTTTCCCCGGCTCCCACGAGCCGAAGGAATAGGCCGCCGTCCCGATCGGCACCGTGATCTCCTCCGGGACGCCGGCCGGGACGATCCCGACTCCGGCGAGCTTGTTCAGGAGGACGGGCTCCGGCACCGACGTGCCGATCTCGAGCGTCGAATCGTCGACGGCGTCGATCTTCACGAGCGTCTCGAGGTTCGGCGCCGAGCGGAGCCGTCGGGCCCTCTCGAGGCTGAACTTCACGTCCCGTGACGTGAGCGGCTGCCCATCGTGGAAACGAACGCGGGGGCGCAGCTGGAAGCGCCACGTCAGGTCGTTCGGATTGCTCCACCCCTCGGCGATCGCCGGGACGACGCGCATCTGCGGGTCGAACGTGACGAGCGGCTCGAAGACGTTCGCGAGGACCGAATGCGTGACGCTGTCGTCATGACGGTGCGGGTCGAGCGTCCGGACGTCCTGCTCCATCGCGACGAGGAGCGTCTGCGGCGGAGCCTCTCCGCCGCACGCCGAGACCCCGGCTGCGAGGAGGACGACGGCCCAGGCCGACCGACGCGCCATACCCGATTCTAGTGCGCGGCCGCGCCGTGAGGCAGTCGGGGCGTCCGGGACGTCACCAGTTCAGCGGGCCGTCCCCGGTCCGTAGCCGGTGATCACGTACGAGCCGCTCTTCGCGTCCCGGCGGAGCGTGATGACCTTGTGCTTCTGGGCCGACTCGAGGAGGTCGGAGAACGCGCGGAACCCGTAATACGACTCGGAGAAGCTCGGGTTCTTGCGCTGCATCGTCTGCTTGACCATCGAGCCCCAGAGGATCTCCTTGTTCTCGCGCTGGAGCGCCTGCATCGACTCGATGAGGAGAGAGAAGACCTCGCGGCTCTTCTCCGGCAGGCCCGCGACCGCCGGGACCTTCACCTGCTCGCGGACGAGGTCCTCGTAGTAGATGAACTCGTCGCAGTTCTCGATCAGGAGCTCGGACGTCGAGCCCTTCACGCCGAAGCCGAGGACGGTCTTGTTGTTCTCCTTCAGCTTCGAGACGAGGGGCGAGAAGTCGGAGTCGCCCGAGCCGATGACGAACGTCGTGATGTGCTCCTTGTTCGAGGCGAGGTCCATCGCGTCGACCACCATCCGGATGTCGGCCGAGTTCTTCCCCGTCATCTTGTGCTGCGGGATGTCGATCAGCTCGAAGGCCGACTCGTGGAAGGCCCGTTTGTACTCCGCGTACCGGGACCAGTCGGCGTAGGCCTTCTTGATGATGATCTTCCCCTTGTCGAGGAGGCGCGACAGGAGGAGCTTGACGTCGAACTTCGGGTGCCCGCTTTCGCGGAGGCCGATGATGACGTTGTCGATGTCGATGAAGAGGGCGAGCTTCTGGTCTTCCTGGCTCATGCTCACTGGGGGTGCGGCGGGGACGACGGTCTCGACGATCGTCGTCGTGGCGGGAGAGAAGGCCTCGGTCTCGAAGAACGTGACGTCGGCCGCGGAGGTGGCCGCCGCCTCCGCGGCGGCCGTGGCGCCCGACTTCGTCGACCGGCGACGGCGGCGCGTGGGACGAGGTTTCTGGCTGGTTTCGTTCAAGCGTCTCATATTACGACACATGCGAGAATCGAACGGATGCCGATCAACGATTCATCGACCGAAGGAGTCGAGACCCTCCGCACGGCGGTCGTAGCCGCCGACGTGACCGGACGGGGGACCCTGGCCGTCTCGGGTCCCGATGCCGCGGAGCTGCTCCACGGCCTCGTCACGAACGACGTCAAGTCCCTCCGGCCCGGATCGGGCTGCCACGCGGCGCTCCTCACGCCGAAGGGTCGGATGCGCGCGGAGCTCGCCGTCCTCCGCGTCTCGGAGTCCGAGCTCCTCCTCGACTGCGATGCCCCCCTCGCCGAACCGCTCCTCGGGATCCTCCAGGGCTACGTCCCCTTCAGCCGGTCGGTCCTGGTGGACCAGACCGGCGAGACCGGCGTCGTCCACCTCGAAGGCCCGACCGCGGCCGGGGTCCTGCTCGCCGCCGACCTGCCCGAGCCCGGCCCGGAGGAGCACGCGCACGCCGCCGGCTCCCACGACGGCATTCCGCTCAGGGTCGTCCGCGTCTCGCGCGCGGGAGAGACGGGCTTTGACCTTCGGACCTCGCCGGCCGCCGTCCCCGCGCTCCTCGACCGCCTCTCCTCCCGCGGGGCATCGGTCGTCTCCCCGGACGTCCTCGAGGCGGGACGGATCGAGGCCGGCCTCCCCCGCTGGGGCGCCGAGCTGACCGACACGACGCTCCCGAACGAGGCCGGCCTCGAGCGGACGGCGATCTCGTACACGAAGGGGTGCTACCTCGGGCAGGAGACGGTCGCTCGGATCCGGACGTACGGCCACGTGAACCGGCGTCTCGTCGCGCTTCTCCTGCCGATCGGCGGCGCCGCCGCCCCGGGCGACGACGTGCGCGCCGGGGAGGAGAGGGTCGGGACCGTCACGAGCGCCGTCGACTCGGCCCGGCGCGGAGCGCGGGTCGCTCTCGCCCTGGTGAAGAAGGGGCACGACGAGCCCGGGACGGAACTCGCCGTGGAGACGAAGGAGGGTGCGGTCGCGGGACGCGTGGCCGCCGTCCCGCTTGAGCGCTGAAGCGCGCGCCCGCGAACCGGGTGCCGCCCCCTACGTCGCGCTCCTCCTCGTTCAGCTCTTCTTCGGGACGCTCCCGGTCTTCGGCAAGATCGCCATGCGGGAGATGGAGCCGTTCGCGCTCGCAGCCTTCCGGGCCGTCTTCGGCGCCCTCTTCCTCTCCCTCGCGGCCCGGGCCTTCTCCGGCCCCGAGCCCCGCCAGACGCTCCGCGAGAAGGGGGAGGTCGCGCTCCTCTCGCTCCTCGGCGTCGTCGCGAACCAGGTTCTCTTCATCACGGGCCTCTCCCTCACGACCGCCACGCACGCGACGCTCCTCGTCGCGACCGTCCCCGTCTTCACGATCCTCGTCGGGCTCGTCTCCCGCAAGGAGCGCCCCTCGCCGCGGCGCCTCCTGGCCGTTCCCATCGCGTTCGGAGGCGTCCTCTTCCTCCTCGACCCCGCGAACCTGTCGTTCCGGAACGGCACGTTCGTCGGCGACCTCCTCGTCACGCTCAACTCCGTCGCCTACGCCTGGTTCCTCGTCCGGGCGCGCGACGTCCTCGTCCGCCGGCCCGCCCTCTCGTTCGTCTCGCAGGCGTTCCGTTACGGAGCCCTGCCGATCCTCCTCCTCGCCCTCCCGGGGCTCTCGCGCCTTCGCCCCGCCGAGCTCACCGGTCCGGCCGTCGGAGCGCTCCTCGGCGTCGTTCTTCTCGGAACGGTCGCGTCCTACGCCCTGAACGCCTGGGCGCTCGCCCGGACGAGCGCATCGACGACGGCCTTCTTCATCTACGTCCAGCCGGTCTTCGCAGGGGCGTTCGCCTACTTCGCGCTCGGCGAGGAGCCCTCGCCCCGGATCTTCGGCGCGGCGGCGCTCATCTTCGCCGGCGTCGCCCTCGCGATCTGGCCGGCCCGGCGCCGGCCCGACGAGCGCCCCGCGGCCTGACCGGGCCTCGCCCCCCCGGGAAATCCGCTCCCGCGCATGACCCCCGTCATAGGGAGGGCCTTCTCCCCGGACTGCGGCGTCCCTAGAGTCCACGGATGCTCTCGACGCTGAACCTGCGCGCCCTCGGCTGGGCACTCCTCGCCTCGGCCCTCCTCGCGGCCTCCGTCGTCGCGGGCTCGCGGAACCTCCAGAACTTCGACGGGGCGCTCGCGGCGTACCTCTTCGCGACGCTCTTCGCGGCGTTCGGGATCGTCTACCGCTACGCGGTCTGGCTCCAGCGTCCGCCGACGCGGCTCTACTGGAGAGCCGGGTGGCGACTCCTCTTCTCCCGCCGTTTCCCCGCCTACCTCGCCGAGCTCCTCCGACGCCTCGTCGACGAGCTCGCGCTCCAGCGATTCATCTGGAAGCGGAGCCCGAAGAGGGGCCTCGCGCACGTCCTCCTCGCGTGGGGGTGCCTGTCGGCCTTCGCGATCACGATCCCGCTCGTCTTCGGCTGGGTCCACTTCACGCTGAAGAACGGCACGATCGACGTCTACGAGGCGCACCTCCTCGGCTTCCAAGCGTTCGACTTCCCGCTCGGCGGCTTCGTGGCGCTGAACCTCTTCCACGCCCTCAACTGGTCGTCCGTCCTCGTCCTCCTCGGCGTCTTCGGGTTCCTCCGGCGCCGGATCACCGACGCCGGGCAGATCTCGACGCAGACCTTCGAGATGGACCTGATGCCGCTCGTCCTCCTCGTCCTGATCTCCGTCACCGGCCTCGGCCTGACGTGGGACTACGAGCTGATGCAGGGGCGGGCGCACGCCTTCATGGCGATCAGCCACGCGATCACCGTCATCCTCTTCCTCCTCTGGCTCCCGTTCGGGAAGTTCTTCCACGTCTTCCAGCGCCCGGCGCAGCTCGGCGTCGCGCTCTACCAGCGCGAGGGCGATGCCGGCGCGCAGGCCGTCTGCCCGCACACGGGCGAGGCGTTCGCGTCCCGGATGCACGTCGAGGACCTGAAGCAGGTGACCGCCGAGCTCGGCTACGACTACCGCCTCGCCGGCGGAGGCTCGCACCTCGACCTCTCCCCTCAGGGAAAGCGGGCCGCGCTCGCAAAGGCCCACCTCGCCGCCCGCAGCGAATCGGGCGCCTTCTTCGGCTGAGAGGAGCGAACGAAATGGCACGCCTCCCCGTCTCCGCCTCCGCCCTCGTCGCCGACTTCGGCCCGCGCCTCGGCTTTCCGCCGAAAGAGGGCTTCCCCGGCCGCGACGAGCCCGACCGCGTCGTCCCGACCCACTGCTGCTTCTGCGGGATGCAGTGCGGCATCAAGCTCCTCGTCAAGGACAACCGGATCGTCGGCTTCGACCCGTGGGAGGAGTTCCCGTTCAACGAGGGGCGCCTCTGCCCGAAGGGGGTCCAGAGGTACCTCCAGAACAACCACCCCGACCGGCTCCTCTCGCCGCTCGAGAGGGTCGAGGGGCAGGGGTTCCGGCCGGTCTCGTGGGACGCCGCGCTCGAGCGCACCGTCTCCGAGATCCGCCGGATCCAGGAGCAGCACGGGAAGGACGCCTTCGCGATGCTCTCCGGCGTCTCGCTGACGAACGAGAAGAGCTACCTCGTCGGGAAGTTCGCCCGCCTCGCCCTCGGCACGCGGAACCTCGACTACAACGGCCGGCTCTGCATGGTGAGCGCCGGCGCCGG
>CAYVPO010000176.1:0-3396 GCA_964453825.1 uncultured Holophagales bacterium
CTCAGCCCTTCCGCGCCTGATCGAGGTGCTCGTTCATCCGCCTGGCGAGCTCCTCCCGG
Source organism: uncultured Holophagales bacterium (assembly GCA_964453825.1). Classification (GTDB taxonomy): domain Bacteria; phylum Acidobacteriota; class Thermoanaerobaculia; order UBA5066; family UBA5066; genus UBA5066. The sequence continues at coordinate 60 of CAYVPO010000176.1, forward strand.
CGGACCGCGAGGAACTCCCTGTATCTCGCGAGATCGTGCAGTGCCGGGTCGAGCGTGATCGCCTGGCTCAGGAGCGCCTCCTCGCCATGCTTCGCGATGATGCCCGGGAAGTACTCGGCCGGTGACTTCGTCGAAAGGCGCCGGTTCGTCTGGCCGGTGATGAACGCCATGTTCGCGATCTCGTTCACCTCTCCGGACTCGTAGCCGAACTTCCGGAGGACGGCCTTCGGGAAGATGTGGTGCCACTGAATGAAGTGGAAGCGCCCCTGGTGTGTGAGCGACAGGCCGAGGCCCGAGTACCAGTCCTTCGCGCCGGCCGCCTTCAGGGCGAGGTAGGCCAGGGAGAAGAGCGGACTCCGGACCCCGCGGCTCTTCAGGTCGTCCGGCTCGACGTGCAGCCGCCCGAACTGCCGCTTCAAGGTCTCCACCAGTGCCGCCGGCGGCTCGCCACGGAACAGCGTCGACAGGTCTTCCGCGAGGAGCGTCTCGCTCGAGCCCCTCGAATAACGTCCCTTGGCATTGGCCGCGAGCAGCCAGAAAAGAAGGTCTCGACCGTCCGACGCGTCGATCTTGTTGTCCCGCAGCTGGCTGTAGACGGCCACCGGAATCATCAGGGTCGGCGCGGAAAGGAGCGACTCGTCCTCGATGTCGGCGTTCGCGCGGAGGAAGTTGATCGCGTAGCGGAGCCCGTCCTTGGCCCTCTCCCAGGACTCCTTCAGCCTGGCGATCGGGATGCTGCCGACGGAAGCGAACTTCGGCTGCCGGGACGCGAAGACGACCATCGTGCGGAGGAGGAGGCCGGTGTCGAGCGTGAACCAGCGTTCCTCGCACTCCTGCTGGAACTCCTCCAGGGAGGCGAGGAGCCCCTGCCAACGCGAGCTGATCTGCGCGAGGGCCAGGTCCGAGGAACGGAGCTTCGCTCCGAGCGAGTTCACCCGGACGAAGATCTCCGTCACCTCCTCGTAGGAGAGCGACCGCTCGAGAACGTGCATCACGTACAGGTAGTCGCGGATTCCCCGGAGCTTCTTCAGCCGGTCCGTGTACTTGTCGTATCGCGGGTCGTCGAACCCCGTGACTCCCGCCTTCTTCAGGATGTCCCGGTCCGTGGTCTGCCTGAACACGTCGGTCACGGAGACCCAGTTCGGGAGCTGCGCCAGCGCCCTGCTCGAGACGACGAACGTCCGCTTCTGGAGGAGCGACTGGACGTCCCGTCCCTCGCCCTCCTCCTCCTCCGGCGTGTCCTCGGTGTCCTCGTCGTCGAGAAGGGAGTCCTCGTCCTCGCTCACCTCGGTCAGCTCGACCGGCGGCCCCTCCGGGTGTTCCAGGTTGAAGAGCACGTCGATCGGCCGCTTGCGACCCCTGACGTGGATCGGATTGCCGGCGAGGACGGCAGCGAGAGACGTCAGCCGCTGCTGGCCGTCCAGGAGCAGCTTCGCGGGCGCGTTGCCCGTCGTCCTCTCGTGGACCTGAAGCTCTCGCGAAGGGATCGGGTCGTCCGTCTCCCAGACGAGGATCGAGCCGCTCGGGTAGCCCCTGTAGAGCGAGTCGAGGAGGTCTCGGACCCGAGGGGCGCGCCAGACGTAGTGTCTCTGGATCTCCGGGAGTTGCAGCTCGCCCCGCTGCACGAGGTCGATGAGGGAGGCGACGCTGATGTCCTGCTTCTTCATGAGTCTTTCGTCCGTTTCCTGCCGCGGGGGCTGCGGGAGAACGGGCTGGTCGCAGAGACGGCCCCCGCCGGCCGGGCCGACCTGATTCGTTCGAGCATCGCGCTCGCCGGCTCGTCGTTCGGGTCCTGTGGGACGAGGCGCCCCTCGAACGCCATCTTCAGGATCGACTGGCGCAGCCGGGCGCAGCGGGCGATGTTCTTCTCGACGGTCGCCTCGAGCTCGTCGACCACGGAGAGGCGGCGCTCGACCTCAGCGACGATGCGATGCTGCTCGGCTTCAGGGGGAAGGGGGATCGGCAACACGTTCATGTCCGACTGCGGCAACTTGAGGCGTGTAGTGCCGGTCACGAAACGGTGGTACTCGGCCTGATTCAGGCAGGTCTCGAGATACCCCGCTAGCACACCTGGAATCGCACGAAGTACGTGCGCGTGGTTGTTCACCCATGTCTTTCCACGAACCCTGTATGCCTTCGGCTTCAGTAGATCGAGGAACGGAGCCCCGTCCTCCCCGAGAAGCACCAGTTCCTCGTCGAATAGGTAGTCGTCGATCCAGCCGACCTGCCCGGTCGCTCCGAAGTACGGGATCGCACCTGTCCGGCGACTTCGTTCGTCCGCGTTTACCGGGACCCGGAGCCGATCGAGGTTCTCTACGACGCCGCCCAGAGGCGCCAAGGCCCATCCTTCCGGCACAGAACTCGCCTGCTGCTGACGCGGGGCCGCAGGATGTTCGTATCGGGCCTTCCACCCGTGGTCTTTCGGCGCCTTCCCCGTCGCCTTCATCCTCGCGACCTGATCTGCCTCCCACCGGGCGCGGCGCTCCTTCAGTATTCGCTTCAGCAGGTCCGCGCCCGACTCGAACGACCGCGCCTCCCGCCGCGCCAGCTCGGCCTCGGTCGGCACGAGGCGCCCCTCGCAGGCGGCCTTCAGGACCGACGCCCGGCAGCGTTTGAGGTTCGCCTTGACCCGCTGGAGGCCCGCCACGGCGGCATCGAGGCGCGTGAACTGCTTCTCGACCTCGTCGACGATGCGCTGCTGCTCGCCTAGAGGTGGAAGGGGCAGAGGAAAGGCGTCGATATCTCTGGGTCGGACTGCTGGGTAGAGCGCACCTTGTGTCAGACCAGTCATCGCGCCCACGAATCGGAATGTCTGAACTGCGAGGTACAGGTATCTCGGATCTGACCCTGCACTACGCAGAACGTGGAAGCCTGTCGAACCAATCGCCCCGTCGAGAGATTGCGGCACGAGTGCGACAGCGTTGAGGTTTGGACGTGTCATCGAAACGAGGACGTCTCCCTCCCGCAGACGCTGCCTTGCACGGCTCGGGGCCTCCTTCGCCGGAAGACGTTTCGGCTCGACGATGACCTTGACTCGGTTATCGATACTGCTGATATCGATGTAGGCGAACTCTTGACCTTCAGGCCCGAGTTGACTGACGGATGGCAGCCTAAGATCACCGATCGTCACCGACGTCCAGCCCGTCGGCAGCTGTTCCTCCGCGCTCACGCCGCCAGCACCTGATTCAGTCCCTCGCGCGACCCTCTAGACCTCTCACCGACCACCCGATTGCCCCTCACCGCCCGACCTTCCACAGCCTCAGGCCGCACAACGGCGCGATGCGTTCGAAGTCCTTGTCGAGCGTGAAGAGGAGCCCGTCGGCGGCGAGCGTCTGGG
>CAYVPO010000176.1:3496-7483 GCA_964453825.1 uncultured Holophagales bacterium
CGTTCGAAGTCCTTGTCGAGCGTGAAGAGGAGCCCGTCGGCGGCGAGCGTCTGGGCGGCGATGAGGCAGTCCGCGGAACCGACCGCGAAGCCGCGCCAGCGGCACTCGTTCGAGATCCGGGCCGCGATGCGGTGCTCCTCGGCCGTCGCCGGACGGATCGCAAACTTCGCGACGACGTCGTCGAGGAACCGCTCCTGCTCGGGGCTCTGCGCCCCCGAGAGGTACTCCTGCGCGACGATTCCCGGGACGAAGTACGGCTCGGTCGACGCGAGGATGCGTGCCAGCTCCTTCGCGACGGGATCCTCGCGTCCGACGAGCCTCGGACGCCGCCCCAGGCCAGTCGAGAGGACGGAGGCGTCGAGAACGATCACCGGCGCGCCGGCCGCTTCTTCGGATTCGGAGCCTCCGCCTCGGGGATCAACGCGTCCTCGGGCCAGACCCCGAGCCGGACCATCTTCGCGGCGTGGCGGCGGGCGTCGGCCTTCCGGTCGTAGCTCGAGTCGAAGTCGATCGTCCCGATAGCCGCCAGGAGCTCCTGGCGGTTCAGGAGGTCCAGCTTGGACTTCAGCGCCTCGTTCACCGCCTCGCGCTTCGTCTTGAAGCGACCCAGCTCCATCACCCGGGTCAGCAGCGCGTCGTCGATGTGGAGATTCGTCGGCATGGGTCACCTCCGGCGTCCCCGGCCGGGAGCCTCACACATCATCCCACACATCGATCAGGAAGGCCGCAGCTCAGGCGGCGAGAGCTTCGTTCAGCTCCTCGAGCAGCGCCGGCAGCTTCTCCCCGAAGAGCTGGTACACCTTCCCGACTCCACCCCTTTGCGCGAACGGGGCGAGATCGAAGTCGTCCATTTCGATGACGAGGTTCGCGGCGATATGGTCACGGATGTCGTCGAGCCAGCGGCGCTGGTCGGGGGTAAAGACGACGCCGTGCGACTCCTGCGCCGCGATCCAGGCGGCGTACTTCGCCTCGACCCTGTCATGAAACGGGACGAGCTCGCCTTCCTGGTGGAACGCGAAGCGGACGAGCGAGACGACGTCGGTCAGGAGGCGGCGGGCCTCGGCACCTCGGACCTTGTCCTTCTCGAGGGTCTCGTAGGCGCGCCAGAGGAGCTCCGGCGTCCAGGCGCGCGGCGGGGCCTTGAGCTTCTCGACGAGCGCCTTGACGTCTTCGGGCTTCAGCCTCATTCGGTACGGCCGGCTGTAGAGAACCTGGAGGGCGGTGATCTCGTCCCGGTTCTCGGCGAGGAACTGCTCGAAGGACGTGACGAGGGCGTGGGCCTTCTCCCGGGCGGCCTCGGAATAGCCCGCCTCGAGGACCTCGTCCTTGGAGACGTGGTCGATCGTCTGGTCGAGCGACTTCTGGACGGAGAGGAGGGCGCTCCGGAGAGCGGGATTGCCGGCAACGGGCTTCGCCGCCTCGACGAGAAGAGCCGCCGCGGCCTTCTGCACCTGCTCCACGGTCGGCTCCGCTCCGGGCGGGACCCCGTTCGCCCCCCGGGCCGCCTCGACCTGCCGGTCGGGGTCGAGGGCTTCCACGAGGCTCCCGGCGAGGTGCCCGAGGCTCACGCCTCCTGCCGCCTCCTTCAGCGCCTCCCGGTCGGGCTCGCCGATGCGGTGGTCGATGCGGGCGAGCCGGCTCGCGAGGGAGGAGAGGAGGGCCGGGTCCGTACTCCCGAAGGCGACCGCCTGGAGCAGCTTCTCGAAGGAGAGCGACCGCTTCTTCTCGAGCGGCTGGGTGTCGACGAGGTCGCTCTCGCAGATGCCGACGCAGTCGACGAGGACGAACCGGTCCTTGTTCGAGGCGCCCGGGGTCACCTGCTGGAACTCCGTCGGGGTGATGACGCGGACGCCGCGCCCCTTCATCTGCTCGAAGAAGTTCCGGCTCTTCACCGCCCGAAGGAACATGACGACCTCGAGCGGCTTGATGTCGGTGCCGGTGGCGATCATGTCGACCGTGACGACGACGCGGGGGTTGTAGGCGTTCCGGAAAGAGGAGAGGAGGTCCTCGGCCTTCACGCCGGACGCCTTGTAGGTGACCTCCTGGCCCTCCACGCCGTCCGGGCCGGTCGTCTTCGTCACGACGCGGGCCGTACCGGTGCGGTAGGTGATCTTCTCGGCGAACTCGTTCCCCTTGCCGAACTCCTCCCTCACGATCTGGACGATGTCGTCGGCGTGACTGTCGTCCTTGGCGTAGATGAGGGTCTTCGGCACCTCGCGCCGGCCGGGGAAGATCTCGGTGAAGAGGCGGTCGCTGAAGGTCCGGATCACCGTCCGGATCTGGTCGAGGGCGACGACGTCGCGGTCGAGGTCGCCGCCGTCGTAGGTGATGTCCTCGTCGAGCCGCTCCCATCGGAGGGCGCGGGTCGCCCGGTCGCGCTTGCCGACGGTCTCGTCGTCGCCCGCCTCGATCGTCGACCCGTTCTCGGTGATCCGGGTCCGGATGCGGTAGACGTCGTAGTCGACGTTGACGCCGTCGGCGACGGCCTGGGCGTGGCCGTACTCCATGACGAGGTTCTGGTTGAAGAAGCCGAAGGTCTGCTTCGACGGCGTGGCCGTGAGGCCGACGAGCGTGGCGTCGAAGTACTCGAGGACCTGCCGCCAGAGGGAGTAGATCGACCGGTGGCACTCGTCGATGAAGACGACGTCGAAGGTCTCGACGGGGATGGCGGCGTTGTAGGCGACCGGGACCGGCTCGGACACGAGGCCGCCCCCCGTCGCGAACTGCGAGCCTTCCTCGAGCGAGGGGTCGAGGTCCGGCTCGCCCCGGAGCATCGAGTAGAGCCGCTGGATGGTCGTGATGACGACGCGGGCGACCGGGTCGATCCGGTTCGAGGTGAGGAGCTGGACGTTGTAGAGCTCGGTGAACTTCCGACCGTCATCCGGCGTCGTGTACTGCTGGAACTCCTTGTGAGCCTGGCGGCCGAGGTTCGCGCGGTCGACTAGGAAGAGGACGCGCCGCGCCCCGGCGTGCTTCACGAGGCGGTAGACCGAGGTGATGGCCGTGAAGGTCTTTCCCGACCCGGTCGCCATCTGGATCAGCGCGCGGGGCCGGTCTTCGGCGAAGGACTTCTCCAGGTTCTCGACGGCCCGGACCTGGGCGGGCCAGAGGCCGGTGCCGTTCAGCGGCGGCATGGCCTTCAGGTGGCCCCGGAGAGTCCCCGGGCGGGGTGCCCCGGTCGGGTACTTCCCGCCGGGTATCGGAAGGGGATCGGCCTCGAGCCAGGCGGCGAGGAGCTCGGGACGGTGGAAGTGGAAGAGGCTCCGGCTGCGCGGCTCGGGGTCGAGATGGTTCGCGAAGCGGGTCTCGACGCCCGTGGAGAGGTAGCGGAAGGGGACGGGGCGGACGGCCGTGGGGACGGCCTCCGAGACGCCGTGGGCGTATCGCTCGGCCTGGAGCTCGACGCCCGTGAGGGGAGTCCCTTCCTTCTTCGCCTCGATGACGCCTGCGGCCTTGCCGTCGACGTAGAGGAGGTAGTCGGCGAAGCCGTAGCCGTGGGCGAGGGGGAACTCCCGAATGGCGACGCCCCGGGAGGCGGAGAGGTTCACGGAAGCGGCGTCCTGGACCGCCCATCCGGCGGTCTCCAGCATCTCGTCGATCTGCTTTCGCGCGGCCTCTTCGGGCTTCATTCCCCCCTCGGTGCCCCGTTCCCCGAGCCTCGTCGTCGTCGAACGGGCCGGCCGGTCCGGGACCGTCGACGCTGAGGATAGGCCGTGAGGCCCGCTACCGCACCCACCCGGGCTGACACCCCGGCGTCCGGCGACACTCCTCGGGAAGGGCCGCGAGCGCAGACCGGAGGTCGTCGAGCTTCATCCGGTAGGGTGTGAGGGCAGCGTTTCGGATCGCCATCATCGTCTGGTATTCGTTCCCCGCCTCCCCGAAGGTGACGACGGTGTTGGCCTTGTCAGCGACGTCGTAGTCCTTCTCGGCCTGCGCCAGCTCCGCGCGGAGCGTCGCGACTCGAGCCTTCCAGGTGGCCTCGTCGCC
>CAYVPO010000177.1:0-5181 GCA_964453825.1 uncultured Holophagales bacterium
GGCCGGGAGGTGCGCAAGCGCCTCATCCGGTCGCAGAAGGCGAAGGGGGTCCTCGACTGGGTGAAGCTCCTCCAGGGGCTCTCGCTGAAGGACCTCGCCCCCGACACGCCCGCGATCGCCGAGTTCTCGACGGGGCAGACGATGGGGCAGAGCGCCGAGCGGCTCGCGAAGCGGCTTTCTCTGACGCGCGAGGCGCAGGACCGCTGGGCGCTCCGGTCCCACCGGAAGGCGGCGGCGGCGACGAAGGCGGGACGCTTTCGTGAGCAGGTCGTCCCGGTCCGTGTGCCGCCGTCGTTCACGCCGATCGAGACCGACGACGGCATCCGCGGCGACACGACGCTCGCGAAGCTCGCCGCGCTCTCCCCGGCGTTCGACCGCGACTTCGGCACCGTCACGGCGGGGAGCAGCTCCTTCCTGACAGACGGCGCGGCCGCCTGCCTCCTGACGAGCGCGGAGACGGCGGACAGACTCGGGATCGCGCCGCGGGCGCGGGTCGTGGCGACCGCGCTCGTCGCGATGGACCCTCTCGAGGAGCTTCTCATCGGCCCCGTCGCGGCTGTCGCGAAGGCGCTCGACGCAGCCGGCGTATCGGCCGGCGAAGTCGGCGTCTGGGAGGTCCACGAGGCGTTCGCGGCGCCGGTCCTCGCCCTGCTGAAGCTCCTCGCCGACCGGACCTATTGCCGGGAGCGGCTCGGGCGGAAGGAGGCGGTCGGGAGGATCGAGCCGGGGAGGGTCAACGCCTGGGGCGGCTCGCTCGCCCTCGGGCACCCCTTCGGAGCGACCGGCGCGCGCCTCCTCACGACGTGCGTCGAGCGAATGGAGCGCGAGTGCGCCGAGCTCGGCGTCGTGACGACGTGCGCGGCGGGAGCCCTCGGGCACGCGATGGTGCTGGCGCGATGAGAAGCCTCTCGCTGAAAAGGCGTCCCGACGGCGTCGCCGTCCTCCTCTTCGACACGCCGAACCGGCCCGTGAACGTTCTCTCGGGCGAGCTCCTCGACGAGGCCGGCCCGCTCATGAAGGAGATCCAGGAGGACGACGCGGTCGTCGCCTGCGTTCTCGCGAGCGCCAAGCGCGACGGCTTCATCGCGGGGGCCGACCTGGACCAGGTCCTCGCGATGGGCGCCGCGGAGGCCGAGTCGCTCTCGCGCGGCGCGCACGCCTGGCTCGACCGCGTGGAGGAGAGCCGGAAGCCGTTCGTCGCGGCGATCCACGGCGCGGCGCTCGGCGGCGGCCTCGAGGTCGCGCTCGCCTGCCGGTTCCGGCTCGCCACGGACGACCCGAAGACCGTCCTCGGCCTCCCCGAGGTGATGCTCGGTCTCCTCCCGGCCGCGGGCGGGACTCAGCGCCTCCCGCGCCGGATCGGCCTTCAGCGGGCGCTCCCGATGCTCCTGACCGGTCGTCGTCTTCGCGCAGCGCAGGCGTACCGCTACGGCCTCGTCGACGCGCTCACGTCGCCCGGCGGACTCCTCGAGACGGCCGCGAAGGCTGCGCTCGCTCTCGCGAAGGGCGCCCTCGGGCCGTCGCGCGACCGGCGGCCTCTCGCCGAGACGCCGCTCGCACTGCCTCCCCTCCGCGCCTGGGCGATCGGGCGGGCGCGCGAGGAGGTCCTGCGAAAGACGCGCGGCCTCTACCCGGCGCCCCTCGAGATCCTCGAATGCGTGGAGAAGGGCCTCGCCGACGGCCTCGCGGCGGGATTCGAGGAGGAAGCCGTCCGCTTCGGACGCCTCGTCGCGAGCGAGGGGGCGAAGAACCTGGTCCGTCTCTTCGAGGCGATGACCGCGCTGAAGAAGCCGCTGAAAGGGGCTTCGGCGCCGCGTGCCGTGAAGCGCGTCGGCGTCCTCGGGGCGGGGCTGATGGGGGAGGGGATCGCGGCGGTGTCGCTTCAGCGCGCGGCGGTCGTCCTGAAGGACGTTTCGGAAGAGGGGCTGTCGCGCGCGGCGAGGAGCCTCCGCAAGGGGCTCGACCGGCGGGTCCGATCTGGAGGCCTCACGCGCCTCGAAAGAGACCGGCAGTGGTACGGCCTGAGGCCGACGACGCGGATCGAGGAGCTCGCCGGCTGTGACCTCGTCATCGAGGCCGTCTTCGAGGACCTCGCCCTGAAGCGCTCGGTCCTCGCGGAGGCGGAGGCCGTGATCGCGCCCGGTGCCGTCTTCGCGAGCAACACGTCGGCGCTTCCGATCGGCGAGATCGCGAAAGGGGCGAGGGTCCCGGAGCGCGTCGTCGGGATGCACTACTTCTCGCCCGTCCCGAAGATGCCGCTCCTCGAGGTCGTCGCCCCGAAGGGCGCCGCCCCGTGGGCCGTCGCGACGGCGCGCGCGTTCGGCGTCGCACAGGGGAAGACCGTCATCGTCGTGAAGGATGGCCCGGGCTTCTATACGACGCGGATACTGGCGCCGTTCATCAACGAGGCGGTCGTCCTCCTCGACGAGGGGGCGGCGATCCCGGAGCTGGACGCGGCGCTCCTCGACTTCGGCTTCCCGGTCGGTCCCGTCGCCCTTCTCGACGAGGTCGGGATCGACGTCGCGGCCCACGTCTCGCGGGACCTCGGGAAGGCGTTCGCCTCGCGCGGGGCAGCTCCGTCCGCGACGTTCACGAAGCTCTTCGAGGCGGGCTATCGCGGCCGGAAGAACGGAAAGGGCTTCTACCGCTACGGGGCCGGCGCGCCTTCGGGCGGGCGGAAGGAGGTCGACGGGGAGGTCTATGCGTTCTTCGGCGGCGCCGAGCGGACGCCGATGCGCGCCGCGGACGTCGTCGACCGGCTCGTTCTCCTCATGGTCAACGAAGCGGTCTGGTGCCTGCAGGAACGAGTGGTCGACTCCCCGCGGGACGCGGACACGGGCGCCGTCCTCGGTCTCGGCTTCCCGCCGTTCCGGGGCGGACCGTTCCGCTGGGTCGACGCGGTCGGCGCAGCAGAGGTCGTCGGGAGGATGGAGCGCCTGCGGAAGCTCCACGGGAAGCGCTTCTCGCCGGCCCCGCTCCTCCTCGAGGCGGCCCGGAGCGGCCGGTCGCTTCACGGCTGAACGCGGCGAAGCCGGCGCGGGCGCGGGACTACGGAAGGCGCGACGGGGCGGGCCGGAGGGCCCGCCCCGCGAAACTCAGCGCTCGAGCTTGAAGCCGACGCTGATCGTCACCTGGAACTCGACGACCTTCCCGTCGTGGATACGCCCCCGCTGCTCGACGACCTCGAACCAGTCCATGTGCCGGACTGTCTTCGACGCTTCCTCGACGGCGGCCTTCGCGGCCTCGGCGAAGCTGACGGATGACGTGCCGACGAGCTCGACCTTCTTGTAGATACCGGGCATCGGTTCCTCCTCGCGAATTCTGGAATCGGGGTCCGCGGGGATTCTATCGGCGCCCGGTCCCGGGACGCTCAGAAGCCGAAGCCGTAGCCCAGCTCGACCTCCCACTGGTCCATCTTCAGCTCGATCCGCTGCTGTCCGGGAGCCTCGAGCGGGTTCGCGCCGCTCACCGACTGGGAGAAGGCGCGGGTGAGGGCGAAGTGGACGGCGCTTTTCGGCGAAAGGAGCTTCGAGACGCCGAACGTCACGTGGTCCTGGACGACGCCGGGCGCGAGGATGTTGAAGAGGACCTCGCTCTCCTGCACCGGCTGGTCGCAGTGCGAGTAGCCGGCCCGGACGGTCCAGGACGGTCCCGCCTCGTACTGGACGCCGAACTTCACCGCGGTGACGTCCTTCCAGCCGAAGCCGGCGCCGCCGTCCGCGCCGAGAGGCGCCTGCATCAGGTTCGGGAGCAGCGGGTTCCCGACCGAAGCGACGTCGCTGAAGAAGATCTGCTGCACGTCGAGCGCGAGGCTGAGTCCCTTCACGGGGAAGACAGAGATCCCGGCGGTCCAGCTCGCGGGGATGTCGAAGCCGCCCTGCTCGGCGAAGAGGCCGGCGTAGTCGTCGAACTCGCCCATCGCGATCCTCGTCTGGTAGGAGGCGCCGACGCCGAGGTAGGGCCCGAACTTGCCGTGGTAGCCGATCCGTCCGCCGAAGCCGAGGGAGGTGTCGGCGCCGTTGTCCGTCAGCTTCGCGGGGTTCGACGAGAACATCGAGAAGGCGCCGAGGCCCTTGGCCTCGAAGCTCTGCCACGCGCCGATGACGGAGACGCCGATCGACTGGTGCTCGGCGAACTCCCAGGCGACGGACGGGGCGACGAAAGCCTGCATGAGGTTGATCCCGGTCGGGGCCTGACCGAAGACCGGGTTCGACCAGTTGGTGTTCATGCCGCCGTTGCCGTAGATCGCGAGGCCGAGGTGCAGCCTTTCGCCGAGGTGCCAGGCGCCGGCCATGGAGGGCATCACGAAGCCGGTCGAGGCGCTCTCGTAGTTGCCGGGCGCGAGGCCGAACGTGCCGGGGTAGCCGGAGGGGTTGCCCGTCACGGTGTACTCGCGGTTCGGGTTGAAGAGCGCGAGGCTGACGTCGTAGCCCTTCACGAACGCGATCGTCGCGGGGTTCGTGGCGCTCGCGAGCGTGTTCAGGTGGAGCGCCTGGCCGGCGCCGGCCATCCCCTTGTACGGGGTGCCGTAGCCGAGCGAGAAGTAGCCGTTCGTCGCCATCGCGGGAGCGGCCAGGGCGAGCAGGGCAAGCGCCGTGATCGCCAGGACGGGGTTTCGTCTCATCGCACACTCTCCATAGGGCACGCCGCATCGGGTCGTGCCGGAATCCGGGTCTGTGGACGGAAGGTCGACCGGCCTCGCGGCCGGGGTCAGGTCGTCAGCAGCCTCCGCCCTTCTTCGGCGCGGGGGCCGCGACGGCCCTCACGACCAGCTTCGGCGGGGGCGGGGCGGAGGCGCCCGTGAAGTAGCCGTTCAGGGCGCTCCGCGAGCGGAACTCCGCGATGAGGGCCGGCGTCGGCTCCGCGGGGGGCTGCGGCGGAGCGAGGACCTCGCCCTTCCAGGCGTCGTACCCGCCCGAGAGGAGGAGGACCTCGCCGCGATAGGCCTCGAATCCCTCGGGGAGCGCGGCGAGGTCGCCCTGCGCGTAGGCGACGAGCGTCCGCGTCGGAGGAAGGGTCGCGACGTACTTCGCGGGCGTCGTCCCGTCGGGGAGCGGGGCGGTGCCGGGGATGATTCCGGCGGGCGCGTTCACGCCGCGCACGTCGACGAGCCAGAGGCCCTGCGGCTCGGAGACGATCTTCTGCGCGAGCTCGACGGCGCCGATCGTCCCGAACGGCTTC
>CAYVPO010000177.1:5281-7462 GCA_964453825.1 uncultured Holophagales bacterium
GCGATCGCGCTGAACATCACCTTCAGGACGCGCGTGTCGGTCAGGTAGAACTGGGCGGCGAGGTTCTTCGCGTTCCCGAAGCCGGCGCGCTCGAGGACGAAGCCGAACGCGAAGCCGACGAGCGTCCCAAGGAGAAGACCGGTCGGAAAGCCGAATACGTCGTGGGGGTAGAGCGGCAGGAGGTTCATCGCCACTCCTTCCGGAGGAGGGGGGCTACGAGGTATCCGCCCGCGAAGACGCACATCATGAAGATCCAGGAGCCGAGCGAGAGGACGGCGCCGCCTGTGAGCGCCTGGCCTGAGGTGCAGCCGCGCGCGAGGCGGGCCGCGAAGCCCATGATCACGCCGCCGAGGATCGCGAGGGCGATCCGGCGCCCCTTCGGGACGCCCTCGCCGCGGAGCACCTCGCCCTTCAGGCGGCCGGCCGAGTAGGCGCCGACGAGGCCGCCGAGGAAGACACCGAGGACCTCGAAGACGAGCCAGTCTGCAAGGACGCTCTTGCCGGGTCCGACGTACTGCGCGAAGTAGGCGTTAGCCTCCGTCGCCGCGGGGGCGACGAGGTGCGCCGCGCCGATCGCGAGGCGGGTCGGGACGCTCGAGGAGCCGAGCCCGAAGCCCATGACGAGGAACGAGCCGAGAAGGACGAGGCCGAGCGCGAAGCCGGCGACGTAGGGGTTCCAGTAGGGGCGTTCGACGGGGGGCTGCATCTCGTTCACCTCGTCACGGAAGGAAGCGGAAGGCGGAGTGCTGACCCGCCGTCAGGAGGATCCAGCGGAGGGCCAGGCCCCCCGCGAGGATCAGGACCGGGAGCATCACGGCGAACGGAAGGTGCCGCTTCGCCTCGGCGGCCTCCATCGCGAGCGGGACGAGGAGGCCGAGGACGACGACGCAGGAGAAGAAGACCGCCGTGTACGGCCCGCCGAGGAACTGCGACGCGGCCCATTGCCCCGTCTCGCCCGCGGTCGCGAAGCCGAGGAGCATCAGGGCGATCAGGACGAGCTCGGAGACGATCGCGATCGCGTCCCACCGCACGAGCGTCTTCCGGTCGCCCGCTTCGAGCGGGAGGAGGAGGAGGAGCGCGGCGCCGGTCGAGATGCCGGAGGCGAGGAAGAGGGGCCCCAGGACCGCGCTGTTCCAGAGGATGCGCGAGGGCATCGTCCCGAGGAGGAGGCCGGTGTAGATCCCGAGCGCGACGCCCATGGCGACGCTCGTCAGGAGGATCCCGCGCCGCCACCGGTCGGCCTGGCCGAAGAGGGTCCCGAGGAGGCCCGAGAGCGCGCCGGGCGTCTTCCCGCGGAGCCACGCCCGCTGCGCCTCGCCGAGCGAGCCGAGGCCGAGAAGGAGACCGACGGGGTAGATCAGGACGAGGATCCAGGCGCCCCAGGACATCGGCGAGGTCGCGTGGAAGAAGAGGTAGAAGCGCCAGGCCCAGAGCTTGTGGGCGAGGTCGAGCCAGAGCGCGCCCATGCCGACGGAGAGGAGCGCGAGAGCGGCGAAGGGCATCAGGCGAAGCGCGTCGCCTCTCGGCTTCTCTCCCGACCTCAGCTCGAGCGCGGCGGCGAGGACGAAGATCCCGGCGACGAGGCCGCCGAGGAAGAGGTAGACGACGATCTCCCAGCCCCAGGCGTGGAGCGACGGGTCGATGCCGGGGTTCGTGCGGGTCGTGGTGGCCTCGATGAGCTCGTTCAGCTGGTTCATCTGTCGCGCCTCAGACGAGGAAGTGGACGTTCGGGCCGGCGCCCGACTCGGGGTGGTTCACCTTCGAGCGCCGCTCGCGCAGGAGCTTCGCGACGGCCGACTCCGGGTCGTTCGCGTCGCCGAAGGTGAGGGTGCCGGTGGGGCAGACGCCGACGCAGGCGGGCTGCAGCCCCTTCCGGACGCGGTGGAGGCAGAACGTGCACTTGTCGACGTACCCCTCCGGGTGGACGAAGCGCGCGTCGTAGGGGCAGGCGGCGATGCAGGCCTTGCAGCCCGAGCACTTGTGGTGCGTCACGAGGACGACGCCCCCCTCGTTCACGTGCGAGGCGCCCGTCGGGCAGTTCTTGACGCAGGGGGCGTCGGTGCAGTGGTTGCACCTCTCGGAGCGGATCTCGGCGGAGAGCTTCGGGAACTCGCCCCGGACCTCCTCGACGATCCAGTCGCGGCAGAAGCCGTCGGGGACGTCGTTCTCGGCCTTGCAGGC
>CAYVPO010000178.1:0-7413 GCA_964453825.1 uncultured Holophagales bacterium
CTTGACATCCGAAGAACCTAGTACTAAGTTTTTAGTATGATGAAGCCCCGACCGGGTCCCCTCACCGAAGTCGAGCTGGAGATCATGCACGTCGTCTGGGAGCTCGGCGACGCGACGGTGAAGCAGGTCCACGAGGTCCTCTCGGCCCGCCGCCCCGTCGCCTACACGACGGTCATGACGATGCTCGGGCTCCTCGCGAAGAAGGGACACCTGAAGCGGGAGGAGTCGGGAAGGGCCTTCGTCTACCGGCCGGCGCATCCGAAGGGCCGCGTCGTCTCGCGGATGCTGGACGACTTCGTGGAGAAGGTCTTTCGAGGTTCCGCGCGGCCGCTCGTCCTGGCTCTCCTCAAGGACCGGAAGATCTCGAAGCGCGAGCTCGACGAGATCGTGAGGCTCGCGGGGGAGGCCGAGAAGTGACGCCCCTCCTCGTCGACCTCGTCTCCTGGTGGCTCCAGGCCGGCCTCCTCCTCGCCGCCGCCCTCGTCGCCCCCGCCGCCGTCCGGCTGCGCGACCCGGCGGCGCGGCTTCGGCTCGCGCAGGCGGCGCTCGCCGCCGCCCTCGCCCTCCCCCTCCTGCAGCCTCCGGCTCCCTCGGGAGGGACGGGTGGCGTCGTCGTCCGGAAGGCGTTCTCTTTGGTTCTCGCCGCCGAAGCGGACTCGCCGACGCACGCTTTCTCCGCCGAGGCCCTCGTTCTCGCCGCTCTCGTCGCCGGCGCCCTGCTCCGCCTCGCCTGGCTCGGAGCGGGGCTCCTCCGCCTCCGGGCCCTCCGACGGCGGGCGCGGCCGCTCTCCCCCGTGCCCTCCGCCGTCGTCTCGGCGGTCGCGCGCGCCGGCGCTCGGGCCGACCTCCTCGTCTCCGCCGAGGTCGTGTCGCCCGTCGCGCTCGGGTGGCGCCGCCCCGCGATCGTCTTCCCCGAGCGCTTCGCCGCCCTCGACCCGCGCGAGCAGGAGGCCGTCGCCCTCCACGAGCTCCTGCACGTCCGGCAACGCGATTCCTGGGCCGTCCTCCTCGAGGAGCTCGCCCGGGCGCTCCTCTGGTCGCAGCCAGCGGCGTGGGGGCTCCTCTCGGGCATCTCGCTGGCGCGGGAGCAGGCGATCGACCGGGACGTCGTCCGTTCCACCGGAGACCGCCGTTCGTACCTCCGCGCGCTTGCCCGGCTCGCCTCTTTCGCCCAGGAGGCCCCCGCGGGTGCGCTTCCCTTCCTCTCGCGGAGCCACCTCCTCCGGAGGGTGGCCCATCTCGCAAAGGAGGTCCCCATGTCACGTAGGAAGCTCATCCTCGCCACCGCCGCTGCAGCGGCCCTCCTCCTCTTCGTCGGCGCCGCGGGGGCCGCCGCCGTCCCGTTCGGGAGCCACGGCGGAACGCCCGATCCGAAGCCCGTCGCCTCACCTGCGAACCCGTCCGACGCCGTCCGGGATGGCGCCCGGGGAGGAGTCGCGGAAGGGGGCGGCGACGACGTCATCCTCAAGGTCGGCGGCGACGTGAAGGAGCCGGTCGAGCTCACCCGCGTCGAGCCGATCTACCCCGAGGAAGCCCGGAAGAACCGGATCCAGGGCCGCGTCGTCGTTCAGGCCGTCATCGACACGAAGGGAAGCGTTCAGAGGGCCGAAGCGGTCGAGTCCCCCGATCCGATGCTGACGGAGGCCGCGCTCGCGGCCGTGAAGCAGTGGACCTACAAGCCGGCGACGAAGAAGGGAAAGCCCGTGAAGGTCTTCCTGACGGTCACTGTCGCCTTCAGGCTCGAGTAGTCGGGTCCTCTCGAGCCGGACCGCGCGCCCCGGCGCCGCGAGGCGCCGGGGCGTTTCCGCTTTCGCCCCCTCCGCGCGGCTCCGCCGCGCTTGACACCTCCGGCTTCCAGAAATACAGTACTTCCATGGTCCTAATTGAGCCATCGTCTCGATTGGGACGGGGCGGAGCAGGTCGACGGCCATGATCAGGATGAACAAGCTGACCGATTACGGCGTCGTCCTCCTGACGACGTTCGCGCACGAGCCGGCGCTGGGAATCAGCGCGCGCGAGCTCTCCGTCCGGACGGAGATCCCGCAGCCGACGGTCGTGAAGCTCCTGAAGACGCTGCTGAAAGCGGGCCTCCTCGTCTCCCAGCGCGGGACGAAGGGGGGCTACGCGCTCTCGAGGGCGCCGGAGGAGATTCCGGTCGCCACGATCATCGAGGCGCTCGAGGGCCCGCTCGCGATCACGGAGTGCAGCCTTCCCGGGACCTGCTCCCACGAGCGGGGCTGCCCCGCCCGACCGAACTGGAGAGCCGTGAACGACGTCATCCAGGATGCGCTTTCGCGCCTGACCCTCGCCGACATGACGCGTCCGGCGTCCTCGGCGCCGACCCGCACCGGGTCCCCTCTTCCGGCGGTCGAGGCCGCCCCCAGGAGCCCCGCACCATGAGCTCGAACGAAGTCCTCTCCGAGCTGACGAGCCAGGAGTACAAGCACGGGTTCGTCACCGACGTCGAGTCCGAGGTCTTCCGGCCCGGCCTCGACGAGGAGATCGTCGCGGCCATCTCGGCGAAGAAGAAGGAGCCGCAGTGGCTCCTCGACTGGCGCCTGAAGGCCTACCGCCACTGGAAGACGATGACCGAGCCGACGTGGGCGAAGGTCTCCTACCCCGCGATCGACTACCAGGCGATCCGCTACTACGCCGCCCCGAAGTCGATGAAGGACGGTCCGAAGAGCCTCGACGAGGTCGACCCGGAGCTCCTCCGGACCTACGAGAAGCTCGGCGTCCCGCTCGAGGAGCGGGCGATCCTCGCGGGCGTCGCCGTCGACGCCGTCTTCGACAGCGTCTCCGTGGCGACGACGTTCCGCGAGAGCCTCGCGAAGGTCGGCGTGATCTTCTGCTCCTTCTCCGAGGCGGTTCAGGAGCACCCGGAGCTCGTGAAGAAGTACCTCGGCTCGGTCGTCCCCTATACCGACAACTTCTTCGCGACGCTCAACTCGGCGGTCTTCTCGGACGGCTCCTTCTGCTTCGTCCCGAAGGGCGTCCGCTGCCCGATGGAGCTCTCCACCTACTTCCGGATCAACCAGCCCGACACGGGGCAGTTCGAGCGGACTCTCATCGTCGCGGAGGAAGGGGCCTCGGTCTCCTACCTCGAGGGGTGCACCGCCCCGAAGCGCGACACGAACCAGCTCCACGCCGCCGTCGTCGAGCTCGTCGCCCTCGACGACGCGAAGATCAAGTACTCCACCGTCCAGAACTGGTACCCCGGCGACAAGGACGGCAAGGGCGGCATCTACAACTTCGTGACGAAGCGCGGCAAGTGCGCCGGGAAGAGGTCGAAGATCTCCTGGACGCAGGTGGAGACCGGCTCGTCGATCACCTGGAAGTACCCGAGCTGCCTCCTCCTCGGAGAGGACTCCGTCGGCGAGTTCTACTCGGTGGCCCTCGCGAACAACTACCAGCAGGCCGACACGGGCACCAAGATGATCCACGTCGGGAAGAACACCCGGTCGACGATCGTCTCGAAGGGCATCTCCGCCGGCCACGGCCAGAACACCTACAGGGGCGGCGTCTCGATCGCGAAGTCGGCGATCGGCGCCCGCAACTACTCGCAGTGCGACTCGCTCCTCCTCGGAGACAAGTGCGGGGCGCACACCTTCCCCTACCTCGACGTGAAGACCTCGACCGCGCAGATCGAGCACGAGGCCTCGACGTCGAAGATCGGGGAGGACCAGCTCTTCTACTGCCGCCAGCGGGGCCTGACGAACGAGGACGCCGTGTCGCTCATCGTCAACGGCTTCGCGAAGAGAGTCATCCGAGAGCTCCCGATGGAGTTCGCCGTCGAGGCGACGAAGCTCCTCGGCGTGAGCCTCGAAGGAAGCGTGGGTTGAACGTGACGACGACGATCCTCCAGATCCGGAACCTGAAAGCGCGCATCGCCGAAGACGGCACCGAGATCCTCAAGGGACTCGACCTGACCGTGAACGCGGGCGAGGTGCACGCCATCATGGGGCCCAACGGCTCCGGCAAGAGCACGCTGGCCCACGTCCTCGCGGGCCGCGAGGGCTACGAGGTGACGGACGGCTCCGTCCTCTACAAGGGGAAGGACCTCCTCGCGCTGGCCCCCGAGGAGCGCGCCCGCGAGGGAGTCTTCCTCTCCTTCCAGTACCCGATCGAGATCCCGGGCGTGGCGAACACCTACTTCCTCCGGATGGCCCTGAACGCCCAGCGGAAGCACCGGGGACTTCCCGAGATCGACGCGATGGACTTCCTCTCGCTCGTCGAGGAGAAGGCGAAGCTCGTCGAGATGGAGGACGCGCTCCTCTCCCGCAACGTGAACGAGGGCTTCTCGGGCGGCGAGAAGAAGCGGAACGAGATCTTCCAGATGGCGGTCCTCGACCCCACGCTCGCGATCCTCGACGAAACCGACTCCGGCCTCGACATCGACGCGCTGCGCGTCGTCGCGTCCGGGGTCAACTCGCTCCGCTCGCCCGCGCGGTCGATGCTCGTCATCACGCACTACCAGAGGCTCCTGAACTACATCACCCCCGACGTCATCCACGTTCTCTCGGAAGGCCGAATCGTCCGCTCGGGCGACAAGTCGCTCGCGCTCCTCCTCGAGGAGAAGGGCTACGGCTGGCTGGGGGAGGAGGCGCCGGTCGGAGCCGGGAAGGCGTCTTGAGCACGACGGCCCTCGCCCTGCCCGCCGCCGAGGCCCTCGCCGCGGCGACGGCCTCGGCCCTCGACGGCTCCCGGGCGCTCGACGCCCGCGACGCGGCGGCACTCCCGCCCTTCGTCCGGAACCTCCGTCGCGACGGCCAGGAGGCCCTCGCCCGCCTCGGCCTCCCCCGTCCCTCGGACGAGGAGTGGCGGTACACGAGCGTCGCAACGATCGCCCGGCGCCTCCCGGACCTCCTCTCGGCCGGAGCCGCGCCCGGCGGATCGGCGACGGCCTCCGCCGCCGCCCGCGAGGCGCTCTCCTGCTTCGGCCCGCTCTCCGCCGAGCGGAAGGGGCTCCACGTCCTCGTCCTCGTCAACGGGCGGGTCGACCCGGGCCTCTCGCACGTCGACGGCCTCCCGGCCGGCGTCCGCTTCGAGGCCCTCTCCCGGCTCTTCGCCGCGCCCCCCGCCCTCCTCGAGCAGCGGCTGGGTCTCGCCGGCACTCACCGGAGCCACCCGTTCGCGGCGATGAACGCGGCGTTCCTCTCGGACGGCGTCTGGGTCGAAGTCCCGGACGGCGTCGTCCTCGCCGAACCGCTCGTCGTCCTCCACGTCGCCGACGCCGCTGCCGGTCCTCTCGCCGCCCACCCGCGCGTCGTGATCTCGGTCGGCGAGAACGCGCAGGCCTCCGTCGTCGAGGCCTTCTGCGGCACCGGGGAGGCGTTCGTGAACGCCGTCACAGAGATCACCCTCCTCGCGCACGCCCGCCTCGACCACTCGGTCCTCCAGGAGGAGTCGCCCGAGACGTTCCACGTCGGCACGGCCGAGGCGCACCTCGGGGCGGGAGCCCAGCTCTACTCGCGGGTTCTCTCGGTCGGGGCGCGGATCGCCCGCAACGAGCTGACGATCCGGCTCCACGGCGACGGCGCGGGCGCCACGCTCGACGGCCTCTTCCTCGCGCGGGATGCGCAGGAGGTCGACAACCACACGCTCGTCGACCACGCGCGGCCCCACGGAGGGAGCCAGCAGCGCTACAAGGGGATCCTCTCCGGAACGGCGCGCGGCGCGTTCGACGGGAAGGTCGTCGTCCGGCCCGCCGGGGCCTTCACCGACGCCCACCAGTCGAACCGGAACCTGCTCCTCTCCGACACGGCGCGCGTCGACGCGAAGCCCCAGCTCGAGATCTACAACAACGACGTCAAGTGCACCCACGGCTCCGCGACCGGCCGCCTCGACGCCGACGCGCTCTTCTACCTCCGCTCCCGGGGCCTCTCCGAGAGCGAGGCCCGGAGCGTCCTGACGCTCGCGTTCGCGAGCGAGATCGTCGACCGCGTCCCGCTCGAGCCGCTCCGGGCGCACCTGACCGAACGCGTCCTCGGCTGGCTCTCCGCGGACGCCCCGGGGGCGCGATGATCGACATCACACTGACTCCGGCTGCCTTCGACGTGGAGACGGTCCGGGCCGACTTCCCGATCCTCTCGAGGAAGGTCCGCGGCCGGCCCCTCGTCTACCTCGACAGCGCGAACACGACGCAGAAGCCCGAGGCGGTCGTCCGCGCGTCGGACCGCTTCTACCGCGAGACGAACGCGAACATCCACCGCTCCACCTACCGCCTCTCGGAGGAGGCCACGACCGCCTACGAAGGGGCGCGGGAGAAGGTCCGCCGCTTCCTGAACGCCGCGTCCACGCGCGAGGTCGTCTTCACGCGCGGGACGACGGAGGCGATCAACCTGCTCGCCTCGAGCTTCGGCCAGGCGTTCGTGAAGGCCGGGGACGAGGTCCTGATCACCGGGATGGAGCACCACTCGAACATCGTCCCGTGGCAGCTCCTCTGCGAGAGGACCGGCGCCCGTCTGCGCGTCCTCCCGATCGACGACCGCGGCGACCTCGTCCTCGAGGAGCTCGACGCCCTGCTCACCGAGCGGACACGGATCCTCGGCGTCGTCCACGTCTCCAACGCCCTCGGCACCGTCAACCCGGTGAAGGAGATCGTCGCCCGGGCGCACGCGAAGGGGGTCCCCGTCCTCGTCGACGCGGCGCAGTCCCTGCCCCACCTCGGCGTCGACGTCGCGGACCTCGGCTGCGACTTCCTCGCCTTCTCCGGGCACAAGGTCTACGGCCCGACCGGGATCGGCGTCCTCTGGGGGACGGAGGAGTGGCTCGAGAAGCTCCCTCCGTACCAGGGGGGCGGCGACATGATCGCCTCCGTCTCGTTCGAGAAGACGACCTACGCGGAGCTCCCCGCGCGGCTCGAAGCCGGCACCGGGAACCTCGCGGGAGGAGTCGCCCTCGGCACGGCGCTCGACTACGTCACGGCGATCGGGCTCGAGCGGATCGCCGCTCACGAGCGCGCCCTCCTCGCGCACGCCACCGAGCGCCTCTCGGAGATCCCCGGCCTCCGGATCGTCGGGACCGCCCGGGAGAAGGCGGGCGTCGTCTCGTTCGTCCTCGAGGACGTCCACCCGCACGACGTCGGCACGATCCTCGACCAGGAGGGGATCTGCATCCGGACCGGCCACCACTGCGCGCAGCCCGTGATGACGCGGTACGACCTCCCGGCCACGGCGCGCGCGTCGTTCGGGCTCTACAACACGCTCGAGGAGGTCGACGCCCTCGTGGCGGGCCTCGGGAAGGTCCGCGAGGTATTCGGCTCATGACGGCCCTGACCGACCTCTACCAGGAGGTCATCCTCGACCACAACCGGTCGCCTCGGAACTTCCGGGCGATCGAGGGGGCGACCCATTCCGGCATCGGCCACAACCCGCTCTGCGGCGACCAGCTGACGCTCTACGTGAGGGTGGA
>CAYVPO010000179.1:0-7272 GCA_964453825.1 uncultured Holophagales bacterium
CGGCGTGGGTAGAGAGCGTGACGCCGCCCGCGAGGAGGAGGAGCGGGATCTCGAGAGGCTTCGGCACGTTCGCGCCGGAGACGGCGGCCCACGAGATGAGGACGGCGCCGAGCGGCCGGACGAACGTGTGGAGGACGTCCCAGACGGTGTCGACCGCGGGGATCTTGTCGGCCAGGAACTCGACGACGTAGAGGAGCCCGGCGGCGACGAGGACGGCCGGGTGGGAGAGGACGGCGAGGCCTTCGAGGCCGACGGGGAGCGTCAGCCAGTCGAAGCGGACCGCGAGGCCGGTGACGAGGATCGTCGCGTAGAGGTTCAGGCCGGCGGTGAAGCTGAGGCCGAGCGTCGTTCCCAGGAGCGTCAGGGTCTCCATCGCGCCTCCTTCCCGGGCTCGGCCCTCGCGGGCCGCCCGGGGGGAATGGTAGCGCCGCGCGGGGCGAGGCGGGCGACGTCGTATTCGTGTGATTTCAGTTGACACGGAATGTATATCGAAATTAGCGTGGGTCACATGAAAATACGCAGGCCGGTCCGCCCCTATCGGATGGTCGCGCGCGCCGAGGCGGCCGCGGCGACGCAGGCGCGCATCGTCGAGGCGGCGCTCCTCCGGCTCTCGGAGAGGCCCTACGACGAGGTCTCGCTCGCCGACGTCGCGCGGGACGCGGAGGTGACGGTCCAGACGGTCCTCCGGCGCTTCGGCTCGAAAGAGGGGCTCGCGGAGGCCGCGACGGAGCTCGGCCTCGGGCGGGTCCGCGCCCAGCGCTGGGGCGCCCCCCCCGGAGACCTCGACGGCGCGGTCCGGGCGCTCCTTTCGCACTACGAGGAGTGGGGGGAGCGGAGCCTCCGGTTCCTCGCGCAGGAGGAGCGCGTCCCCGCCATGAGGCGCGTCGTCGCCGCGGCCCGCGCGCTCCACCACGAGTGGGTCGACCACGTCTTCGCCGCCCGCCTCGCGCGCGAGCGGGGCGCGGCGCGGCTGCGGCTCCGCGCGCGTCTCGTCGTCGTCACGGACGTCTGCGTCTGGAAGGTTCTCCGGCACGACCTCGGGCTCGACGCCCGGACCGCCGCGGCGGCCTTCCGCGAGCTCGTCGCCGCCGTCGCCCGCTGAGAGGAGGAGCCCATGGCCCGAATCCTCGTCTACACCTCGCCCGCCCGCGGACACCTCTTCCCGCTCGTACCGACGCTCGAGGAGCTCGGGCGCCGAGGGCAAGAGGTCGCGGTCCGGACCCTCGCCTCGGAGGCCGGCCGCGTCCGCGCGCTCGGATTCACGGCCGAGGCGGTCGACCCGGCGATCGAGGCCATCGTGCACGAGGACTGGAAGGCCGCCTCGGCGCCGGCGGCGCTGCTCGCCGGCTGCCGGACGTTCGTCGCGCGTGGGCGGCACGAGGTCGCCGACCTGCGGCGGGCGATCGCGGTGGAGCGCCCCGACGTCCTCTTCACCGACGTCAACTCCTGGGGCGCGGCGGCGGCGGCCGAGGTCTCCGGCATTCCGTGGGCCACGTTCGCCCCCTACTTCCTGCCGCTGCGGGCTCCCGGCGTCCCTCCCTGGGGCCTGGGTCTGCCACCGGCCCGAGGGGTGTCGGGTCGGCTGCGCGACGCTCTCCTCTGGCGGGTCGTCGATCGGCTCTACGACCGCGCGCTGCCGCCGCTGAACGACGTCCGTGCCTCGGCCGGCGCGCCGCCGCTCCGCCACGTCTCCGACTTTGCGGTCCGCGCGCCTCTCGTCGTCTCGTACACGGCCGAGCCGTTCGAGTACCCGCGGGATTGGCCCGGGAACGTGAGGCTCGTCGGGCCCGGAATCTGGGAGCCGGGAGAGGAGGAAACGGCGCCGCGCGCCGGAGACGGCCGGCCGCTCGTGCTCGTGACCTGCTCGACGGAGTTCCAGAACGACGGCCGGCTCGTGGGCGCGGCGCTGGCCGCCCTCGCCGCCAAGCCGGTGCGCGTCGTCGTCACGACCGCGTCGCTCGACCCGCGCTCCTTCGAGGCGCCCGCGAACGCGATCGTAGAGCGCTTCCTCCCGCACGGTCCGCTCCTGCGCGAGGCGGCCTGCGTCGTCTGCCACGGCGGAATGGGGATCACGCAGAAGGCCCTCGCCGCGGGCGTCCCCGTCTGCGTCGTTCCGTTCGGCCGCGACCAGCTGGAAGTGGCGCGGCACGTCGAGGAGGCCGGGGCGGGGACGCGACTGCGGCCGGCGCGCCTGAGTCCGGAGCGCCTGAAGGCGGCGGTTCGGACGGCGATGACGCGGGCCGAGGGGGCGCGGCGCCTCGCGGCGGCGTTCCGCGACGCGGGGGGCGCGAAGGCCGCCGCCGACGCCCTCGAGTCGATCCGGGCCGGAGCGCCGTCTCGCCCCTAGAATCGCGGGATGCACGGAGGGAACCGATGAAGACGGCCCGCGCCCCGATCGCTCTCGCTCTCCTGACGCTCCTCGCCGCCTCGGCGGCGCTCGCGGAGGGCCCCGCGGCGAAGGCGCCGCTCGGGCTCGACGACCTCTTCCGCGTCCGCGTGGCGCGCGACGCACGGATCTCGCCCGACGGGAAGGCCGTCGCCTTCCTCGTCCAGGTCCCGCGGACGCCGGGGAAGGACGAGGACGGGCCGGCGTGGTCGGAGCTGCACGTCGCCGAGCGGGGGAAGGCCGCGCGTCCCTTCGTCGCCGGGGAGGTGAACGCCTCGCGGCTGGCGTTCTCGAAGGACGGCGCCGAGGTCTTCTTCGTGGCGAAGCGGAAGGGGGAGTCGACCGCCGCGCTCTGGTCGATCCGGAGGGACGGCGGCGAGGCGCGGCGCCGGGTGACGCTCCCGGCGGACGTGGAGGGCTACGCCCTTTCGCCGAAGGAGGAGGGGGTCGTCGCGCTCCTCGCGAAGGAGAAGAAGACGGAGGCGGAAGAGGCGCGGGAGAAGAAGGGCTTCGACCGGGAGGTCTTCGAGGAGGAGTGGCGCCCGGTGAAGGTCTGGGTGGCCCGGCTCGACGGAGACGGGGCGCCGCGCGCGCTCGACCTGCCGGGCTCGGCGTCCGACGTTCGTTTCGCGCCGACGGGCGACCGCCTGGCGGTGGCCCTCGCGCCGACGCCGTCGGTCGACGACGGCTACATGAACCGGAAGGTGCACGTCGTCACGCTCGACGGAAAGGTCGTCGGGCGCGTGGAGAACGACGGCAAGCTCGGGAGCGTCGCCTGGAGCCCCGACGGGACGCGCCTCGCGATGGTCTGCGCGGCCGACCGGAGCGATCCGTCGACGGCCGCCCTCGGCGTCGTCCCGGCGACGGGCGGCCGCCCGACGGACCTCCTCGCCGGCTTCGAAGGCCACCCGGTCGCGTTCGAGTGGGCGGGGAACGACCGCCTCGTCGTCGTCGCGGCGCGGGGCGTCGCGACCGTGCTGCTCGAGCTCCCCGCCGCCGGCGGGACGCCGAGGCGCCTTCCGCTCGCGGAAGGGCTCGTAGTGGACGGTGTCGACCGCGCCGCGGACGGCACGCTCGCCGTCGTCGCCGAAAGGCCGGACCGGCCGGCCGAGCCGTACCTCCTCGCGGCCGGCTCGCCGAATCCGGAGCCGCTCGCCGCCCTCAATCCGTGGCTCGCCCAGCGACGGCTCGGGAAGCAGAGCGTCGTCCGCTGGAAGGCGCGGGACGGAGTCGAGCTGGAAGGGATCCTCGTCGAGCCGGTCGAGCGGGCAGCCGGGGCGCGCGTGCCGCTCGTCCTCCTCGTCCACGGCGGTCCGGAGGCGCACGTCTCGAACGGCTGGCTGACGCGCTACGCCGAGCCGGGCCACCTCCTCGCGGCGAAGGGGATCGCCGCCTTCTACCCGAACTACCGCGGCTCCACCGGGCGCGGCCTCGCCTTCTCGAAGACGAGCCAGGCCGACCCGGCGGGGAAGGAGTTCGACGACCTCGTCGACGCCGTCGACGACCTCGTCGCGGCCGGCCTCGTCGACCCCGGGAAGGTCGGGATCGCCGGGGGCTCCTACGGCGGCTACGCCGCGAGCTGGGGCGCGACCTTCTACTCCGATCGCTTCGCGGCGGCGGTGTCGTTCGTCGGAATCTCCGACCTGACGTCGAAGGCGGGGACGACGGACATCCCGGTCGAGGACGTCGACGTCCACATGCTCTCGAAGCCCTGGACCCGCTTCGAGAAGAGCCGCGAGCGGAGCCCCCTGACGTACGTCGAGAAGGCCCGGACGCCGCTCCTCCTCCTCCACGGGACGGCCGACCCGCGCGTCCACCCGACGCAGTCGCTGCTCCTCTATCGCTACCTGAAGCTGGCGGGGCACCCGGCGCTGCGCCTCGTCCGCTACCCGGGCGAGGGGCACGGGAACCGCCGCGCGGCCTCGCAGCTCGACGCGGCCGCGCGGATCCTGGAGTGGTTCGAGCACTACCTCCTCGGGCCGGGAGGCGCTCCGCCGGCGCCGGATGCCGCGGACAGGGCCGTCCGCGAGGTCGTGGACGCGGCGAAGAGGTAGACGGCCGGTTTCTCGCACGGCGTTCGCGTCCGGAGCTAAGCTACCCGATGCGGCACGCGGAAGGAGGGGGCGATGGATGAGACCCTCGCGTTCGTCATGGCGGGCGGGCAGGGGGAGCGGCTGCGACCGCTCACCGACGTCCGGGCAAAGCCGGCGGTCCCGTTCGGGGGGATCTTCCGGATCATCGACTTCACGCTCTCGAACTGCGTGAACTCGGGCCTCCGGCGGATCTACGTCCTGACGCAGTACAAGTCGTACTCCCTCTCCAACCACCTCAAGGCCGGCTGGAACCTCTTCAGCCCCCGCCTCGACCAGTTCATTGACGAGGTGCCGGCGCAGCAGCAGCTCGGGAGCAGCTGGTACAAGGGGACGGCCGACGCGATCCGCCAGAACGCGAACTTCATCGACCTCAAGGGACCCCGCCTCGTCTTCGTCCTCTCGGGAGACCACGTCTACAAGATGGACTACCGTCTCCTTCGGGCCTATCACGAGGAGCGGGACGCCGGCCTCACCGTGGCGTGCGTCCGGATCCCGGCCGAGGAGGCGCGCGGGAACTTCGGCGTGATGGAGGTGGACGACGAGGGGCGGATCGTCGGCTTCGAGGAGAAGCCCCAGGAGCCGAAGACGATTCCGGGCACCACCGACTGCCTCGCCTCGATGGGGATCTACCTCTTCGACGCGCGCTGTCTGACGAAGGCGCTCGACAACGACCTCCCGGACTTCGGCAAGGACGTCATCCCGGCGCTCCTGCGGCAGGGGACGAGGGTCTTCGCGTACGACTTCACGGAGCGAAACACGATTCCCGAGTGGGAGTTCACGAAGCACGAGGGGGCGCGGCGCAAGGAGCTCGTCGACCGGGCGAGCGACTCCGACTACTGGCGGGACGTCGGGACGCTGGAGCAGTACTGGCTCGCGAACCTCGACCTCGTCCAGCCGAAGCCCCGGTTCAACGTCTACGGCGAGCACTTCCCTCTCTTCGCGGCGGCCGGGCACTTCCCGCCGGCGAAGTTCGTCCACGAGATCCCGGGACGAACCGGGGTGGCCGTGAACTCGATCGTCACGGACGGCGTGATCGTGAGCGGGGCGACGGTCCGGGAATCGGTCCTCGGGAGCGGCGTCTACGTCCACAGCTGGGCGATGATCGAGCGCTCCGTCCTCCTCGGCGGGTCGATCCGGGGCGGCATCCTGACCGAGACGAGCATCGGAAGGCGCTGCCGCGTGAGGAACGCGATCATCGACAAGAACGTCTTCCTCCCGGAGAACACGTCGATCGGCTACGACCGCGAGGAGGACGAGCGGCGAGGCCTGAAGACCGTCCCGATCACCGGGAGCAGCGAGCACATCGTCGTCGTCCCGAAGGACTTCTCTCTGTAGCGCCGCCGGCGACGCTCGGACGGAGGACCCTTCCGCGCTACGATGGCCGGCCGGAGGTCGGCGCGGATGGCCTGGGGCCGGACCCGGAAGACGAGCGGAGGCGCGGGCGTGGCGCGGCCGGCGGAGGCGACGGTCCGCGTCGGCTGCCCGGCGCACAACTGCGGCGGGCGCTGCGTCCTGCTCGCGACCGTCCGCGGCGGGCGGATCGTCCGCCTCGAGGCGGACGACCGGCCCGACGTCCTCGAAGCCCCGCAGCTGCGCGCCTGCGCTCGCGGGCGAGCCTACCTCCGCCGCCAGTACCACCCCGACCGGCTCCTCCACCCGCTGAAGCGGGTCGGGAGGCGCGGAGAAGGGAAGTTCGTTCGCGTTTCCTGGAGCGAGGCGCTCGATCTGGTCGCTTCAGAAATGCGCCGCGTGCGGGAGACATACGGCCCGGGCGCCCTCTTCGTTCCCTACGGGACGGGCTCGTACAACCAGACGAACGGCTCGCACGTCGCGCGGAGGCTGATGAACGTCGCCGGCGGCTGCCTCGGGATCTGGAACAGCTACTCCTGGGCCGCGATCAACGTCGCGACGCCGACGGTCTACGGCACGCTCACGACCGGCAACCAGCGGCAGGACTGGCTGAACGCGAAGCTGATCCTGATGTGGGGCTGGAACCCGGCGGAGATGCGCGACGGGACGAACAGCGACTACTTCCTGAAGCTCGCGCGGGAGCGGGGCGCCCGCGTCGTCTGCATCGACCCGCGGCACAGCCTCTCGGCGGCCTCGCTCGCCGACGAGTGGGTCCCGATCCGTCCCGGTACCGACGCGGCGCTGATGACCGCGATGGCGTACGTCATGGTGACCGAGGGGCTCTACGACGAGGAGTTCGTCCGGACGCACTGCGTCGGCTTCGACGCCTCGCAGATGCCGCTCGGATGCGAGACGGAAGAGGCCTACCTCGATTACCTCCTCGGCGTCCGCGACGGCGTGCCGAAGACTCCCGAATGGGCCGAAGCGATCACGACCGTCCCGCGGGAGACGATCGCCCGCCTCGCGGCCGAGTACGCGACGATCCGTCCCGGCGTCCTCTATCAGGGCTACGGGATGCAGCGGCGGGCCTATGGCGAGCAGGTCGTCCGCGCCGGCTGCGTCCTCGCGGCGCTGGCGGGAAACGTCGGGGTTCCCGGAGGCTGGGCCTCGGGCCTCGGGAACCAGGCGCCCGACGGCGGCCCCTCCTGGACCGTCTTCCCGACCGGGGAGAACCCGTTCGGCGCGGCGATCCCGTGCTTCCTCTGGACCGAGGCGGTCCTTCGGGGGCGCGAGATGGGGGAGGAGGACGGCGTCGTCTTCTCGGGAACCGTCGCGCGCGGGCGGGATGCGGCGGCGGCCAGGGGGGGGGGGGGGGGGGGGGGGGCCCGCCCCCCCCCCCCCCCCCCCCCCCCCCCGCCCCCCCCGCCCCCCCCCCCCCCCCCC
>CAYVPO010000180.1:0-7243 GCA_964453825.1 uncultured Holophagales bacterium
GGTGGTGTGGGAGGGGAGCGGCGGTACCTTTACCTCTGCCCCCTATCCCGATTCCCGGAGGCCGCGCGGCCGGGAAGCGGCCGCGACGACCGCCCGGCGGGGTTGAACTTCCCTCCCGGCGGGACGTACAAGGAGCGAGATGGGAACGCGCCGCGCCTGGGCGGACCTCGCCCGCGAGACGGTCGAGAAGCTCGACTCGCGGGAGGTGGCCGACCTCTACGCCGTCGAGTGGGCCGACGCGCGGGAGACCCTCCTCTCCGAGCACCGCGACGCGATCGAGGGCGAGCGGCCCGGGTTCCGGCGCGGCGTCCTGAAGACGAGCGCTCTCCTTCACGGGCTCGTCCGCCGTCTCTCGCCGGTCCGGCGGCTCGTCGTCCTCTTCGTCCTCCTTGGCGTCCTCCTTTCGGCGATGAAGCTCGTCGGCCGGGGCTGGCCCTCCGACGCGAAGGGGACGGTCCTCTCGCTCCTCCTCTGCCTCTTCCTCCTCCTCGTCCTCCTCGTTCTCGAGCTCGTCGACAAGCTCCGCTTCCGCGACGAGCTCGTCCTGGCACGGCAGCTCCAGGCCGAGCTCGTCCCCCAGTCCCCGCCCGACGTCCCGGGCTGGGAGCTCGGAGCGTTCAACCGCGTGGCGAACACGGTCGGCGGGGACATCTACGAGTTCCAGCCCCTGCCCGACGGGCGGCTCGCCGTCCTCTTCGGAGACGCCTCCGGGCACGGGATGGCCGCCGGGCTCGTCATGGCCGTCGCCCACACGGCCTGGAGGCTGCAGATCGAGCGGGACGCGTCTCCCGCCGCAGTCCTGACGACGCTCAACCGGATCCTCTGCCGGACCGGCAGCTGCCGCGTCGCCGGCCCCCGCCAGTTCTTCGCCGGGGTCGCCATCCTCCTCCGCCCCGAGGGGTCGTTCGAGGTCGCGGTCGCCGGGCATCCTCAGATGCTCCGCGTCGACGCACGCGGGGCCGTCGTCGAACGGTTCGGCCGAGGCGCCTACCCGCTCGGCGTCAAGGAGGGGCAGGCCTGGGCCGTCGAGGCGGGCGCCGTCGGGCCGGGCGAGTCCCTCGTCCTTCACTCCGACGGCCTTCCCGAGGCCCGGAACGCGCGCGGCCAGGAGTTCGGAGACGAGCCGATCCTGGCGGTCCTCGCGCGGACGGCCGGACGGGGAGCGGCGGAGGTCGTCGCGGCGCTCTCGGGCGAGGTCCTCTCGTTCCTGGGCCGGACGCCGATCGGGGATGACGTCTCGATCGCCGTCCTCAAGCGCCGCTCCTCCTGACGGAGGGGAGCGCATCAGACGACGCGGGTCGCCGCACGCTCCAGCCGGTCCATCACCGCCCGAAGGAGGCCCCGCCGCGGCAGGGCGTAGGCGAGGAGGACGCTCCCGCGACGCTCCGTCCGGAGCGCGTCGAAGAGGCCGTGGGCGATCTCCGCCGGCGTCCCGCCGAGCCGGACGGGACGCCGGCCGGGGAAGAGCGGCGCGTCGGCGTCGGCGCACAGGAGGAGCGCCTTCGGGTCCGCGGCGAGCGCCTCGCGCAGGGCGGCGGCTCGGGAGCGCCGGTAGAGGACGAGCGGCCGGGCCGGCGCGTAGTGCCGATGACGCATCCCCGGGCTCTCGGCCCGAGCGCGCGCCTTCGTCGCGACGACGAGGCCGGGGAGGACGGCGCGGAGCTCCTCGACCGGGATCGCCCCGAGACGAAGGACGCGGGGCGGCTCGCCGAGCGCGACGACCGTCGACTCGAGGCCGTGGCGCGCCGCCCCGCCGTCCAGGACGAGGAGATCGGGGAAGTCCGCGGCGACGTGCGCGGCACGCGTCGGGCTCGGGCGTCCGGAGCGGTTCGCGCTCGGCGCGGCGACGGGGACCCCCGCGGCCTCGATGAGAGCGAGAGCGACCGGGTGATCGGGGACCCGCACGGCTACCGTCGGGAGGCCGGCGGAGACGACGTCGGGGATGCGGCGGGTCCGCGTCAGCACGAGCGTCAGCGGGCCGGGCCAGAACCTCTCCGCCAGCGCTCGGGCCGCGGGCGGGAGGGAGCGGACGAGACCGCGGAGCATCGGGAAGCCCGTCACGTGGACGATGAGCGGGTTGTCGTCCGGGCGCTCCTTCGCCGCGAAGACCCTTCGTACCGCCTCCGGGTCGAGAGCGTTCGCGCCGAGGCCGTAGACCGTCTCGGTCGGGAACGCCACGGGCTCGCCCCGGCGGAGCGCGGCGGCGGCGCGGCGGATCGCGGCGGGAGAGGCGGGCAGGAGCACGGCGGGCGGGGAGTCTACGCGGGTTCGTGCAGAATCTGCCGGCACCGGGCGAGGGTGCGGGAGGCGATCGGATGACGAGGAGCGGAAGCGGTCCCGGGAAGGCGATCCTCGAGGCCTGGCGCCGCTGCGAGAGGCTGCCGGCCGGGGACCGGCTCTTCAGCTGGACGCTCGGGCGCATGGTCCCGTACTCCGGCTCGATCGGCGCGGTCGTGCGCGAGCTGGCGCCGGGGCGCGCCCGCGTGGAGCTCGCCGACCGGCGCCGCGTGAGGAACCACCTCGACTCGATCCACGCCGTCGCGCTGATGAACCTCGCCGAGCTCTCGACCGGCCTGGCGCTCAACACCGCCCTTCCCGACGACGCCCGCGCGATCCTCGTGAGGCTCACGATCGAGTACGTGAAGAAGGCGCGCGGCACGCTCTCCTCCGAGTGCGCGATCGACCCGCCGAAGGGGGGCGAACGGCGCGAAGTGGAGGTCGAGGCGGTCGTCCGCGACGCGCAGGGAGAGGTCGTGGCGAGAGCGGCGGCCCGCTGGCTCGTCGGGCCGGCCGCGGCGAGCGGGCGAGGGGATCGGACGGACGCGCGATAGGGGCGTGACCCCCACGGGAGAACGATCGCTCGAGGAAACGGAAGAGCCCCGGGCCGCAGAAGCGGAACCGGGGCTCGAGAGGGCGCGGACGCGCCGACGAACGTTTATCGAGGCAGGAGCGTCCGCGGGTCGCCCGTGACGTTGTCGATGACGGTGGCGTATGCGGCGAAAGCGCCGCCGGGATTCGTGGTCGTCAGGAGGAGCTGGGCGTCGGCGACGCTTCCGGAGGCGCCCATCGCCAGGACGACGTCGCCGACCTGCAGCATCCCGAGCGGGAAGAGCGCCCAGCTCCTCGAGCCGAGGACGGCGCCGGAGGTGGAGAGCAGCGTCGCGTCCACCGTGATGATCGACGAGCCGGCGTTCGTGAGGATCAGGTTCGTCCGGTGCGTGTTGACGTCGTGGCGGATCCCGACGATCGACCGCAGTGTGCCGGCCGTGATGAGGTCGGAGGGCGCGTACGCCGGGACCGACTGGCCGTAGGAGCCGGCCGGCCGCGCGGGATCGGGTGTCGAGGTCTGACCGAGGACGTTCAGCGTGGGGACGTTCGCTGTGACGCGAATGGCGCCGTACGACCCGCTCGGAAGGCCGAAGACGGAGTTGAGGACGTTCGTGTAGGTCACGGCCTGGTTGGGGCCGAGCTTGAACTCGGCCGATTCCGGGCCGCCGGTCCCGTCGGCGTCGTGGCCCAGGAACTTCATCCTGTACGTGGCCTCCGCCGCGCCGCGGTTGCCGATCGAAAGCCCGGTCGTCCAGAAGGTCGGGGGCTTGCCCGGCAGGTTCGCCGAGGACGGGAGGATCCAGTGGTGCTCGGTCGTTCCGGAGGCGAGGCCCCACCCGAGGTCCAGCATGAGCTCGTCGGTGATGTCGAGCCGGTGCATCGCCTGGGTCGCGAACGGCTCCATCATCTCGTTCGGCGTGAGCGTCGTGTCCCAGTGGGAGACCGAGGAGCCGGCCTGAGACGGGTTCGGGGCGTACATCAGCGGGCGGCCGCCCGCGCCGACTCCCTGGATGAGGACGCCCGAGGCGACGGCGACGACGTTCGACCCGTTCCAGAGGAGGTTCGACGTGTTCGTCCCGGAGGCAAGGCGCTCGTCGTCGGTCATCTGGTCCCACGTCTTGCCGGTCGTCCCGTCGTAGAGGTGGACCATGTAGGCGTCGTCGAGGCCGGGGTTGTCGTCGCCGGAGAACTTCTTGCCGGTCGTCCGGCTGACGAACGTCTGGAAGCCGAGGCCGTGCCCGAGCTCGTGGATGACGACGGTCGCGAAGTCGGTGGTGCTGCCCGTCGGCTGCGCGTCGAGGCCGTAGTACCACTTCTTCGGGAAGAGGCAGCTCCCGTCGTCGAGGGCGGTCGTGAAGCTCGCGGCGATGTCGGCTTCACCGGGCTCGAGGTCCTCGCCCGCGAGCTTGTTCGCGAGGGCGCTCGAATACCACGTGCCCGCGCGGGGAGCCCCCTTGAAGTCGGAGAAGATGTAGCGCGTGCCGGCCGACCCGAGGGTCGCCGTGCTGGCGTCGCACGATTTCGCCTCGAACTTCGCCTCGACGGTGATCTCGACGGGAGAGTCGAGCCTGGAGGCCCAGAAGCTGGCGGCGTACTTGAAGACGTTCAGCCGCTGCTCGCCGAGCGTCGTCCCGTTGTTGCCGCCGACCGGGGTCCGCGGGGCCGGGTCGTTGAACCCGACGCCCGGAGAGTCGACGTTGATGATCGTGATCGTCGTCGCCGCGGCGGGAGCCGCGAGCGCGAGGATGGCGGCGAGCGTGCCGCCGAGGAGCGCCCTAGCGGTCATGGCGGTGCTCCTTCGCGGGGACGGCCTTCGTACCGGTCTCCTCGAGGGCCACGCAGTCGTGGGTGACCTTCCCGTCGGGGCCCACCTTCGCGGTCGTCTCCATCATGAACCGGCCGTGAAGGGCGACCTTCTTGCCGCCCGCCTTCGTCGTCACCTTCTCCACCCGGGTCGGCGGGAAGGCCTCGGCGGACGCGGCGGCCGTCGCCGGGCGCGCGGCGTCCGGGGAGCTCTTCGGAGCGACGACCTGGCCGGTGGCCGGGTCGACGTGGATCTTCATGGCGGCCTCGGCGGCCGGGGCGGGCCTGGGGGCTTCGCTCTTCTTCTCGGTGGCGGCGACCGGGAAGGAGACGAATGCCGCGAGGACGAGGGTGGCGGTGAGGGTCTTCTGCATCATTTGTCCTCCTGCAGGGAGCGGTTCCCGACCGAGGGACCGGGCCGCGTCCCCGTGGGTAAAAGGAGTCTACGGCACCCCGGGAGGTGGGTATGCTCGGGGCGCCGGAAGGCGCACGAATTCCATGAGCTCGCCGAACCCCTCGGGCCTCCTCGACTACATCTCCGCCGACTTCGCCCTCCTCCGGGGACACCCGATCCCCTTCGGGGCGACCCCATCCTGGCGCGGGGTGAACTTCTCGGTTTTCGCCCGACACGCCACGGCGGTCTCGCTCGTCCTCTTCGCGCCCGGAGACACGACCCCGGCGGCGGAGTTTCCGCTCGACCCGCGCTTCAACCGGACGGGCGACGTCTGGCACGCGTTCCTCCGCGGGCTGGACCCGTCGGTCTGCTGGGCCTGGCGCGCGGAGCGGACGACCGGAACGGGCGCGCCGTTGCATCGCTACGCCTCCGACCTCCTCCTCGACCCGTACGCCCGCGCGATCACGGGAGGCGAGGCGTGGGGCGAGCCGCCGCGGCCGGGCGAGGAGACGCGCTGGGACGGCCTCCGCGCCCGCCGCGGCGTCATACTCGGCCGCGAGTTCGACTGGGGTTTCGACCAGCCGATCGACCGGCACCTGGCCGACTCGGTGATCTACGAGCTCCACGTCCGGAGCTTCACGCGGCATCCGTCCTCCGGCGTGGCGCATCCCGGGACGTTCCGCGGGGTCGTCGAGAAGATCCCGTTCCTCGTAGACCTCGGCGTCACGGCCGTCGAGCTGATGCCGGTGACGGAGTTCGAGGAGAACGACAACGACCGCCGGAACCCCGCGACCGGCGAGAGGCTGAAGAACCTCTGGGGCTACCACCCGATCTCCTTCTTCGCGCCCCGCTCCGCCTACGCCGCGAGCACCGGCCCCGGCGCCGAGGTCGACGAGTTCCGCGAGATGGTGAAGGCGCTCCACGAGGCGGGGATCGAGGTGATCCTCGACATGGTCTTCAACCACACGGGAGAGGGCGACGAGAAGGGACCGACCTGGTCGTTCCGCGGCCTCGACAACTCGACCTACTACATCCTCGACGGCGAAGGGCGCTACGCAAACTTCTCCGGGACCGGGAACACCTTCAACTGCAACCATCCGGTCGTGAGGGACCTGATCCTCGACTCGCTCGCCTGGTGGGTCACGGAGATGCACGTCGACGGCTTCCGATTCGACCTCGCCTCGATCCTCGGGAGGGGGCGGGACGGCTCGGTCCTGACGAATCCGCCGCTCCTCGAACGGATCGCGGCCGACCCGGTCCTCGCGAACACGAAGCTGATCGCGGAGGCGTGGGACGCCGCCGGGCTCTACCAGGTCGGCCACTTCCCGAACTGGGGGCGCTGGGCGGAGTGGAACGGCCGTTATCGCGACGACCTCCGCCGGTTCCTGCGTGGAGACGGCGGAATGGTCCCGCTGCTGGCGACGCGGCTGTCCGGGAGCGCCGACCTCTATCAGGGGGGCGGGCGGGCCCCGCACCACTCGATCAACTTCGTCACGAGCCACGACGGCTTCCCGCTCGCGGACCTCTTCCGCTACTCACGGAAGTACAACGAGGCGAACGGCGAGGGGAACCGCGACGGCGGCGACGACGGCAACTCCTGGAACTGCGGGCACGAGGGGCCTGGCGCGCCTCCCGAGGTGGACCGTCTCCGCCGACGGATGGCGCGGAATGCGTTCGCGCTCCTCCTCGTCTCGCAGGGGGTCCCGATGATCCTCGCGGGCGACGAAGCCGGACGGACGCAGGGCGGGAACAACAACGCGTACTGCCAGGACAACGAGATCTCCTGGCTCGACTGGCGTCTCGTGGACGAGAACGCGGACCTCGTGAGGTTCGTGAGGACGCTGATCCGTTTCCGGAAGGGGAGCCCGCTCCTCCGGCGCCGGAGCTTCGTTCCGGAAGGCCCCGGCTCGGCTCCCGTCACCTGGCACGGTCACCTCCCGTTTCGCCCCGACTGGTCGCCCGAGTCGACCTGCCTCGGGATGCAGCTGAAGGACCCGGCCCAGGGGGACGACGTCTTCGTCGTCGCGAACGCGCACGACGAGGCGCACCGCATCGAGCTTCCGCCCGCCTCCGAGGGGCGCCGCTGGCGCGTCGTCGCGGACACGTACCGCGAGCCGCCCGCGGACGTTTTCGAGGAGGGGACCGAACCCCTCGTGGCCGACCCGCTCCGGGTCGAGGTGGGGCCGCGCTCCGTCGTCATCCTGACGGGGAAGAGGG
>CAYVPO010000181.1:0-7222 GCA_964453825.1 uncultured Holophagales bacterium
CTCGGTCTCGGTCGTCACCGCCTGCTGGGCCGCGAACGTCCCGTTCGAGCTGCCGAGGTCCCTGAGGAAGATCCGGCCCTGGGCGAAGCGGACCTCCGCGTGAGAGCCGGAGACGCCGGCGGAGACGGAGAGGACGAGGTGGTTCCGGTCCTTCGTCTGCCGGTCGAACGGGAGGCGGCCGATCCGGACGAGCTGCATCGCCTGCCGCGCCTCGGCGGCATAGCGAAGCCCCTCCATCGGACCGAGCCAGACCTCGAGCGTGAGGGAGCGCGGCGGGACGCTCACGGACGCCCCCCGGCAAAGGGGCGACACGCCAGCACCTCGAACGAGGAGACGGATGACCTGTCGGGCACAGTGGCCGGATATTACCCTCGGTCCGAAAACCTCGCGACCCGGCCCTGCGTCAGCCTCGCGGCACCGCCTCCGACTCCGCCTCGAGCAGCTCCGCGAGAACGTCCTGGATCTCGAAGTGGAGCGGCTGCCGGTGGACGAGGAGCGCGCGGAGCTCGGCGACGACCTCGTCCGCTTCCCGGAGCGCCTGCTCGACGCGCCCCGTCGGGTCCTCCGCCACGAAGTCCCCCGGACCCGTCGCGATCGAGAAGCCCGGGATCCGCGTCAGGAGCCGGAGCGCGAGGAGGAGCGCCCTCTCGAAGAGGGGCGGCGGGATCGCGTTCGGGCGTCCCGGAACGCGGTCCTCCTCCTTCCAGAAGACTCGGGAGCGATCGAGGAGCGTCGCGGTCGACCCCTCTGCGGCGAGGGCCGCCTTCACGCGCGCGAGGGCGTCTCCGTCCTTCGAGCGGGCCGCCGTGGCGGCGGCCCGCTGGACCCCCTGCAGGAGCTCCGGCAGCTCGGTCCGCTCGCCGCCGGCGAGGGCCCGCAGGAGGAGGACGCCGAGGGAATGGAGGTCGGACGGCGCGCCGAAGCGCGGGTAGACCTTGTAGCGCGCGCCGGGGAGGCGCACGCCGAAGGAGCGGCGCAGCCGCTTCACCGCGGCGTCGTCGAGCTCGATCGGCTCGGAGACGAACGTCAGCTCCTCGTAGGAAGCCGGGACGCCGGGCTTCCTCCTCACGACGAGGGCGCCGATCCCGAGGCCGAGCGCCTCGTCGGGGAACGTGACGTGGATCCAGTCGGGTTCTTCCGGCCTCGGGAACAGGCCGTTCGGGTCGCTCAGCCGCCCTTCGACCTTCACGCCGAGCCCCGCGTCCGCCGGCTCGATCTCGGAGAGGTAGACGTCGCCGGGGCGTCGCGAGGCGAGCCGGAACTCGAGGATCTCGGGCGCCGCGTAGGGGAACACCGGCTCCGGCGGCGGGACGACGACCTCGACGCCGAACGACGACGTCCTCGAGGCCGCGGCGAGGCCGTGCAGCCGGACCTGGAACGTCCAGAGGGCCGGGAGCGAGGCGCCGGCGCCGTAGCTGTCGAGGAGGACGTGCCCCGGTTGCAGGTCGAGATGCGGCTGCCCCGTGGCGCGATAGAAGGAGAGGAGGCCTGCGGCGAGCTGCCGGAAGGCCGTCATCTTCAAGTAGAGGACCTCGATCGCGTCGACGCCCGAGCCGTCGTGCCCGTAGAGGAAGCGCCCGGTCGGCGGGAGCGACGCGCGGAGCCACTCGATCCGGTGGCGCGCCGTCGCCGCCTCGAGGCTCTCCGGCGCGGCGGGAGAGAGGAGGTCCTCCTCCGTCCGGCCGCCGACGAAGTCGGCCCATTCGTCCCAGCGCACCGGGGAGAGCCCGCTCACGAGGAATGGTGAGGGACAGAACGAGAACGGGCTCCACCGCGCGGCGAAGTCCCCGAGGGAACCGCCTCCGGAAGCGCGAAGACGAAGCGCCTCCTCGGCCGATTCGCGGGAGGCGAACGCCTTCACCTGGCTCTCGTCCCAGTCCCGGAGGAGCGCCCGGGAGAGCCCCTTCAGCAGCTCGTCGGGCCCTCCCACCGGAACGTCGGCGTCGCTCGGGAGGGGCGTGTAGGAGAAGACGGCGATGACGCGGTCCGTCGTGGCGCAGCTCGCGCAGCCGACGAGTCGGTGGAGAGACTCGAGATACGACGGCAGCCGCCTCTCGCGCAGGAAGTGCTCGTCGGTGAGGAGCTCGAGCGGCCGGCCGCACGCGGCGCACGGCGGGACGAAGAACGTCCGCGACGGCTTGTCGTAGACGAGGGCCGGGAACGTCGCCTCGTGGCCGCCGTCCGGCTGCAGGAGCCTCGGGAAGTACGCGCTCTCCGCGCGCAGCGTCCGCATCCGCTCCCTCTCCGCGGCGAAACGCGCGACGAGGGTCCGGTTCGTCGGGCGCGCGGCGCTTTCGGCGAGCGCTTCCGGGAGGACGTTCGGGAGGATCTTGACGGCGACGAGGTCGACGACGCTGTCGGCATCCCCTTTGAGGGCCCCGAGGTAGACGCGGCTCGTCCCCTCGTCCGCCGAGAGCGGCAGCGGGACCGGCCCCTCTTCCGCGCCGCCCGCGAGCGGGCCGAGGACGAGGTGGAGCCCGAAGGGCGACGGGGCGTCGCCCGGGGGGAGGAGGCGGGCGGTGGGAAGGCCCTTCACCGGGACCCTCCCGCCCGCCGCGACGTACGGACGTTCGGCACGCGCGCGCTCACAACTGATATTCCTCCGGAGAGTCGAGTCTACCCTTCCCCGCTCCCGCCCTCGCCCCCGGAAGGCCCGTGGGGACGCCGGAGGAGACGCGCGAGCAGGAGCAGGAGCGCGACGACGGCCCCGACGAGCGCGGCCCAGAAGAGCTTCGCCCCGACCGAAGGCTGCGCAGCGGGAAGCGGCGCCGGCGCGAGCTCCACCTCGGTCGCCGGCGCCCCGAGGAGCCGCGGCGCGAGGAGCTCGAGGTCGTACCGGGGCGGGGCGAGGCCCGACCGACCCGCGAGGAGCGCGAGCTCCTCGTCCTCCCGGACGAAGCGGAGCCGGTGCGCCGGGAGGAGGAGCGACGCGCCCGCGAGCGGAAGGGGGGCGTTGTCGCCGTCGTCGATCGAGACGAAGAGCGTCCCGCCGGCTCCCGGCGGCAGGTCGAGGAGGAGCCGTGGCGCCTCGCGCGCCGGGTCGGCGCTCTGCCACTCCGAGGACGCGATCGGGGTGAACGTCCCGGCCGTCTCGGGCCGGCCGCCGAGCCGTTCGCGGAAGAGGACGACGTTCCGCGCGAAGACCCGCGCCGTCGTCC
The DNA here is from genome assembly GCA_964453825.1 of uncultured Holophagales bacterium. Classification (GTDB taxonomy): domain Bacteria; phylum Acidobacteriota; class Thermoanaerobaculia; order UBA5066; family UBA5066; genus UBA5066. The sequence continues at coordinate 3,159 of CAYVPO010000181.1, forward strand.
CGAGCTCGAGGCGAGCCGCGGGGAGGGTCTCGTACGGGAGCTCGATCCGGTGGAACGAAAGGCGACCCGCCGCTCCTTCTCCACCGCGCGGGCGCGGGTCGCCCGTCGACTGCGGGGCGGGAAGCTTCACGACGAGCGGCTCCCCGAGCGTCTCGAGGAGATAAGGGACCTGCCGGTCGTCGGAGGAGACGATCCGGACGTCGGCGAGGCTCGGGCTCGCCGCGAGGACCGCCGCGTCGAGACGAAGGGCCGTCAGGCCTGGCGGACCTTGCGGGATCGCGCGCGCGACGCGGAACGAGGTGCGGTCGAGCGCCGCGCCCGCCGGGACCGTCGGGGCCCCTCCCGCCCCGGCGGCGGGCGCCGGCCCGGGACGCACCGCTCCCCACGCCGCGTTCGCCGGCGGGGGCGCCCCGCGCCTCGTCACGGCGGGACGCGCCGCTTCGAGGTCGTACCTCGGCCGCTCGAGCCCCGGCGCCCCGAAGCGGGCCACGAGGGGCGCGCCGTCCGGGCTCTCGAAGTAGACGAAGGGGAGCCCGTCGAAGAGGGCCGTCACCGACGAGAGCGCCAGCGGCGGGTTCCCCGCGTCCTCGACGACGAGGTCCAGCTCGGCCTCCGTCGGCGGAGCGATCCCGATCGACATCTCGGCGGCCGCGGCGTCCTCGCGCTCGGCCCGCCGAAGGGTCGCCGCGCCCAGACCGTGCGGCATCAGCCGCCCGGCCGCGAGGCGCGACTCGAGGACGTGCGCCTCGCGCAGGACGTTTCCGGAGCGGACCCCGACCTCGAGGGCCGAAATCGGCAGGCCCGCGGCCGGAAGCCGCAGGCGATACCGGCTCCGCCCCGGCTCGCTCTCCCGCCGTTCGAACGGGAGCTCCGCGCGAAGCGCTTCCGGCGCGCCGCCCGTTCCGGCCGTGCGTGCCTCGACGCGGGACGGAAGCGGGACGCGGCCGCTCTTCGCGTCGTTCCAGACGAGGCGGAAGTAGCGGTGCTCCCCCGCGGGAAACGCGACGAACGTCCGCGAGAGCCCCTCTTCGGGAAGGTCGAAGAGCGTCCCCTCTTCCGCGAGGAGGGCCCAGCGCGCGCGGTCGCCGCTCCCCTCGAGGCGAAGGCGCTTCAGGTACGGCGCCGGGATTCCGCTCACGCGGAGGCGGTCGACGCGCCGGAGCGCTCCGAGGTCGGCCTCGAACCCGCTCGCCGTCTTCGTCGCCGCGATCGGCAGGAGCGTGGCGGAGAGCCACTCGGGCTCGGCGGAACGGGGCGTGACGAGGAGATACGGCACCTCCCGCCCGGCGGCGTCGTGGAGGCGGAAGTCGGAAAGGAGGCCTTTCCCGGTCCGCGCCTCGGAGCCGGCGAGGAGCGGGACGTCCACGTCGAGCCGGTTCGGGCCGGACGCGCCGGGAAGGACGGCCCGCTCGTGCCGGAACGACGGACCGGGACGGACGCCCTCCTCCGCCGCGGCCGGCAGGGCGGCAGCGAGGAGGCCGACGGCGAGGACGAGGCGGATCGGCTTCATTCCTTCTCCCTCGAGCGGAGGACGAACCTCTGGATCGCGATCGCGACGAGGGAGAGCGAGATCGCCAGCCCGACGAACGACGCGACGCGGTAGAGGCCGCCGAGCCGCCCGAGGTCGTGGAGGAACGCCTTGAGGACGGTCACGACGAGCAGCCCGAGCGCCGCGGCGCGCGCCGCCCGGCTCTTTCCCACGATCCCGGCCGCGAGGAGGCCGACGCCGAAGACGGCCCAGGCGAGCGTGTACGCGAGGTCCTGCGCGAGCGAGGTGCCGCGCGCGAGGTGGAACGTGAGCGTCGGCCCGGTCGCGAACCAGTCCGCGATCTCGATGTTGACGAGCGCGAAGAGGAGGATCGTCCCGAAGGCCACGTCGGCCGTCGAGACGCGGAGCCGGCCGTCCAGGAGGTCGTCGGCCGTCCCCCGGAGGAAGCGGGCCGCCAGGAAGAAGGCCACCGCCGCCACGAGGTAGGTGTAGAGGTACCAGTTCCAGATCGGCGTCGCGCTCCGCGCGTGATACGAGAGGACCGCCTCGTTCAGGACGAGGCGGACGAAGACGACCGCCGCGAGACCACCCGAAGCGAGGAGGAGCCCGCGGTGCGGCACACGCGTGTACAGCCACGCGAGCGCCGCGGCTTCGAGCGCCCAGCCGATCGTGATCCACTCCTTGTCGAGCTGGAGCGGGACGGCGACCGTCACGAAGGCGAGCGCGGCGCCGGCGACGAGGGCGAGGCGGCCGAGGTCGCGCGCCGCCGGCGCCTCGACCTTCAGCAGGGCGAGGAGGAGGAGCGCGAGGGCGGCGGCGATCCCCACGGGCAGGACACCGACGAACCCGTCCCAGCCCGCCTCGGCGAAGCTCCTCCGTGCGAGGAGGAAGAACGCGCCGCTCGCGAGGATCGCCGTCACCCAGGGCGCGCGGGCGGAGGGCGCGCGGTGCGCCGCGAACGGCGCGAAGGCGAGGAAGAGGACCCAGACGAGGCCGGCGAAGACGAGGCGCGGGACGGCGACGTCCCCGCCGGGATGCGCCGCCGCCTGGAGATGGACCGTGAAGAACGCGAGGACCGCGGAGAGAACCGAGAGTCCGAGCCACCCTTCGCGCGCGGCGAGCGCGAGGAGCGACCCCGCGAGCAGGAGGACGGCGGACACCAGGAGCGGCAGACCGGACCTTCCCCCGGCCCCCGCGGCGAAGAGCGCCACGGCCTGCCCGACGAGGAGCGCCGCGGCCGCCCCCTGCGCGACGGCGAGCCGCAGCGCCTCGCCTCCCTTCGGAGAGCGCGGCGCCAGGGCCCGCGCGAGGAGGCCGAACCCGGCAACGCCGAGCGCGGAGACGAGGCCGACGGCCGGGGCGGGCGGGACCACCGCGACGAAGACGAGGAGGACGACCTGCGACAGGACGAGCGCTGCCGCGAGGAGCGCGCCGACGCCGGTCCCGAACGCCGCCGCCGCGAGCGCGAGGTCGAGGACGAGGAGGACCCCGAGGAGCGGCGCCGGCGGCCAGGCGAGGGACGGCTGCGTGGCGACGAAGAGGAGGAAGAGGTGCCCGACGAGGCCGAGATGGATCCCGTCCGGCCCGGCCGTCGTTCCGGCTCCGGTCTTCGCACGCGCCCACGCGCTCCCCCCGAGGACGACGAGGGCGAAGCCGAGGACGACGAGGAGCGCCGGGACGAGCAGCGTCCCGACGGGGACCGACCTCCACCAGACGGCCAGGACGCCCCACGACAGGAGGACGCCGAGGATCGTCGCGACCGGGTAGCGGCCCGCGGCTCCCTCTGCGAAGAGGCCGACGTTCAGGACGGCCAGGAGGAGCGCGAGCCCCCAGAGCGCCGAGGCCGCCACGGGCCCGGCCGCCAGGAAGAGGAGGAGCGCGAGCGCCGCGTAGAGGAGGACGACCGACAGGCCCCCGGGCTTCAGCTCCCTGCGGAAGCGGCGCGCCAGGAGCGGGACACCGAGATAGAAGAGCGAGAAGACGCCGTAGAGGGCGAGGCCCGGGAGGAGCCGCTCCGGCGCGAGGTGCTTCGCCGACCAGACCGCCTGCGCGAGGAGCGCGAAGAACGCCCCCGCGAAGAAGACGCCCCCCTCCTCGCGGTGGATCGCGTACGCGGCGCAGAGCGCGAGGAGGACGAAAACGACGCCGAAGAGGAGGCCCGGCGCCGCGGCGCGGGGCTCCTCGGCGACGAGGACCGGCGCGAGCGCGAGAAGGAGCGGCGCGGCATGAGACGCTCGGAGCCCGACGGCGTCGAGAGGCCGCCCGGCCTTCTCCGCGACGAACGGAGCCGCGAGATAGAAGACGACGAAGAGCCCGAGGAACGCGAGGATCGCCGGCCAGGCTCCCGGCGCGTAGCTTCGGAACGCCCAGACGACGAAGACGAGGAGCGAGGCGAGGCCGCCCGCGAGGTGGAGCCCCGAGGGGCCGCGCCAGACCGCGACGGCGAAGAGCCCCGCCGCGAGGAGGAAGAGGAAACCGAAGAGGAGGCCGTGCCGCGCGCCGTAGGCCGGGACGGCCGCCAGGAAGAGCGCGAAAAGGAGCGGCAGGAGCCCGGCGAGGCGAGCCGCCCCCTCGA
>CAYVPO010000182.1:0-7084 GCA_964453825.1 uncultured Holophagales bacterium
TGCGGATGCTCCGGACGCCCGACGCGCCCGCCGGGACGCCGCTCGCGGAGCTCCTTCCCGGGGAGTGGGCGGCGCCGCTTCGGGAGCTCCTCGTGGGAGCGTTTCACGGGACGGGCCCGCGCGAGGGGACGCTCTCGCTCTCGCCGCCCGGCGCCCGCGGGCCGCTCGTCCTCGAGGTCCACGTCACCGGCGTCGCGGGCGAGGGGCCGGAGCGGACGGCGTGGGTCGTCACGCTCGAGGACACGACGGCGCTCGTCCGGGCCGAGCGGGCCGCCGCCTGGGAGGAGGCCGCCCGGCGGATGGCGCACGAGATCAAGAACCCGCTCACGCCGGTGCGGCTCGCCGCCGAGAGGATTCGGCGGCGGGTCCGCGGCTCGGCCGGCTGCGACCCGGAGCTCGCGAAAGTGGTCGAGGAGGGGGCCGACACGATCGTCCAGGAGGTGCGCTCGCTCGCGGCGCTCGTCGACGCGTTCCACCGCTTCGCGCGGCTTCCGGAGACGCGGCTCGGCGAGCTCGACCTCGGCTCGGTCGTGGCGCAGGTCGTGAAGCTGTACGAAGGGACGAAGGCCGGAGTCCGCGTCGCCGCCGAGGCGGCACCGGACCTTCCGGCGGTCCGCGGAGACGCCGAGCAGGTGAAGCGCGCCCTCGTGAACCTCGTCGACAACGCCGTCGCCGCGACGCCGCCCGGCGGGTCGGTCTCGGTCCGCGCTTCGGTGGACGGGGGACTCGCCCGTGTCGTCGTCTCCGACGACGGTCCCGGCATCCCGCCCGGGGAGAGGGACCTCGTCTTCGAGCCGACGTTCTCGACGAAGGAGAACGGCTTCGGCCTCGGGCTCTCGATCACGTCGCGGATCGCGGCGGAACACCGCGGGCGCGTGATCCTGGAGGAGAATGCCCCCCGGGGATGCCGATTCGTCTTCGAGTGGCCGGCCGCCTGACGACTCTCCCGCGGAGGAGGCGGTGAGCGCCCCCGGGCCGCGGGGGCTGACGGTCCTCGTCTGCGACGACGCCGCCGGGATACGGAAAACGCTCGCGCAGATCCTGGGCGACGAGGGGTACCGCGTGGAGACGTTCGAGGACGGCGAATCGGTCCTCGCGCGCCTCGGGGAGCGGTCCGGGCCGAGACCGGCCGCGCTCTTCCTCGACGTTTGGCTGCCGGACGTCGACGGGCTCTCCGTCCTCGACCAGCTTCGGGCGCGCGGGCACGACCTACCGGTCGTGATGATCTCCGGCCACGGCACGGTGGAGACGGCCGTGCAGGCGGTGAAGCGCGGCGCCGACGACTTCCTCGAGAAGCCCCTCGCCCTCGAGCGGGTGCTGCTGACGCTCGAGAAGGCGCTCGAGAGGAGCCGGCTCGCCCGCGAGCGCGACGTCCTCGCCCGCGAGGTGGCCCGGCAGCGGGAGCGGCTCGAGGAGGAGGAGACGCTCCTCGGCGACGGGCCCGCGATGACGCGCCTCTGCGAGGAGATCCGGCGCGCCGGGGCGTCGGACGCCCGCGTCCTGATCACGGGCGAGAGCGGCGTCGGCAAGGAGATCGTGGCGCGGACGCTCCACCACGCCTCGCCCCGCGTGGGCGGACCGTTCGTCGAGGTGAACGGCGCCGCGATCCCCGAGGACCTGATCGAGAGCGAGCTCTTCGGGCACGTGAAGGGCTCGTTCACCGGCGCGACCGAGGACCGGAAGGGGAAGTGGGAGGCCGCCGACGGCGGGACGCTCTTCCTCGACGAGATCGGCGACATGTCGCCACGGACGCAGGCGAAGATCCTCCGCGCGATCCAGGACGGGAAGATCGCGCGCGTCGGCGCGACGCGGACGATCGAGACCGACGTGCGGATCGTCGCCGCCACGAACCGCGACCTGCCGAAGATGATCGCGGCCGGGACGTTCCGGGAGGACCTCTACTTCCGCCTCGCCGTCGTCCCGATCCGCGTCCCGACGCTCGCCGAGCGGACGGAGGACATCCCGACGCTCGCCGCCCACTTCGCCGGGAAGCTGGCGCGGCGGCGCGGCCGGCGGCCGCCGACGTTTTCGCCCGAGGCGCTCGAGGAGCTGAAGCGGCGCCCCTGGCCGGGGAACGTCCGCGAGCTGCAGAACGTCGTCGAGCGGGCGCTCCTCCTCTCGGACGGCGCCGTCATCGGCCCCGAGGACCTCCCGGGCGACGTCCTCCGCCTCCCGCGGACGGGGACCGACGGGGGCGACGGCCTTCTGCCGGGGCAGACGCTCGCCGACGCCCGCGACGCGTTCGAGCGGCGCGTCGTCGTCCGCGTCCTGGAGGAATGCCGCGGGAACGTCTCCCGCGCCGCGGAGCGCCTCGGCCTCGACCGGACGACGCTCCACAGGCGCCTCAGGGGCTGGGACCTCGGCGACGAGAAGTAACGGCTCCGGCGTCTCTCAGCGGCGGACGACCCAGCGGTCGTAGGCGAGGTGGGCGGCGGTGGAGACGTAGCCGAGGCTCGACTGGATCGTCCAGGCCTTCGCGGGCTGCATGGTGTCCTTGAGGTAGCTCTGGAGGAGGAAGCCCCCGAGTGGGCCCGCGAGAAGGGCGCCGAGGGCGATCGGGAGAAACGCGAAGCCCATGAAGGTGCCGACCTGCTCCTTCGGGGCGAGGTCCGCGATGTACTCGTAGTAGCGCGGCGCCTGGAGCACCTCGCCGAGGGCCAGGAGGAACATCGCGAGGGCCGCGGCCTGCCACGTCTGGAAGAGGACGAGGACGAGCCAGGAGCAGCTCCCGACCGCGAGGCCGAGTGTCATCTGGGGCACGGCCCGGACCTTCTTCATCAGCGCCGCGACCGGGACGGTCAGGAAGATGACGGAGAACGACTCGAGGGAGGCGATGAACTCGAAGCGCTCCACCTTCAGGACGTCGCGGACGTAGAAGGGGAAGAGGTCGTAGACCTGCCAGAACATCACCCAGAAGCCGGTGAAGATGACGAGGAACCCGATGAAGCGGCCGTTCGCGAGGACGAGCGCCGCGTCCTTCAGGACCTTGCCGAGCGTCCGCCCCTCGGCGCCGGGGTCGCGCTCGGGCTCCTTGAAGAAGACGAGCGTCGCGAGGAAGAGGGTGAACGAGACGAGGGAGGCCCCGACGAGGACCTGCGCGATGCCGAGCGAGACGCGCACCTGGCTCGCCAGGACCGGCCCGAGCCAGCCCCCGACGTTCACGAGGGTGTAGTAGATGGAGTAGCCGAGGGCCTTGGTGTCCTTCGTCGTCGTCCGCGCGACGGTGCCGACGATGCACGGCTTGATGAGCGAGCCGCCGACGGCCGTGATGAGAAGGGCGCAGACGACCCAGGTCTTCGTCCCGACGGCCTGGACGAGCGGCTGCCCCATCGGCATCCCCGAGAGACCGATGAGGAAGTACCCGAAGGAGAAGATCGCGAAACAGGCTGCGAGGCTCTTCTTGAAGCCGAAGCGGTCGACGACGGGTCCGGCGAGGATCGGGAGGAAGTAGACGGCGAACCCGTAGAGCCCGACGAGGCTGACGCCGAACGGCCCGAGCCCGACCGTCTCCGCGAGGAAGACGGCGAGGACGATCTTCGAGCCGTAGAACGAGAAGCGCTCGAAGAGCTCGAGGACGTTGGCGACCCAGAAGGAGCGGGCGAAGCCGGACTTCAGCTCCGAGAAGCGTGCGGCGAGGTCCACGCGGGCGTCAGTCGCGACGGTCGCGGGAGATGAGCCAGCCGACGAGGACGCCGACGGCGAGCGCCCCGGCGGCCATGATGAAGGCGTTCTCGCGGCCGACGCGGTCGACCTGCCTCCACCGTTTCGCGAGCTCTTCCTTCACCTCGCGCTGGAGCTTCCGGCCCTCGGTCCCGGCCTTCTCGAGGGCGTCCTCGATCTTGTCGGCCACGTCCTCCACGGCGTCCTGCGTCTTCTCGCGAACGGCTCCCGCGCCCTCGCGGATGGAACCGACGATCCGGTCGACGTCGACCTGAGGCATGAGTCACCTCCATGGCCCGCTGGGGCCGGGACCGATTCTCGCAGAGGCGGGGCGCACTCCGGTTCGCTAGAATTCTGCTCCTTGGATCCCCGCTCCTTCCTCAGGGCCCTCTACCGCGCGGCGGTCTCGGCCGTCGAGCCCGGGCGGCTCGTGTCGGAAGCCCTCTCCCGCCGAGGCAGCGCAGTCGTCGTCCGCTCGGTCGAGGACCCCGGCCGGCGCGAGTTCGTCTTCGTCCCCCGGCGCGTCGTCCTCCTCGCGGTCGGGAAGGCCGCGCCGGCGATGGGGTCCGCCGCCCTCCGGGCGATCGGTGACCTCGTCGACGAAGCGGTCGTCGTCGCCCCGGCCGGACTGCCGCCGGAGGAGCTTCCCGCCGGCTGCCGATTCCTCCCCTCGGCGCACCCCGTGCCGGACGAGAGGAGCCTCGCGGCCGGGAGGGAGGCCCTCGCGCTCGCCGCCGGCCTCGGCCGGGACGACCTCCTCGTCGTCCTCCTGTCGGGCGGGGGTTCGAGCCTCCTCGCCCTGCCGCCGGACGAGGTGCCGCTCGCCGACAAGGTGCGGACCGTCTCCCTTCTCGCTGCCGCGGGAGCGCCGGCCCCGGACGTGAACCTCGTGCGCGGGGCGCTCTCGCGCCTGAAGGGGGGGCGGCTCGCCGCCGCGGCCCGCCAGGCCGACGTCGTGACGCTCGTCCTCTCCGACCTCGGCGACGCCGGGTGGCACCTCGTCGCCTCCGGCCCGACGCTGGGAGTCCCGCCCTCGCGGCGCACCGCCGCTGCTCTCCTCGAGACGTGGCGTATCCAGCCGCTCGTCCCCCCCTCCGTCCGCTCGCTCCTCGCCTCGCCGTCCACGGACGGGGAGGTCCGGGAAGGGGGCCAGCGCTGGGGCGTCCTCCTCGGCGACGTCCGGACGGCCCTCGAGGGGGCGCGCCGCGAGGCGCTCCGCTTCGGAGCCGACGTCCGCGTCCTTCCCGAGCTGCTCTCGGGCGAGGCGCGCGCCGCCGCCCGCCGTCTCGCAGTCGCCGGCGCCTCCGCCGGGAACCTCGTCCGCCGCGCCGGCGCGCCGCCGAGGCGGCTCGTCACCCTCTTCGGAGGCGAGACGACGGTGACCGTCAAGGGACGGGGCCAGGGCGGACGCTGCCGCGAGCTCGCGCTGGCGACGGCGTTCCACGTCGACGGAATCGCCGGCGCGAGCCTCCTCGTCGCGGGGACGGACGGCGTCGACAACACCCCCGACGCGGCCGGCGCCTTCGTCGACCACGCGACGCTCGCCCGCGCCGCGGCGCTCGGCCTCGACCCGGCCGCGGCGCTCGAAGGGAACGACTCGGGCCCGTTCTTCGCCGCGCTCGGGGACGTCTTCGCCCCCGGGCCGACCGGGACCGCCGTCGGCGACGTGGCGTTCGTCCTCGCCCCCGGCGGGGAGGACGTCCCGGGCGCCCTCGACCTCGCGGAGGAGGGGACGCCCCTCCCCGACAGGATCTGACCGATGGCCCTCCCCGCCTCCCGATCCGCCTCCGCGCCCTCTCCCCGGGCCACCCTGACGGTCGAGGAGGACGGCGCCCGGCACACGTTCCACCTCGATCACGCCGCGACCGTCGGGCGCGACCCGGCGTGCGACGTCCTCCTCTCCTCGCCGACGGTCTCCCGCCGCCACGCGCTCGTCTTCCCCGACGTCGAGGGGTGGACCGTGCGGGACCTCGGGAGCGGCAACGGGACGTTCCTCGACGCCCGCCGCGTCGACGAGGCCCCGCTCCCGAACGGCGTCGCGCTCCGGTTCGGCAGCGTCCCCGCCTGGTTCGAGGAGGAGCCGCAGGAGCCCCTCACGCCGAGCCAGAAGCTCCAGCAGGCGCTCACGGCGACGCTCTCGATCCAGCCGGCGAAGCGGGCGCGGAAGAAGGCCGCGGTCGCGGCCCTGGCGGGCGGGGTGGCGCTCCTCCTCGGCGCGACGTTCTGGCACCGGGGCTGCTCGGCGCGCGGCGCAGGCCCGGATTCTCCGGTCGAGGCCGCTTCTCCTCTCGCCGGCTCCACGGAACGGCCCGGCTGAGGCCTTTCCGGGCTCCCCAGGCCGGCCGACCGTCGTATAACGGAGCATCACCCGCGGGGAATGCCCCCGGAAGGAGACGCCCACGATGGCCACGAAAGTCGGAATCAACGGGTTCGGCCGAATCGGCCGCCAGGTCCTCAAGGCGATCCGCGACAAGTACCCCACCGAGCTCGAGGTCGTCGCCGTAAACGACATCGGCGACCTCAAGACCATGGCTCACCTCCTGAAGTACGACTCGACCTACGGGCGCTTCGACGGGACGGTCGAGGTCGCAGGCGAGGACCTCCTCGTCGACGGCAAGCACCTGAAGATGCTGAAGGAGACCGACCCGGCGAACCTCCCCTGGAAGGACCTCGGAGTCGACATCGTCATCGAGTCGACCGGCCTCTTCACGATCAAGTCCGACGGAGTGAACAAGAAGGGGAAGACGGTCCGCGGCGCCGAGAACCACATCACGAAGGGGGGCGCGAAGAAGGTCATCATCTCCGCCCCCGCCGAGGGCGAGGACCTGACGATCGTCCTCGGCGTCAACGAGAAGTCGTACGACCCCGCGAAGCACCACGTCGTCTCGAACGCCTCCTGCACGACGAACTGCCTCGCGCCGGCCGCCAAGGTCGTCCACGACAACTGGACGATCCAGCGCGGCTTCATGACGACGATCCACGCCTACACGAACGACCAGCGGATCCTCGACCTGCCGCACAGCGACCTGCGCCGCGCGCGCGCCGCCGGGCTGTCGATCATCCCGACGACGACGGGCGCCGCGAAGGCCGTCGCCCTCGTCATCCCCGACCTGAAGGGGAAGTTCGACGGCTACTCGCTCCGCGTCCCGACGCCGACCGTCTCCGTCGTCGACTTCACCGCGCAGCTCGCGAAGCCGACGACGACCGAAGAGCTCCGCCAGGCGTTCCGCGACGCGGCCGCTGGCCCGTTGAAGGGGATCCTCGCCGCCATCGACGAGCCGCTCGTCTCGGTCGACTTCAAGGGCGACCCGCACTCCTCGTCCGTCGACCTGCCGTTCACGATGGTCCTCGGCAAGGAGAAGAGCGACTTCGTGAAGGTCGTCACCTGGTACGACAACGAGTGGGGCTACAGCATGCGGACGGC
>CAYVPO010000183.1:0-7069 GCA_964453825.1 uncultured Holophagales bacterium
GAGCTGTATCCCGTTCTCGAAGATCGGCTCCGGGTAGCTCCTGACGAAGAAGTCGTGGTCGATGCTCGTCACCCGAAAGCCCTGCCGCTGATAGAACGCGAGCTGATAGCCGAACGTACCGGTTCCCACCTCGAGCTGCCGCGCGCCGGAACGGCGAAAAAGCTCGACGACCCATTTCAGGAGCGCCGTTCCGTATCCGGACCTCTGGTGTTCCGGGTGCACGGCGATGCTCATGAGCTCATGGACGCCCGCGCCTCTCGGCCGTACGACGCACGCGCCCACGACGACCGCGCCTCGCGAAGCCACGAAGCACCTCGACTCCGGAAGATACGAGCGGATCTTCTCTTCCGAAGGATCGGCGAGCAGCAGCAGCTCCATCGGAGCCTCTGCTCCGGGGACCTCCCGGATCCGTAACGGCATCTCTTCGGTCCGCCTTCCCGCGCGCGTCCACGGCGCGCACGGAGACACTGTACGCGCCCGCGTCGCGCAGGGCCCGGCCGCGCACGCTCACGGTGTACTCGCAGTCCGCCGGAGGAAGAACACGGGCCCGATGGCGGCGCGTCGACGGTGAGCGAGTCGACCTGCGGGCGGGAGCGGACCCTGATCCGGGGAGAGTCCTCGCCCAGCGGGTCGTGGAGCGTCACCCTCCCGTCGGCGTCGGCCGCCGCACGAGCGGGGGGCCGGCCTCGATCGTCAGGCGGACGGGACCCGGCGTCCCGCGAACGAGGGCCTCGCCGACGGGGCTCTGGTGGCGCGCGTCGCGGAACCAGGCCTTCGTCACGGAGAGCGAGCCCGTCCCGGTGAGCTCGAGCTGGAAGGCCGCCCGCGTCGCCGTCGAGCCGGGCGCGAGCGGTCCCTCGATCCTGCAGAGGTTCCCCGCGGCCGCACGCAGCATCACCGCCGCGGCGCCCTTCGAGTCGACGCGGTCGAGGCCCTGACCGTGGAGCAGCAGGAAGACCTTCTCGCCCTTCAGGAACCTCCCGCTCGCCCTCGGCGGCTCGATCTCCATCCGGTCGATCCTCGACTTGAACGTCCGGACCCGGATCCGCTCCTCGCCGAGGACGAAGTGGATGCGGATCGTCGACGTGTCTCCGTCGCCGACAGCGTCGGAGACTCCGACGAGGACCTCGATCGAGCTGTTGCCGCCCGCGATCCGGCGGCCGAGGGAGACCGAGTACCGCGAGTCGGAGGAGGAAGCGCCGGTCGCGAGGTCCATGAGAGGGCCCTTCACGACGAGTTTCGTCCTCTCCGAGGCGTCGACGAAGACGGGGATCTCGGCCGTCGCCCCGAAGGTCTTTCCGTGGGCGGAAATCTCCGCGATCCCCGCCGCCGCGGGCCCGGCCCGGAGGACCATCGCGAGGGCGAAGGACGAGAAGATCGTGAAGGCGGTGCGCGTCGTCATGGCGTGGCTCTCCCGGATCTCGAGGACTGCGAGGACTCCCGCCGACGGAGGAGCGGCGGGAGTCCTCGGGTTGCAGGTGCTGGGCTCAGAGCTCCTTGCTGTTGTTCGTCTCGTTCTTCTCGGCGATCGCCCCTTCGAAATCGACGACGACGAGGACGTTCGGATCCCGTACGAGGACGTTCGACACGCACCGGATCGACGCGGCGTCGGCGAAGTTCGGCGGCGGAATCACCCGCACCGAGTTCCCGCCGCCGGTGCTGGGAACCGGCGTCGGCCGAACCCGGGCCGGCACCTCGAATTGGGTGACCTGGACCGTGTTTGGTGCCTGCCGGGGCGCGCGGAAGGTCCTCGTCTCCCCCGGAGCGATGCGGGTGACCGTCTCGAGGGTCTGGGAAAGGCCGCCCCCCAGGAGGATCCTGAAGGGACGGTCCAGGGTCGCGACCTGAATGTTCCCCCCCGCGACCGTGCGCGGGACGTCGTTCTTCACGCCCCAGACGATGTCCGGCAGAGTGACTTGTTTGGACGCCCCTGCAGCCAGGCCGGAGCAGAGGCTCGGGTTGACGACGATCTTCAGCTCCGTTCGGCCGTCCGGAGAGACGCGAACCTGTTCGTTCCTCATGTGCCGGACGAGGGTCGTCTCGTCGAGGAAGGGGACGAGGTCGACCTGGCCGGACTTTAGCGAGCCGGGAGCCGGCGTCGGCTGGAGGGACCGGGGCGTCCGCGGTGTCTGGGCTTCGGCGCTCGCCGCGATCAGGACGAACAGGGCGGAAGCGGCTGCAGCGACGACGGCCCTTCGCGGCGGGGCGGCGGAAATCGTGTTCGGCATCGGGTTCTCCTTCTCGGTTCCCGGGGAGTTCTCTCTTCGGGCTCTCAATGGCCCTGAACTGCGTTCGGCGGTCCGAGTCCTTCGTTCGTTCCTGGAGGCCTCAGAACGTGCTTCGACGTTCCGCGGGGCCCTGCCCCTGCGGCCCGGCGACGTCGACGCGGATCTCGACCGGCGGGTCCTGGACGAAGACGTCCGCCACGCAGACCGTCTGGCCCGGGCGGCTCGTCTCGCCGACGATCGCCGTGTTCGACGTCCCGTCGTCGACTCCCGTCCCCCGGGTGGGGGCGGGCTGGACCGTGTTCCCGATGGTCCGGACGGACCCGTCGCCGAGGTCGAACTGCGCGCCGCTGCCAGCGACCGCCAGGAGCGTCACGCGGATCGAGCGCGGTCCGGGGCGCGGGAACGTGAACGTCCGCTCGGAGCTCCCCGGCATTCCGTCGGCGAGCACCTCTTCCTTCCGTGGCTGTCCCGGCCAGCTCAGCGTGCCCTTGGTTCGGCGCGCCGCGACGGGTGTCGTCGTCCGGAGCCCCCAGCGGACGTCCGGGAGGCTGACGCTCTTCGAGGCACCCGGGGCGAGCCCCGCGCAGTGACGCGCGGGGGCGACGATCCTCTGCTCGCTGCGGCCCCCGACCGCGACCTGCTGGCGGGTCATGTCCCGGACGAGCGTCGACGGGTCGACGAACGCGACGACGGTGGCGCCGTCGGACGGGCCGCCCGGCCGATCTCCGTGCCGTCCGCCGCCTCTCCCCCGCCCCTGGGCGGCGGCAGGGTGCGAAGCGGCGAGCGCTGCGAGCGCGACGAGGCTCGCGGCGACGGAGGCCGCGGACCGTGGCATCGAGGTTCTCTTCATGTCGTTCCTTCCTTTCTCCTGGATCTATCGGTTCTTCTCGTCGGACGCCGGGGCCGGGCTCTCGCCCCACAGCAGCCCGCGCCATCCGCTGTCGTTCATCGCGCCCCCCTCGACGTCGAGGGCGGTGACGCGCCACTCGAGCCGGCCGGGGGGCGCCTTCTCCTTCAGCCAGCTCGGGGTCCGGTAGCTCTCGACGCCGGGCTGAAGAAGCGCGGAGAGGAGCACGGCCCTCCCGGCATCGCGCAGCTCGAAGCGGTAGAAGGCCGCCGGCCGCACCGGGGCCCACGAGAACGTCACGGGGCTCGCGCCGTCGGCGCGGGCGTCCGCGGCCGGGAGCAGGTGGGCCGGCCCGCTCCCGGCATCGGCAACCGCGAGGTCCCGCGCGGAGCCGACGTAGTAGCGGAGAACGGGCAGCGGGAAGCCGGCGAGCCCCCCCGAGTGGACGACTCCTCGACCGGCCCCGGCGGCGGCGAGGTCCGAATCCCCGTCCTTGTCGTCCGAGGCCTCGACGCGGAGGAGCACCTGGTAGAGCCCCTCGACCCCGACGGGAAGCCGCGCCGGATCGGGTCCGGGAATGCGCGCCTTGCCGGTCGGCGGAAGCTGCTCGTTGAAGGTCCCCACCTGCGCGTAGCGCTTCTGGAACGGGCGCTGCTCGACGGGGAGGCTCCCCTCCGGCAGGAGGTCCTGCGCCGTCGGCAGGTCGTCGCCGGGGAGGACGACTTCCCACCGGCCCTTCAGCCGGCCCGAGCCGTTGTAGGCGACGTCGGCGAAGAGGCGGGGCGGCGCCTGTCCGGTGGCCAGCTGCGTCACCGGGTTGTTCCCGTCGAAGCGGAGCTGGACGTCGAGGAGCGCGAGCGGCGTCCGCGCCCCGCCCCCCGTCAGGCGACAGGTCACCGCGACGAACTCGTCGGGGCCGCCCGCGGTGCTGACGAACCGGCGGACGTAGAAGAACGTCGACGTCGCGCCCCCGAGCGCGGCGTCGTAGGCGCGGCGCGCCACGTTGGGCGGGATCGACATGACGTCGGTGAAGGAAGCGGGGCTCGTGGACCTCGAGAGGTCGTAGCGCAGCGGAAGGCGGCCGAAGACCGTCCCGGGGCGACACGCCTGGCCGATCGCGGGCGCGGCCGGCACGAGCTCGCCGCACCAGAAGGCCTCCGCGGGGACCTGGTTTCGGAGACCCCCGAACGTGAGGAACACGGTCGTGGCCCCCTGGGAGTTCACGTTGACCCCCGTCGGGCTCCGCTCGATGGCGGCGGCCGGGAGGGCGAGCGCGGCGGAGGCGAGGCCGAGCCGCAGCGAGGCGAGGAGCTGCCGGGAAAGACGGTGCTTCATCGTGACCTCAGAAGAGCGAGAGGGAGACGCCGGTGTTCCACTGCCAGCCGGACGTGCTGCTGTCGAAGCCGAAGGTCCTGTCGAAAGAGGACGAACGGCGGCTCGTGAACCGGACGAAGGCCCGCCCCCGGACGCCCTCCGCGGAAAGCGCGAGGACCTTCCCGAGGCGGAAGCCCTGCGAGAGCTCGGCGGCGAGCTCCTCGCCGTCGTTCTCGCTCGTGCGGGCCTCGTCCCGGCCCAGCGTCGTGGAGGCGTTGACGAGGAGGCTCGTGTCCTTCAGGGGCTGCCACGTGACGCTGGCGCCGAGGCGCCGCGTCTCGTCGGTCCGGCCCGTCTCGAGGTTGTCGGCGCGCTCGAGGGAGAGCTCGACCTGGAGGCCGATCGTCTGCGCCGGGCTCAGCCCGGCGTTGATCCCGTGGACCCTGTTCCTGAGGTCCGCCGTCTCGCGCCCTTCCTGACGGTTGTCCTGGAGCGACCAGCCGTACCGGTAGCCGAGCTGCACCGCCCCCGCCTGCCACGCGAGCTGGGCCCCCGCCACCGAGCCGACCTGGTCCGGGATGAACGTCGCGAGGGCGTCCGCGTTCCGGGGAGTCGACGCGCCGTACTGGTGCGTCTGTTCGGCGTTCACCGTCAGCACCGGGAGCCACGCCGCCTGCTTCTCCGGGCTTCCGAAGAGGACCGGCAGCGCGAGGCCGAAGCTCCCCGCGGCCCGATTCGTCTTCGTCTTCAGGATGCTCGGGACGTCGTCCAGGTTGTCCTCGCTCCAGAGGAACGACCCGAGGAGGCTGAGCGGCCCGAGGGTCCCGTTCACGTCGAACCCGTTCTGCAGCCGGTCGGCCTGGACGAACGCGCCGACGCTCCGGTAACGGGGGTCGACCCTCTCGTGGCGGAGGGTGACCGCGAACGTGGCTTGCGTCGTCGGCGAGAGCTGGATCGACGGGAACGGCGTCACCGTGACGTCGGCGAACCGGGCGCTCTTCGTCACGTCCGGGATGGCGGTCACGGGAAGCCCTTCCTCGAGCTGCGCGTCCTCGGCCGCCTGGAACCGCGTCCGCGCGAAGCCGGCCTCGAGCCGCACGCGCTGCGCCGCGTCGGAGAAGAGGAGCCGGGCGGCGCCGCCCTGGCTCTTCTCGGCGGACTGCACGGCGCCCTGCGTGAAGCCGGCGATCGGCTGCAGCGACCCGTCGAGGGCCGAGAGCTCGAGCCGGAAGCCGCCCGGCCGCGATGGGACGAGCTCGAGGCCCAGCGTCGCCGTCCTCAGCTGGTGGTCGGCCGAGCCGAGGCCGAGGACGTTGTCCCAGCCGACGATGCTCGAGCCGTTCGCGGCGCCGACCTCCAGCGAGAAGATCCTCCCGGGCGCCAGGGTGAGGACCGCGCCGCGGCTGGCGAAGGCGCTTGCGAGGTGGCGCTGCGTGCCGAGGGAGACCTGGCCGAGGGCGAGCTTCGCCCATCCCTTCCGGAGCTCGACGCCGTAGGCGGCGAGGTCCACCTTCGGCGCCTCCCGCTGGAGCGTCCCGAAACGCAGCGCCTCGTCCCGGAACGTGACGGCGGTGACGTTCACGTTCGTGCGGAGGGCGAAGTCGCCTCTCACGTGCTCGGTGCGCCAGCCCAGCTGGGCCGTGAGGTCCTGGAAGGTGTCGCGCGGCAACGCGGCGGAATCGGGGGAGCGCCCCTGGCCCACTTGCCCCTTGTTCGCGAGGTCGGCCACGGGGCTGACGCTCGCCGCGTCGAACCCTCCGCGGCTCCTCACCTTCAGCCGGAAACGCGCGAGCTCCGTCCAGTCTCCCCTCGGGTCCACGCGATGCACGACGAGGTCGTGCTCGCCGGCGGGCAGCGGCAGCGCCCCCGTGCCGTAGGCGAGGCCCGACGGGACGGTGCGGAAGAGGTCCGAGAGGTCGGTCGACCCGAGGACGATGCCGAGCCGGCCCTCCTCGGGGAGAAGCGGACGGCTCAGCCTCAGCTCGATCCGATCCGTCCGCCCGACGAAGGCCGCCTCGTCCCAGCCCGCGGAGACGGTCAGCTCCTCCGCGGCCCGGAGCGGCGACGCCGAGAGGAGGGCGAAGGTGACGACGGCGAGCCGCAGCGTCGCTCTCACGGTCTCCCTCCCGGCCGGACGATCTCGACGAGGGCGGCCGGGCTCGCGGGGTGGCCGCCGAGAGCGCCGGCCCCCTCGGCCGGCATCGGGGGACCGTCCCTGTCGAAGAGCGGCACGCGGAGGACGCCTTCCCCGACGGGCGTGAGCTCCACCCTGCAGAGCGTCTCCGTGCTTCCGGGCAGCACCCGGGCATCGCGGTAGGCACCGGAGGCCAGGACGTCGGCATTCCCGAGATCGCGCCCGGTGAACGTGAGGACGACGCTCCGGCCGGCCTCGGCGCGGCGCGGCGACACGGCGTCGACGCGGCCGCCCCGGAGGACGCGCGCCGGGAAGACCTCCGGCCCCGCGAGCTCGATCGCGAAGCGGAGCTTCAGCTCCCGCGGCCCGAGCGGCGCGAGCGCGGCGGTGTGGGCCTCGAACCCGAGCCGGCCCGCCGTCCTCGCGAGGCGTTCCGCGGGGACGCTCACCCCTTCGCCGAGCTCGACGCGCTCGCACCTCTCGACACCCGATCCCTCGACCGTCACCGTGGTCCGCGTCCCGCGGTAGAGCGGCAGCAGGCGCTGC
>CAYVPO010000184.1:0-7028 GCA_964453825.1 uncultured Holophagales bacterium
GAGCCTGGGGTCGGGGGTGGCGCAGGAAGGGACGGGCGGGGCGACGCTCGTGACGGGTCGCGCGGGAACGATTCCGGCGTACTTCGAAGGTCATTGGGTCGAGGTGCGGCGGGACGGCAGCGTAATCGGGACGTGGCGGATCGGGGAGATCACGGGTGGGACGGTGACGCTTGCGCCGAACGAATCGGAGGTAATCGCGCTGCAGGCGGGAGACGCGTGGCAGGGGGTCTACCGGTTCGACGCGGTGCAGGTTGTCGGGAACGCCGTCCTCCGGAGCGCCGACCCGATTCGGACGCCGACGATGGAGCTGACGGGTCCCACGGGGACGGGTGGCTACACGGAGATCCCGGGGCCCGTGGTGGCGGAGACGGTCGTCGTGAGCGGGAACGTCCTGACCACAGGGATCACCGCGAGGACGTTGACGGTGAAGGCCGGGGCGAAGCTGACGTCACCGGCGTCGACGGCGACGGAAGCGAAGAGCCTCGTTCTCGACGTTTCCGGGGTGCTGACGATCGAGGACGGCGGGTCAATCGACGTAAGTGGACGGGGCTACCCGGCAGACGCGACGTACCCGGGAGCGACGCCGGGGACGAATGTAGCGGGGAGCCATCTGGGTGTTGGGGGTCTGCAGGGCGGTGGGACGCTGTCTGGGACGTACGGGAGCGTGACGCGACCGCAGGAGGCGGGGAGCGGTGGATTCGGATCGTACGCGCAGCCGGGAGGAGGCGTGATCCGGATCGAGGCGGGGAGCGTCGTGCTGGGAGGGGCGAACGCAGCGATCCTGGCGAACGGCGGTGGCAGCTACGAAAGAGTCGGAGCCGGGGGATCGGTCTGGATCAAGGCTGGGACGCTCGCGGGAGACGGGCGGATCGAGGCAGTGGGCGCGGACGCGTACTACTCGGCGGGCGGCGGGGGAGCGATCGGGATCGAGTACGGGTCGACGTCGGGGACGGTACTGAGCAGGACGAGGACGAAGGGAGGCGGGAGCCAGTTCGCGACCGGGAGAGGCGGAGCAGGGACGATCTACCTGAAGGGTCCCGGGGCGACGTACGGGACGCTGAGTGTGGATAACCTCGGGACGAGCGGGCAGGCGACGGTGCTGCCGAGCCTGGGGTCGGGGGTGGCGCAGGAAGGGACGGGCGGGGCGACGCTCGTGACGCAACTGTCGTCGATCCCGGCGTACTTCGAAGGTCACTGGGTGGCGATTCGGAGGGGCGGGGAGGCGGTAGGTGTGTGGCGAGTCTCCGCGATCGCAGGTGCGAGCCTGGAGCTCGCGCCGAATGCCACGGAGGTCGTCAGCCTGCAGATGGGTGACGAGTGGAAGGGCGTCTATCGATTCGACGCGATCACGGTTGCGGGGGGCGCCGTTCTCCAGAGTCTCGATCCCGTCTGGGACGGCCCGCCTTCAATCAGGGTTCTGAGTCCGACAGCGGGCTCAGCGATCCAATCCGGCGTTCGGTTCCCGGTCACGTTCGAGGCGAGCGACGCTGAACGCATTGTGAACGTGACTCTCGACTTCGGAACGCAGCGAGTCGTCGTCCCGGGTCCGAGTCCCACGACAGCTGTTCTGGACGCTCCTTGGGGTGCAGTCGATACGGCGATCCCACTCAACGCGACCGTCCTCGACTCCTCGGGCCAGACGAGCACCTGGACCACGCCGCTCACGATCCTGGCGGCGCCGCCCCTGGTCGTCACCCTGAGCTCTCCTGGAGAGGGTGACGTCCTCTGGGCTGGGACGAGAGAGTGGATGGCTGGTGAGGTGTCGGACAACCGCCCGCTCCCGCGGTCGAGACTTCTCTTCGGCGATGATGTCCTCGAGCTCGGGCCAGAGACGGGGCCGTACCTGAGCGCCGACTTCCTCGTACCGGTGGTCGTTGCAGACGAAACGCGTCCACTGCGGTTGCAGGTCGAGGACGTCCTTGGAAACACATTCACGTCGCTCCCAATCCTCGTGGAAGTACGTGCGGATGCCTCTCCGACCGTCTCGGCGTTCGTGAACGCGGGTTCTCTCGTTGGCGCCGGTGCATCGCTGCGCGTCGAGTTCGAAGCCCTGTTCCACGACTGCGAGGACTGCTATCTGAAGCTCCAGGTGACCGGAGCAATCACGTACGAGGACGTCGTGAGCGCCGGATCGTACGGCTCCGGTGGGTCGGGTGCGGTCTCGGCTCTTGCCTCCGAATGGCTTGTGAATGGCTCCTTCGGCTCCTTCTCTATTCCTTCCGACGCCCGCGGGCCGATGCGAATTGTCGTGACGGCGAACGACGGGAGAGGGCGATCAGGGTCTTCGGAGCCGATCGATCTGGAGGTGGTCGAAGGCCTTCACCTCGAGGTTGTCGGCTCCGGGACGGTGTCCCCGGGCGGTACGCTCGAGCTCGCCCTGAGCGCGACCGGCTGGAGCCTTCCGGACAGCGTCGATCTCGCGATCGGAGGGGCCTTCGAATGGGCGCGACCGGTCTCGCTCGGAGAGCGGTACGGCGAGAGCGAAGCGGTCTCTCGGACGATCCGGATCCCCGTGCCTCGGAATGCTCTCGGAGAGGGGTCCGCAGCATTCGAAGCCTACATGGGCGGGGGCGAGTACTCCAGGGGAGCCCTCGCGGCGAAGCTCGATGAGGGAATGGCTTCCTCGAACACGGTGACCTTCTCCGTCGTCGACGAGACCGACCCGGTCATCGCCAGGATCCGCTCCCCGCGATGGGGCCTCGTCGCGGGTGACGAGGTGGCCTTCCGCGCGGACGTATCCGACAACGGCACCGTTCAGGTAGTCCGGTTCCTCGTGGACGGGGCGCTCATCGCAACTGTCAACGAGCCGACGGAGATGTCCACCTACGAGTCGGGGCCGGTCGTCCTCCCGACGGGAGCCCAGGAACGCAACGTCGTCGTCCGGGTCGAAGCGACCGATCTCGCCGGCCGGACCAGCAGCGCCGAGCGCACATTCGTCGTGGCCCCTGCCGGGACGCCGCTCGTGCGATTCCGGGCGCCGACGTCCGGCGCGATGGCCGTTGCCGGTCAGACCCTTCCGCTGATGGCGGAGCTGAGGCATCGGCGGCCCATCACCCAGCTGGCCTTCTATCGCGACGACGAAGCGACTCCCTTCGCGACGAGAAGCGGCGAAGACCTCACAGCGGAGTTCCTCGTTCCGCCGGGCGCGACGCCGGGAAGCGAGATCACTCTCTGGGTCGAAGCGACTGACGATCTCGGCGCCATCGGAGAGGCTTCCACGGTCGTGAGAATCGTCGGCGGCACCCTGCTGACGGACGGGACGGTCCTCAATTCGGACGACATGTCGAACGAGGACCAGACAATCGTCGTCCAGGGCCGAGTCGAGGTGGGGGGGGAGCATCGGTTCGCCCGACTGGTCGTTCTCCCGGGCTCCGTTCTCACGCACGCCGCTACGACGGGCGAGACGATCGGTCGCCTCGATCTCGAGGTGACCGGTGACGTCTATGTCTCACCGTCGGCGACGATCGATGCGATCGGCCTCGGCTTCGAAGGTGGGCTTCAGGGCTCCAACTCGAGCCCCGAAGGCAGGACGCTGCCTGGACTTCAGGGAGCGCGGGCCGGTCTCGGGGGGAGTCATGCGGGCGAGGGAGAGGTTTCCGGAGAGGGACCGAGCGCAGCGACCTACGGCAGCTGTCGGACCCCGGACCTCCCTGGCGGCGGCGGCGGCGCTGCGCCGAACGGGGATCCCGGGGGCCCGGGAGGCGGGGTCATCCGCCTCCGCGTCGGTAGTCGACTGATCGTCGACGGGGCGATCGATGCGTCCGGGGTCTCGGGCGAGGGTGGAGCCGCCGGCGCCGGCGGAAGCGTCCACCTGGAAGCGATCTCGATCGGCGGCACCGGGTGGGTCCACGCGACGGGAGGCGACCCCGGTGCGCTCGTCGGACGGGGAGGAAGTGCAGGAGGAGGCCGGATCGCCGTCCTCGGCTCGCTCGAGGACGCGGCCCCGGAGATGAGCAGCGCGAGCGGCCCCGCGTGGTACGCGTCCGGAGGCGCGGGAACGCTGTTCCTCAGGTCGCCCGAGGACCTCTACGGTCACCTCGTCGTCGACGGCGGTCCGTCGTCTCGGGTGGGCGCGACGTTCCTGGCCGAGGTTGGTTCGCGTGGGGGAAGCCTGGCCGGCGAAACCGATCGAATCGTGAGGATCGAGCCATTCCCGGTAGATGTCGATCTCGTTGGGAGGCCGATCGAGATCACGAGCGACGGGATCCTCGTCGGTCGTTTCCACGTCGAGGAGAGCCGGCCGGAAGAGGGAACGGTGACGCTCGACGAGAGCGCAGCGCACCTGCTCCCGTGGTGGGGGCTCGACGTCCGCGGCGTGCAGGTCTTCGATACCGTGAACGTGAAAGCGAGAGCGGCCCTCGACACCTCCGAGGTCCTCGAGGGAATAGTGCAGGTCGGACCGGCCGCGTGGATGTGGACGGATTCCGATTCCGTTTGCCCGGAGAATCCCGCGCCATGGCTGTCGACTGGCACCCTGAGCGTCGAGGCATGGCCCGGGGGCAACGTCGAAATCGACGTCGAGAGCGACGACTCCAACTACTGCTCTGGGGGCGAAGTCCCGGGCGCGGTCGTCCAGTACTCGGTCTGGATCGACGGCGTGGAGGGCTCGCTCCTGGAGGTGCCGATCGACGGAACGCCGGAACAGGATGCGCGCCAGCTCACCTACGTCCTACCGGCTTCCCTTCCGTTCGGAGAGTACCTCCTCGTCGTCGAGGTCCGAGACCAGACGAACCAGAAGACGGCGACCGCGTTCCGGATTCGCGTCTTGGAGGAGCCCGGGCTCGTGGAGCGTCTCCCGGCCGGATCCGGGCAACGGTCGCATCCCCTCTCGCCTCGCCCCTCGAAGCGATTCGCCCGTCCGGCGCGTGAAGGTGCCGGCCCCGTTCGTGTCCGCACGGCGGGGCGTGGGCCACAGGAGCCCCATTGAATCTCTATCGATCCATGCTCCCGTTGGCCGTCGCCGCCGCCTCCGTCGTCGCGGAGGCCCAGCCCTCCGAGCCCTTCCCGGCCCCTTTCGTCGTGGAGCACCACGTCGTCGACGGGAGCCTCGGAGGGACGGCCGTTACGGGTGAGACGGTGCGCGACACCTACGGCGGGAGCTTCCTCGTCTCGGAGAGGCCGGACGGGAACCGAACCATCGTCGACTTCGCCCGGCGCGAGCTGATCGAGGTGCGGCCGACCGAAGGGACGTACTGGTCCCTTTCGTTCGGGCGCTTCGCGGAACTCCGGAAGCGGCTCGAAGACGCGGAGAAGACTGAGGCGACCCCGGGGGTCCGGGCGCAGGCGGCGCGCGAGAAGCGTCCCGTGCGCATCGAGGACGTGCCGGACGGAGCGGAGGGGAAGGCTCGGGGTGCGCTCTCGGCGACGAACGGTGCGGCGAGGCGCCTTCGCGCCTCCGTCGAAGGTGGACCGGCCATCGAGGTCTGGCTGGACGTCTCGGCGCCGCGACTCGCGGCAGCGGGCGTCGCGGCGCTCGCAGACTTCGAGCGGAACGTCCTGGGCGCGGCCGACGGCGAGGTCGGCCCCGCCGACCTGCTCGAAGCCGTTCGTCTGAAGGAAGGCGGCGCGCTCGCGGTGAGAACGAGGCGGAGAGTGGGCCGGACGAACGCGATCTCGGACGACGAGCCGTACCTCGAGACGGTCGTCACGAAGGCGATGCCGCTGGCGGCGATGCCCGCGAGCCTCGTCTCGGTGCCGGAGGGTCTGCGGCGGATACCGAGCCCGCTCGAGGTCGTCGTCTCCTGGGCCGAGGACGAGGCGGCTCTTCGGCAGCGAGGCCGGAAATGAGGAGGTCCCTGAACAGGCTCGCGCGCCTGGCTCTCGCGGCGGTCGCGACCTTCGGCGCGCTGCCGGCGTCAGCGCAGCAGGACCCGTTCGCGCTCCCCGCCGGCTTCCGGACGCAGGCGGCGTTCTCCTGCGGAAATGTGACGGTGAGCGGCAGCGCCGTCGTCACGTCGGCCGGAGCGGGGGGCGAGGGGCACGTCGTCTCGAACGGGAACATCACACTCAACGGCAGCTCGAAGATTCGCGGCAACGCCTCGGCGGGGCCCGGGAAGACGATCAAGACGACCGGGTCTTCGCAGATCACGGGAACGCGGTCGTACCTCGACGCCGCGTGGGCCTGCTCTCCGATCGATCTCGCGGCGCTCGGCCAGGCGCTCGCGACGACCAACGACAACGTACGCATCCCGAAGACGAGCGGCGGGAAGAACCCCCTCTCCGGCTCGAGCCCGCCCGATCTCACGCTCAGCGGAAGCGAGACGCTCGTGCTTCCGGCCGGGACGTACTACCTCGGGAAGATCACAATCGGCGGCAGCTCCGTCCTCTCCGTGTCCGGAAACGTCCGGATCCTCGCAACGGGGAAGGTGTCGCTCTCAGGTTCCTCGAAGGTCAACGATGCCGGGAGTCCGATTGCCTTCCGGCTCTTCACGAGCGGGACGACGTTCACTCTCGATGGGAGCGCTCGGCTGAAGGGCTTCGTCTACGCGTCGGGCGCAGCGGCCGCGGTGAAGGTCGCTGGCAGCGGCGTCTTCGTCGGAGGGCTCTACGGGGGCCAGCTCACGCTCGACGGAAGCGTGACGCTGACCCGGGACGTCGTGTACGTCCCGCCCGCCGACCCGCTCGTCCTCGCCATCACCGAATCGGGCCAGCCGCTCGCCGAGGGGGCCCTCTTCGCGAGGGCCGTGACGCCCGTCGTCACGACCACGGGCGGGGTCGCGCCGGTCACCGTATCGACGACCCTCGACGGCGCTGCGTGGACGTCGGGGACCGTCATCTCCGCGAACGGGGAGCACACCCTCGCCGTCGCCGTGACCGACTCCGCAGTGCCCCCGACCCAGCTGTCGGAGACGCGGCACTTCACTATCGACACCGAAGGACCCTCTCTCAGCATCGTTTCGCCTCCTCCGGGCGCCGTCGTCTCCACCTCGCCGATCGTCGTCACGGGGACCGTGAGCGGGGCGACGTCCCTCACCCTGCTCGGCGGGCAGGTCGTCCTCCAGGAGGGCGGGGTGTTCTCCGCGACGGTG
>CAYVPO010000185.1:0-6964 GCA_964453825.1 uncultured Holophagales bacterium
ACATCGCCGACCGCTTCCTCCCCGACAAGGCGATCGACCTGATCGACGAGGCCGCGTCGCGCCTGAAGATGGAGATCGACTCCCTCCCGACGGAGATCGACGAGGTGGAGCGGAAGATCCTGCAGGCCGAGATCGAGAAGAAGGCGCTCGAGAAGGACGACTCCGCCCACGCCCGCGAACGCCTCGCGACGCTCGAGAAGACGCTCGCGGAGCTGCGGGAGAGGTCGCTCTCGATGAAGGCGGTCTGGAAGAACGAGAAGGACGCGATCGGGACGATCCGCGACCTCAAGAAGAAGACCGAGGACGCGAGAGCCGACGCCGAGCGGGCCGAGCGCCAGGGGGACCTGAGCCGCGCGGCCGAGCTTCGCTACGGCGTCCTGAACCAGCTCGACCGGGACCTCGCCTCCGCCACCGCAAAGCTCGAGGAGCTGCAGAAGGACGGCGGCTTCCTCCGCGAGAAGGTCGAGGAGGAGGACGTCGCCGCCGTCGTCTCTCGCTGGACCGGCATCCCCGTCTCGAAGATGGTCGAGGGAGAGACGCAGAAGCTCCTCGCGATGGAGGAGCGGCTCCGTCTCCGCGTCGTCGGCCAGGACGAGGCCGTCTCGGCCGTCTCGGCCGCCGTGCGGCGCGCCCGGGCCGGGATGAACGACCCGAAGAAGCCGATCGGCTCCTTCCTCTTCCTCGGCCCGACCGGCGTCGGAAAGACCGAGCTCGCCCGCGCGCTCGCCGAGTTCCTCTTCGACGACGAGGCCGCAATGGTGCGGCTCGACATGTCGGAGTACCAGGAGAAGCACACGGTCTCCCGGATGATCGGCGCTCCTCCCGGCTACATCGGGCACGACGAAGGGGGGCAGCTGACCGAGGCGGTGCGGCGGCGCCCGTATTCCGTCGTCCTCTTCGACGAGATCGAGAAGGCCCACCCCGACGTCTGGTCGACGCTCCTGCAGGTCCTCGACGACGGCCGCCTGACCGACGGCAAGGGGCGCGCCGTCGACTTCCGGAACGTCGTCGTCGTCATGACGTCGAACGTCGGCTCGCAGCTCATCCAGGAGCTGCAGGGGGTCGACGAGGAGGAGATGCGGAAGGGGATCGAAGGAGAGCTCCGGCACCGCTTCCGCCCCGAGTTCCTGAACCGGATCGACGACGTCATCGTCTTCCGGCGCCTCGCGCTCGAGGAGATCGGGAAGATCGTCGACCTCCAGCTCGCGCGCGTCGCCGCGCTCATCGCCCCGCGCGGCGTGAAGCTGGACTGGACGGACGCCGCGCGCAGACTCCTCGCCGAACGGGCGTTCGACCCGCTCTACGGCGCGCGGCCGCTGAAGCGGAACATCCAGAAGCTCGTCCAGGACCCGCTCGCGCTCCGCATCCTCTCCGGTGGCGTCCCGAACGGAGCCACCGTCTCTCTCGACGCCGGCGCCTCGGGCGAGGGCGTCGTCTTCTCCATCGGGAACCCGGCCGCGCCCGCGGCCTGACGCAGCAGAGCAGGAGGGAGACCATGGCCGCCGTCCGCCGCTACGACCCTTTCCGGGAGCTCGCGACGCTCCAGGAGCGGATGAACCGGATCTTCGACGACACCTACTCGAGCGCCTCGCGGCGCGAGGACGAGGGCCTTTCCGCGACCTGGACGCCTCCTGTCGACGTCCTCGAGAAGAAGGACCGGATCGTCCTGACCGCCGAGCTCCCCGGCTTCGCGGAGGACCAGGTCCAGCTCCGCTTCGAGGACGGGATCCTCACGCTCGAGGGGGAGCGGCGCTTCGAGAAGGAAGTCGACGAGGCCCGCTACCACTGCGTGGAACGGAGCTACGGCCGCTTTTCCCGGTCGTTCCGCCTCCCCGCGAACGTCGACGAGGAGGGGATCTCCGCCACGTTCGTGAACGGGCTCCTCGTCGTGGAGCTGCCGAAGCGGGAGGAGGCCCGGCCGAAGAGCATCCGGATCCGCGCCGGCAGCCCGCCGGCGATCGACGCGAAGTGAAGCCGGCGGCTCAGGCCGCCGGGCCCGAGGGACCCGCCTCGTCCTCTTTGAAGAGGTCCGTCGAGATGTAGCGCTCGGAGGTCGACGGAACGACGAAGACGATGAGCTTGCCGGCGCTCTCCTCTCGCCGCGCGACCTCGAGGGCCGCGAACGCGGTCGCGCCCGACGAGATCCCCGCGAGAATCCCCTCCTCCTTCGCGAGCCGGCGCGCGTACTCGAACGCCTGGTCGTTCGAGACCTGCACGACCTCGTCGACGAAGGACGTGTCGAGGTTCTTCGGGATGAACCCGCCGCCGATCCCCTGGATCTTGTGCGGCCCCGGGGCGCCGCCCGAAAGGACCGGCGAGTGGGTCGGCTCGACGGCGACGAGCCTCACTCCCGGCTTCCTCGGCTTCCAGTACCTCCCGACGCCAGTGAACGTCCCGCCGGTCCCGATGCCGGCGACGAAGGCGTCCATCTTCCCCTCCGTGTCGTTCCAGAGCTCGACCGCCGTCGTCGCCTCGTGGATCGCGGGGTTCGCCGGGTTCTCGAACTGCTGCGGCATCACGCCGTTCTCGCCGAGCTCGGCGAGGCGCTCCTTCGCCCGGGCGATCGCCCCCTTCATCCCCTCCGCGGCCGGCGTCAGGATCAGCTCCGCGCCGAGGAGACGGAGGACCTTCCGGCGCTCGAGGGAGACCGACTCGGGCATCGTGACGACGAGCCGGTACCCCTTCGCGGCGGCCACGAAGGCGAGCGCGATGCCCGTGTTCCCCGAGGTCGGCTCGACGAGGACGGTCCGGCCGGGGGAGATCCTTCCCTCCTTCTCCAGCGCCTCGATCATTGCGACGCCGATCCGGTCCTTCACCGAGTTCGCCGGGTTGAAGTACTCCAGCTTCGCGGCGACGACCGCGCCGGGCGCGGCGTCCTTCGCCATCCGGTTCAGCCGGACGAGTGGGGTGTTGCCGATGAGCTTCGTGACGTCGGACGCGATCCGCATGGCGGCCTCCTGGACTCCGGGTTCCCCGGCGTCAGATTTCCCAGTCGATGACGTGGCGATCGGCGCGGTGGCGGGCGACGAGGTCGCCGACGGTCCACCGCGCGTAGACGGCGAGCCGCGCCGCGGCGGCCTCGGACTCGACGGCCTCGACGAGCCGCGCAAGGCTCTTCGGGGCCGCCGCCCGGCCGCGGCCGGACGGGGCGCCGAACGGAGCGAGGACGGCAGAGAGCGGAGATCCGAGCAGCGCGTCCCCGGCCCTGTACCCGCCGGTACGTCCCCGGACCGCGACGAGCAGCCCCGCGCGCACGTACGGCGCCAGAAGCTGGTGGACCGATTCTCGCGATAGGGCGAGGAGGCCTGCCATTTCGGCGGCGCCCCGGTCCCGTCCCGGATCCGAACCGATCTCGACCATCGCCTCGATCGCCTTTCTTTGTCTGAGGTTAAGAATCTTGAAATCTCCGTTCTACTTTACTAACATTAGTTTGAGGCCGAATCTCAGAATGTCAAGACTCTCGCTCCCCGCTGCCGTCCTTCTCCTCTCCGCTGCAACGGCCGTCGCCCAGAGGGGAGCCCCCGAGAGCCGCCGCCCGGACGACGATCCTCGCCGCAGCGCGATCGTGAGAGCGGTCGAGCAGATCGGTCCGTCCGTCGTGAACATTTCGGCCGAGCGCCTCGTCCAGCGGCGGGCGACTCCCTTCCAGGAGTACTTCGGCGCACCCGGCGAACGCGGTCGCCGCTCCGAGTCGCTCGGCTCCGGGGTCGTCCTCGACGCGTCCGGGATCGTCGTCACGAACGACCACGTCGTCTCCGGCGCCTCCCGGATCTTCGTCACGACCTCCGACGGGCGGGAGCTCGAGGCGGAAGTGCTCGGCGCCGACGCCGACAACGACCTCGCGGTCCTGAAGGTCGACGGCAAGGGGCTGAAGCCGGTCCGCCTCGGGACGACGGGCGACCTGATGATCGGCGAGACGACGATCGCCGTCGGGAACCCCTTCGGCCTGTCGAACACCGTGACGACCGGGATCGTCTCCGCCCTCCAGCGCACCGTGCGCGGCGAGACGCGCACCTACACCGACTTCATCCAGACCGACGCGGCGATCAACCCGGGGAACTCGGGCGGCGCGCTCTGCAACGTCCTCGGCGAGCTGATCGGCATCAACACCGCGATCGTCGGCGGCGCGAACACGATCGGCTTCGCGATCCCGGTCGAGCGGGTCCGCCGGATCGTCGACGACCTCCTCCGCTTCGGCGAGGTGAAACCGGTCTGGGTCGGCATCCGCGGGACGACGCTGACGCCCGAGCGCGGACGGCCGAGCTCGCGCGGCCTCGGGATGCGCGTCCGCTCCGTCTACCCCGCCTCCCCCGCCGAGGAGGCCGGCCTCGAGCCCGGCGACGTCGTCGTCTCGCTGAACGGCCGTCCCGTCGAGTCGCGGGAGGACTTCGACACGCTCCTCGCCTCGGTCCCTCCCGGCCAGTCGGTCGCTCTCGAGGCACGCCGCTCCGGCGAGCTCCGCAGGCTCTCCCTCGCGGTCGCCCGCGCCCCGGAGGACCTGGGCCTCGAGGTGCTCCGGCGGGAGATCGGGATCTCGGTCGCGCAAGCCCGGGGCGGGCTCTTCCTGACGTCCGTGGCCCGCGAGTCGCCGGCCGGCCGGAAGGGGCTCGAGCGGGGGGACTCGCTCCTCGCGGTGAACGGGAAGCGGGTCTCGACGCTCGACGACGTCGCCCGCACCGTCGAGCGCGGCTGGGGCCGGTCGGGCCTCGTCCTCGTCGTCGGGCGCAGCGGCTACGCCTACACGCTGACGTTCGGCCTCGAGTGAGCGCGGAGGCCGGGAGGGCCGCCAGGAGGCGGCCCTCCCGGCCCGTTCACTTCTCCCGCCTCGGCACGCCCAGCTCGGCGAGCCGCTTCGCCATGTCGGGCCCGGCCGTCCCCGCCTTTACCTCACGGTCGACGTGGAGCAGCTTCCCGTCCTTGCCGACGTAGAACGTCCACCGGCGCGGGTAGCCCTTCTCCGGGTGGGAGACGCCGTACGCCCTCGCGACGGACCCGTCGGCGTCGGCGAGCATCGGGTAGTCGGCGTCGAGCGACTTCGCGAACCTCGTGATCTCCTCGATCGGGTCGACGCTCGCCGCGAAGTAGGCGACGTCGAAGGCCCGGAGCTCGTCGCCGCTCTCGCGGAACGACTTGCACTCCATCGTGCACCCTCCGGTGAAGACCTTCGGGAACCAGGCGAGGACGACGACCGTCTTTCCCACGTAGTCGGCGAGCGCGTGCGTCTTCCCGTCGGACCCCGGGAGCGCAAAGGCGGGGGCGGGGTCCCCGGCCGCGAGCGGCTTCGTCTCCTCGGCCGCGAGGAGCGGCGAGACGGCGAGCAGGCCGGTGGCTGCGAGCATGGCGAGTCTCTGCATGGACGGCTCCTTCGAGGGGATCGTAGCGGGCTCGCGCCCCGGCGTCACTTCCGGATCCGCAGCTCCGACACGACGATCCCGAGGAGGACGAGCCCTCCTCCCCACGCCTCGCGCGTCGAGAGCCTCTCGCCGAGCACGAGCGCGGCGAAGAGGGCCGTGAAGACCGGCTCGAGCGCGAAGATGACCGCGGCGTGGACGGCCGGCATGCGCGCCTGCGCCCAGGTCTGGACGAGCGACGTGACGACCGAGGCGACGAGGCCCATCCAGAGGATCGCGAGGAGGAGCTGCGACGTGAACACCATGGGCCGCGCCTCGGCCGCGAAGAAGGCCTCCGGGCGGTCGAGGAACGGCGTCAGGAGGAGCCGGCCCGCGAGGACGCCGACGAACGCGAAGGCGATCTGGCCGGCCGAGTAGACCCTCACGTCGTGCTTCGGCGAAGCGACGCCGAGCTCCACGATGATCACGGCGTAGACGAGCGCCGTCAGGAAGACGAGGAGGTCGCCCGGGTCGAGCCCCGTCGCCCCTGTCGGCCACGACATGAGCCCGAACCCGCCGGCCGCAACGACGAGGCCGGCGAGGTTCGTCCCGCTCGGCACCTGCCTGTGAAAGAGCCACGCGGCGACGGGCGTCAGCGGCACCGAGAGGCCCGTGATGAACGCGGCCTTGGAGGCGGTCGTGAAGAGCTGGCCGACGAGCTGACAACCGATGCCGACCGCGAGGAGGAGGCCTATGAGGGCGCTGTCCCGGAGGACGCCGGGCGTCCGCGGACGGCCGCGCGCGAGGAGGACGAGCACCGCCGCCGCGAGGCCGTAGCGGAGCGCGAGGAAGAGGAGCGGCGGCGTCTCCTTGAGGACGAGCTCGTTGACGACGAATGTGGAGCCCCAGATCGCCGTCACGAGGACGAGGGCCGAATCGGCGAGGAGCGCCTCGCGGCGCGGGAGGTCCGGAGCGCTCACGGCCGGCGATGATACGGGGCCGCGGGACCCGGGCAGCTATCATCCCCGACCGATGACTCCGGCCGCCCGCGTCCGCTTCGCCCCCTCCCCGACCGGCTCCCTCCACGTCGGCGGGGCCCGCACCGCCCTCTACAACTGGCTTTTCGCCCGCCGCCACGGCGGGACGTTCCTCCTCCGGATCGAGGACACCGACGTCGACCGGAACAGGCCCGAGCTCGTCGACCAGATCCTGGAGGCGATGACCTGGCTCGGGATGAACTGGGACGAGGGGCCGTACCACCAGAGCGAGCGCACCCACCTCTACCGGGAGGCAGCCGAGAGGCTCCTTTCCGAGGGGAAGGCCTACCGCGCGTTCGAGACGCCCGAGGAGCTCGAGGCGGCGCGGAAGGCGGCCGAGGCGCAGGGCGAGACGTTCCGCTACTCGGGCGCGGGGCGCGAGATCTCGAAGGCCGAGTCGGACCGCCGCGCCGCGGCAGGCGAGCCGTTCGTCCTCCGGCTGAAGATGCCCGACGAGCCGATCGTCGTCGACGACGTCGTCCAGGGGCGCGCCGAGTTCCCGGCCGGCGCCCTCGACGACTTCGTCCTGACGCGTTCCGACGGCCACCCGCTCTACCACTTCTCGGTCTGCGTCGACGACGTCGCGATGGGGATCAC
>CAYVPO010000186.1:0-6884 GCA_964453825.1 uncultured Holophagales bacterium
CGTTCCTTCGGGATCCCGATCCCCGTGTCGCGGACGACGATCTCCACGCGGTGGGAGCCCTCGGCCGCCGGCCGGGCCGAGGCGCGGAGCAGGACCTCGCCCGAGGAGGTGAACTTCACGGCGTTCGAGAGGAGGTTCAGGAGGACCTGCCGGACCCTCGTCACGTCCCCGAGGAGGCTCGCCGGGACGGACGGGTCGACGCGGTACGCGAGGTCGAGCCCCTTCGCCGCGGCGGACGGGGCGACGAGGTCGAAGGAGTCCTCCACGGCCTCCCGGAACGAGAACGGCCGGGCCTCGAGCTCGAGGCGGTCCGACTCCATCTTGGAGAAGTCGAGGACGTCGTTCAGGAGGGCGAGGAGCGTGTCGCCGCTCGTCCGGATCGTCTCGACGTAGTCGCGCTGCTCGGGCGTCAGCGCCGTGTCGAGGAGGAGCGTCGCCATCCCGATGACGGCGTTCATCGGCGTCCGGATCTCGTGGCTGATGTTCGCGAGGAACTCGGACTTGGCGCGGCTCGCGGTCTCGGCGGCGTCGCGCGCCGCGGTCAGCTCGGCCTCGACGCGCTTCTGCTCCTCGATGTCCCGGGAGATCGAGACGAACCCGACGGCCTGCCCGTCGTGGCGGAGGACCGACGTCCGGAGCGCGACCCAGAACTCCTCTCCCGACCTCGTGACGTTCCGGACGTCGCCCCGGAAGCCGCCCGCCCGCGTCTCCGCGGAGATCCGGGCGGCCAGCTCGTCGCGGCCGGCAGGCGGAAGGAAGATCGTCCACGGCCTCCCGACCAGCTCCTCGCGGGCCCAGCCGGAGCGCCCGACCGCCGCGTCGTTCACGTGCGTCAGCCGGCCCTCGAGGTCGACGACGAGGACGAAGTCGTCGATCGCCCGCGCGACCTGCTCGAAGAGCGTGAGGTCGCCTCGGCGACTCTCCTCTCCCCGGCCCTTCGGGCTCACCAGGCGAGCTCGAACACGCAGGCCACGGCGCCCGCCGCGGCGCATTCGGTCTCGCGGACGACGATCGGCCCGGGGGCCTGGAGGAGCCGCAGGGCTTCTTCGTAGTAGCCCTTCCCCGAGACGCAGTAGACGCGCGAGTGCGTCGTCGGGCTCTCGATCCGGATCCGGCCCGAGCGCTCCCCGGTCCTCTCGTAGACCGACTTCCCGAACGACTGGAACTGGTGGTGCAGGACCGTCATCCGCTCGAAGAAGCGGTGCGGCTCGCTGCTGATGAAGCTCTTGTAGACGCCCGTCAGGTTGAGCGCGGCCGAGTGCCGCCCGAGGGCGAGCCACGTCGTCTCGGGCGCCTCCCCAGCGGCGTCCGCGATGGCGCGGTCGAGCTCGATGAGCGAGGAGACCGGGATCCAGTCGGTCGGGAGGACGGGGCGCGAGAGGAGGGCGACGGCCGGCTCGGAGAGGCGTTCGCGGACGGGAGGGTAGCCCGCGCCGAAGCGGCTCGTGGCCCAGCTCAGGTGGGCCCTCAGCATCGTCCCCTTCACCATGGCGCGAGGGTCGATCCGGTCGGCGTTCATCGGGTGCGAAGGTTATCGCGATCGGGCCGGGCCGGTCAGGCTCCTCGGGCGGCGCCCTCGCGGCGGGGGTATTTCGTCGCCACGTAGTCGTCGACGAGCGCCTGGAAGGCGGCCGAGAGCTCCTCGTACGAACCCTTGAGCGTCGCGAATTTCTGCCCGTCGACGTAGACGGGGCAGCTCGGCGCCTCGCCGGTCCCGGGGAGGCTGATCCCGATGCTCGCCGCCTTCGACTCGCCGGGGCCGTTGACGATGCACCCCATGACGGCGAGCGTCATCGTCTCGACCCCCTCGCGCTCGGCCTTCCAGACAGGCAGCATTTCGCGCACGTAACCCTGTATCCGCTCGGCCAGCTCCTGGAACGTCGAGGAGGTCGTCCGGCCGCAGCCGGGGCAGGCGGTGACGCTCGGGGCGAAGGAGCGCAGCCCGAGCGACTGGAGGAGCTCGCAGGCCGCGTAGACCTCTTCGCGCCGGTCGCCGCCCGGGCGCGGCGTCAGCGAGACGCGGATCGTCTCGCCGATCCCCTCCGCGAGGAGGACCCCCATCGCGGCCGACGACCAGACGAGCCCTTTCGTCCCCATCCCCGCCTCCGTGAGGCCGAGGTGGAGCGGCTGGTCGGTCCTCGCGGCGAGGTCGCGGTAGAGCGAGATCAGCTCCGGCGGGCGGGAGACCTTGCAGGAGATGACGATCTGCTCCTTCGCGAGGCCGTTCTCGAGCGCGAGCTCCGTCGACTGGAGGGCCGAGAGGACCATGCACTCGGCGAGGATCGCCTCGGGCGTCCTCCCGAGCTCCCGGTCGGTGTTCTCCTGCATCTTCGCCATGACGAGCTCCTGGTTCAGGGAGCCGCCGTTCACTCCGATCCGGACCGCCTTGCCGAGCTCGCAGGCGACGGCGCAGATCGCCGCGAACTGCTCGTCGCGCCGCCGGCCCGTCCCGACGTTCCCCGGGTTGATCCGGTACTTCGCGAGGGCCTTCGCCATCTCCGGGAACGAGGTGAGGAGCGTGTGGCCGTTGTAGTGGAAGTCGCCCACGAGCGGGACGTCGCAGCCCGCGTCGTCGAGGCGCTTGCGGATCTCCGGGACCGCCGCCGCGGCCTCGGGGAGGTTCACGGTGACGCGAACGAGCTCCGAGCCCGCCTCGGCCAGCTCGAGGCACTGCTTCGCCGTCGCCTCGACGTCGGCCGTGTCGGTCGACGTCATCGACTGGACGACGACCGGGGCGCCTCCGCCCACCGTCACGTTCCCGACCCTCACCGGCACCGTCCGCCGGCTCTCCGTCCTCGTCGTCACGCCGTGCCTCCCGCGGGGGCCGCCCCGCCCGCCGGAACTTAGCAGAGCGCCCGGGGGGGGCGCGCGCGCCCTTCGGCCGGCGTAGGATGGACGCGGTCGTGTCTGCTGCCAAGAAGCGCTTCCTCCTCTACGGAGCCAACGGGTACACGGGACGGCTGATCCTGGAGGCCGCGCTCGAGCGGGGCCTCCTCGTCACCGTCGCGGGCCGCCGGCGCGAGGCGATCGAGCCGCTCGCGAAGGAGCACGGCCTCCCGTTTCTCGTCTTCGGGCTCGAGGAGGCGCCGCGGCGTCTCGCGGAGCGGATCGCCCCGTTCGGAGCCCTCCTCCTCGCGGCCGGCCCCTTCTCCCGGACGAGCGCGCCGGCCCTCGTGGCGTGCCTCGCGGCCCGAGTTCCCTACCTCGACATCACGGGGGAGATCGCCGTCCTCGAGGCGGTCTTCGCCCGCCACCCGGAGGCGGTTCGCGCAGGGATCCCGCTCCTGCCCGCGGTCGGCTTCGACGTCGTTCCGTCCGATTGCCTCGCCGCCTTTCTCGCGGCCGCGCTCCCCGGCGCGGTCCGGCTCGAGCTGGCGTTCCGCGGCTTCGGGATCTCCGGCGGCACGGCCCGGACGATGCTGGAAGGGTTGCCGAAGGGGAGCCTGGCGCGCGTGGACGGGAAGCTCGTCCCCGTGCCGGCAGCCTGGAAGACGCGGACCGTCCCGTTCCCCGACCGGCCGCGCCTCGCGGTGACGATCCCGTGGGGCGATCTCTCGACCGCCTACCGCTCGACCGGCATCCCGAACATCGAGACCTACATCGCCATGCCCCCTGCCCGGGTCGCGGCGCTGCGCTGGGCGGGCGGCCTCCTCCCCATCGCCGGCCTCCTGCCGCTGCAGCGTGTCGTCGGCCCCTGGGTGAGGAACGCCGTCGCCGGGCCGTCCGCCGAGGAGCGGGTCCGGGAACGGTCGCTCCTGTGGGGGCGCGTCGAGGACGGGGAGGGGCGTTCGGTCGAGGGGACCGTCGAGACGCTCGAGGGCTACACGCTCACGGCCGAGACGGCCGTTCTCGCGGTGGAGAAGGTCCTCCGCCGCGAGGTGGAGCCGGGGGCCTTCACGCCGTCGAAGGCGTTCGGAGCGCGTTTCCTCGAAAAGGTCCGCGACACGAAAGTGACCGTCCCGGCCCGAGCGGCCGGCTAGGAGGTCTCCCGATGGTCCGTCCCGATCCCCATCCGCCCGAGGTCTACGCCCGGCTCCGCCAGCGCGGGCCGGAGACACGGATCGCCGTCGTCGGCGCGAGCAACCACCCGGAGAAGTACGGGAACGTCATCGTCCGGAACCTGGCCGCGAAGGGCTACACCGTCCTCCCCGTCAACCCCCGCGAGACCGAGATCGCGGGGCTTGCCGCCTTTCCGAACCTCGAGTCGGTCCCGGGCCCCGTCCACATCGTGAACGTCGTCGTCCCGCCGCGGGTGACGCTCGGAGTCCTCGCGAAGGCGGGGGAGCTCGGCCTGCCGGCCGTCTGGCTCCAGGACGGGAGCTTCGACGACGAGGTCCTCGCGGCTGCCGCGAAAGCGCCGTTCCAGACCGTCTACGACGCCTGCATCATGGTGGCGAGCAACTTCGGCTGACCCGGGCGCTACACTTCGCGCCGTGAGCGGAGAGACCGAGTCGATCGAAACGGACGGGTTCCGGGAAGAGTGCGGCGTCTTCGGAATCTACGGGCATCCCGACGCCGCGAACCTCGCCTACCTCGGCCTTTACGCCCTCCAGCATCGCGGTCAGGAAGCAGGCGGAATCGCGGCCTGGAACGGCCGGCGGATCGCCGTCGAGAAGGGGATGGGCTACGTCGCCGACCTCTTCGACGAGGCGCGCCTGGCGCGCCTGCCGGGGAAGTCCGCGGTCGGGCACGTCCGCTATTCGACGGCGGGAGCCTCGCTCCTCGAGAACGCCCAGCCGATCGTCTACAACACGAACAAGGGCCCGCTCGCGATCGCGCACAACGGGAACCTCGTGAACGCCGACGAGCTCCGCGCGGAGCTCGAGCAGGAGGGGTCGATCTTCACGACCTCCTCCGACACGGAGGTCTTCCTCCACCTGATGGCCCGCTCGCGGGCCGAGAGCCTCGTCGACGCCCTTCGCGACGCGCTCGGCCGCGCCCGCGGCGCCTACTCGATCGTCCTCCTCGCCGGGGAGAAGGTCCTCGCGGCGCGCGACCCGCAGGGCTTCCGCCCGCTCACGATCGGGCGCCTCGGCGACGCCTGGGTCGTCGCCTCCGAGACCTGCGCGTTCGACCTGATCGACGCCGAGCCGGTGCGCGACGTGGAGCCGGGGGAGATCGTCATCCTCGACGCGGGCGGCGTCGCCTCGGCCTCGTTCGCGATGGGGAGGCGCACCGCGTTCTGCGTCTTCGAGCACGTCTACTTCGCCCGGCCCGACTCCAACGTCTTCGGCCGCTCCGTCGCCGAGTCGCGGCGCGCGTTCGGGCGGAGGCTCGCGCGCGAGCACGCCGTCGCCGCCGACGTCGTCGTCCCGGTCCCCGACTCGGGGATCTTCGCGGCGCTCGGCTACGCCGAGGAGAGCGGCCTCCCCTACGGCATGGGCCTCGTGCGGAACCACTACGTCGGGCGCACGTTCATCGAGCCGAAGCAGTCGATCCGGAGCTTCGGCGTCAAGGTGAAGCTGAACCCGGTGAGGTCCGTCGTCGGCGGCCGGCGCGTCGTCCTCGTCGACGACTCCATCGTCCGCGGGACCACGTCGAAGAAGCTCGTGAGGCTCCTGAAGTCGGCCGGGGCGACCGAGGTCCACATGCGGATCTCCTCCCCGCCGACGACCCACCCCTGCCACTACGGGATCGACACCCCGCGCCGCAAGGAGCTCATCGCCGCGACTCACGAGATGGAGGAGATCCGGCGCTTCGTCGAAGCCGACTCGCTCGGCTACCTTTCGCTCGAGGGGATGCTCGGCGCCTTCGGCAAGGGGGAGGGCGAAGCCTGCGCCGCCTGCTTCTCCGGGCGCTATCCCGTCCCCTTCGCGGCCGCCCTCGAGCAGCAGCCGCTCTTCGGCGAGGACGAGGCCCTCCCCGCCTCGGGAAGCCCCGAGAAGCGCTGATACCATCACGCCGCCCGAGGGACGTCCGACGGGCCGATCCCCTCCGAGGAGGCGCGCCATTCCGAACGACACGCCGCTCACCTACGCCGCCTCCGGCGTCGACATCGACGCGAAGATGTCGGCGGTCGCCCGCGCGAAGGAGGCGATCCGCTCCACGTTCACCTCCGGCGTCGTCGGAGACGTCGGCGGGTTCGGCGGCCTCTTCCGGCCCGATTTCCGCGGGATGCAGGACCCGCTCCTCGTCGCCTCCGCGGACGGTGTCGGCACGAAGATCCGGGTCGCCATCGCGGCCGGGGTCCACGGCACCGTCGGGCAGGACATCGTCAACCACTGCGTCGACGACATCCTCGTCCAGGGGGCGCGCCCTCTCTTCTTCCTCGACTACGTCGCGACGGGGCGGATGCAGCGCGACGTGATCGCCGAGGTCATCGGCGGCGTCGCCGCGGCCTGCCGCGAGAACGGCTGCGCGCTCCTCGGCGGCGAGACGGCCGAGATGCCGGGGATGTACGCCGACGGCGATTACGACCTCGCCGGGACGATCGTCGGCGTCGTCGACCGGCCGAAGCTCCTCGACGGCTCCCGCGTCGCCGAGGGGGACGTCCTCCTCGGCCTCGCGTCGTCGGGCCTTCACACGAACGGCTACTCCCTCGCCCGGATGCTCTTCTTCGAGCGCCTCGGCCTCGGTCCGCACGACACCGTGCCGGAGCTGGGGACCACGGTCGCGGAGGCGCTCCTCGCCGTCCACAGGAGCTACCTCGCTCCGCTCCTACCGTTCGTCGACGAGGGGCTCCTCTCGGCGATGTCCCACGTCACCGGAGGCGGCTTCCCCGACAACCTCCCGCGCGTCCTGCCCGAAGGGCTGCGGGCCGTCGTCACGCCGGGGGCGTGGGAGTGGCCCGCCCTTTTCCGGTTCATACGCGAGAAGGGAAGCGTGCCGGAGGAGGAGATGCTCCGCGTCTTCAACTGCGGCGTCGGGATGGTCCTCTTCG
This sequence comes from uncultured Holophagales bacterium, assembly GCA_964453825.1. Classification (GTDB taxonomy): domain Bacteria; phylum Acidobacteriota; class Thermoanaerobaculia; order UBA5066; family UBA5066; genus UBA5066. Next base: position 6,881 of record CAYVPO010000186.1, read on the forward strand.
TCGC
>CAYVPO010000187.1:0-6860 GCA_964453825.1 uncultured Holophagales bacterium
GGAGCCCGGTCTCGACCGACGCCTCCTACAACGGCGTGAACTTCTTCCCGAACGGCCGCAACGACATGGGCCGCCTTTCCGGCCTCACCCAGACCGACCTCCTCCTCACGCACCCGTTCAAGATCGCGGGCTACGAGCTCGAGGTCTCCCTCAACGTCCTGAATCTCTTCGACCAGGACACCGTCACCCGGATCGACAACGTTCAGTACTTCGACGACATCTGCGACGTGTCGGAGGCGTGCGACGGCTCGAACGACTGGTACTTCTCGGAGCTCGTCCCGTACGACTACGTGACCTACATGGAAGCCAACCACGCGTCGAAGAACCCGCTCTACGGAAAGCCCCTCACCTATCAGGCTCCCCGGACGGTCCGCCTCGGTCTGAAGTTCGTCTTCTGACCTGACCGGTCTTCCGGCTACGGACGGCGGGAGCGCGCGAGCGCTCCCGCCGTTTCCCATTTCAGGGAGCGGCGTCCGGCCTCCCGAGGTCCCGGTTCCGGCCCGGGACCCGGCCCGGTATCGACGGCACGGATCTTTCAAGGGGAGCGCCGGAAAAGTATGAGGATGGATCCGGTCCCGTCCGCCGTGGAGGCGGAAAGTGAGCGCGATCAGCCGTTCGGACGCTCGTCCCGGGGTTGCGCCGCCGCTGGGGTCGCTATAATGCCGCGGCCGTTTCTTCCGAAAATTCGTACCGCGCTCCGGTTTCTTGGTTCACGGTCGGAACGCTCTCCGCAAGGGCGTTCCCCCGCAAGGTTCCCCGGGCGGGGAAAGGAGGTCCGAGGAGAGAGTCGAAGTCAGCGATGACACCGCACCGCGAGGGGTGCGGGCCCGCCGGCCCGGCCGCCGGACGGGCGCGTCCCCGATCTCGTGTGTCAATGCCCCGATTCCACGTAAAGACCCAAACTGAGGAACTTACCGGAGGGATTTAGGACATGAATGGAAAGCGACTCTGGCTCGTAGCTCTTCTCGTACCGCTCCTCCTGGCGGCGCAGGCGGAAGCCCAGGGCCTGCCGACGGGCACCATCACCGGACGCGTCGCCGAGGCGGAGGGCCTCGCGCTCCCGGGCGTGACCGTCACCGCGAAGTCCCCGGCGCTCCAGGGCACTCGAACCGCCGTCACCAACGTAAACGGCGACTTCGTCATCCCGAACCTTCCCCCGGGCGAGTACATCGTGGCGTTCGTCATGTCGGGCTTCCAGAACGTGACGAGGAACGTGAAGGTCTCGTCCGGTCAGCAGGTCCCGCTGAACACGAAGCTGTCGATCGCCGCCGTCGCCGCCGAGGCGATGGTCGTCGCCCAGAGCGAGACCGTCTCCCAGACGGCGCAGGCCTCGACGACCTACTCGACCGAGCTGACGAACAAGCTCCCGGTCGCGCGGCAGATCCTTTCCTCGGTCGTCCTGAGCGCGGGCGTCAACACGAACGGCCCCGGCGGCAACACGACGATCTCGGGCGCGCAGTCGTTCGACAACGTCATCACCGTCAACGGCGTGAACATCCAGGACAACATCCGCGGCACGCCGACGAACACGCTCGTCATCGAGGACGCCATCCAGGAGACGACGACGATGACGTCGAGCGTCTCGGCGGAGTACGGGCGCTTCACCGGCGGCGTCATCAACGCCGTCACGAAGCAGGGCGGAAACGCCTTCAGCGGCTCCTTCCGCGTCACGCTGAACAACAACGACTGGCAGTCCCAGGCCCCGATCCGGCAGACCTACGTCGACAAGGTCGTCCCGACGTACGAGGCGACGTTCGGCGGCCCGATCCTGAAGGACCGCCTCTGGTTCTTCGGCGCCGGCCGCTATCAGAAGAACGAGTACTCGGGCGCTCTCTCGGCCCCGCTCACCGGCTCCTTCCCGCGCTCCGACAAGGACACGCGGTACGAGGGGAAGCTCACCTTGACGCCGTTCCAGAACCACACCCTCACGGGCTCCTACACGAAGGGTGAGGTCGAGCAGGCGAACTACTACTTCACCTCGTTCCCGATCCTCGAGACGAACGGCGTCATCTACGACCGCTCGCTCCCGACGGACCTCGTCTCGATCAACTACAACGGCGTCCTCTCCTCGAACTTCTTCCTCGAGGCCCAGTACGCGGCCAAGACGTTCACGTTCGAGAACTCGGGGAGCCGCTTCAACGAGCTGATCAAGGGGACGGCGGTCGTCGTCCAGGACCGCGGCCTCGGCCAGATGTTCGGCGCCATCTTCTGCGCCGTCTGCCCGGGCGCCGGCGAGAAGCGCGACAACGAGAACTTCCTCGTGAAGGGGACCTACTTCCTCTCCACGAAGAGCCTCGGGTCGCACAACGTCGTCGTCGGCTACGACAACTTCGCCTCGACCCGCGTCTCGAACAACTGGCAGTCGGGGAGCTCCTGGCTCCTCTTCGCCACGGGCGTGCAGACGGACGGGACGAACCTCTACCCTGTCATCGACGAGAACTCGTACCTCCTCTACGCCCCGATCCCGCTGGCGAGCAAGGGGAGCGACATGCTCACGCATTCGCTCTTCGTGAACGACACCTGGCGCCTGAACGACCGCTTCTCGTTCAACCTCGGCCTCCGCTGGGACAAGAACGACGCGACGGACGCCGCCGGCAAGAAGACGGCCGACGACAGCGCCTTCAGCCCCCGCCTCGCCGTGAACTGGGACGTCTTCGGTGACGGCAAGCTCCGCGCGACGGCGAGCTACGCGACCTACGTCGGCCAGATCCAGGAAGGGATCGCCGGCTCGGGCGCGACGGGCGCCGGCAGCCCGGCCTCGTACTACTACTACTGGGACGGCGCCCCGATCAACGACGGCGCCGGCCCCTGGCTCCCGACCGACGAGGTCCTCCGCCGCATGTACGCCGCGTTCGGCGTCACCGGCCTGAACCAGTTCCCGAACCGTCCGGCCGACGTCGCCTCGGTCCCGGGCGTCAACCTCCTCATCGAGGACGCGCTCTCCTCTCCGAGGGTGAACGAGTACGTCCTCGGCTTCGGCGGCACCATCGGGAAGAACATCAACTACCGCGCGGATTTCGTCCGCCGCGAGTACGAGGACTTCTACTCCACCAAGCGCGACATGACGACCGGCCAGGTCACGAGCGAGCTCGGCGACGAGTTCGACCTCGGCTACATCATCAACTCGAACGTCCCCGAGCGCGAGTACACGGGTCTCCACTCCTCCATCGCCTGGCGCCACGGGAACTTCAACGTCGCGGCCAACTGGACCTGGTCGCACATGATCGGGAACTTCGTCGGCGAGACGAGCGGCTCCGGCCCCGTCACCGCGGCGTTCGAGAGCTATCCCGAGTACATCGACATGAAGTGGAACGGACCGCGCGGCTCCCTCTCGCAGGACCAGCGGCACCGCGTCCGCGTCGTCGGCACGTACGACTTCCGCGTCGGGATGGTCGGGATCACCCCCGGCATCGTCCAGTCCTTTGACACCGGCACGCCGTACGGCGCCGTCGGCAACGTCCACGTCCGCTCCTACGTCAACAACCCCGGCTACGTCGCCCCGCCGCTCAACTCGGCCTACTACTTCACGGCGCGCGACGCCTACCGGACCGACGACATCTGGAGGACGGACCTCTCCCTCAACCTCAGCGCGAACATCGGCAGGTTCGAGATCTTCGTCCAGCCGCAGATGTGGAACGTTTTCAACGCGGACGGCGTCACGACCGTCAACACGTCCGTCACGACGAACATCGTCCGCTTCAACCCCTTCACCGAGCAGCCGGTCGAGGGCGTGAACTGGAGGAAGGGCGCGAACTTCGGCAAGCCGACGAGAGCCTCCGACTACCAGATCCCGCGCCGGTACTTCGTCTCCCTGGGCATCCGCTTCTAGCGGAACGCCCCCTTCGGGTATTCCCGGCCCCCCCGGCCTTCGGGCCGGGGGGGCCTTTTCTCGTCTCAGGGAGAGGGCCCCCTCGGGGCGGCGGGATATCCTCGAATGCGAATGAGAACGGAACCCCTGCAGCGTCACCGGCTCAGTCCCGGCGTCCTCCTCCTCGCGGCCTCCGCGGTCTCCGTCGCCGCCTGCTCGCGCGGCGGCCCGGCCGTGCCCGACCTGCGGTTTCCGAAGGCTCCGATCGTCGTCGTCTCCGTCGACACGCTCCGCTCCGACCGCCTTCCGATGTACGGGCACCGGGGCGTCGAAACGCCGGCCCTCGACGCGTTCCGGAAGGACGCCGTCCTCTTCGAGCGGGCCTACAGCCACGTGCCGCTCACCCTCCCGGCGCACGCGTCGCTCTTCACCGGCCTCGAGCCGGGAGGGCACGGAGTCCTCGACAACGCGGGCTACCGCCTCCCGGCCGGCGAGCCGACGCTCGCCGAGCTGCTGAAGGGGCACGGCTACGCGACGGGCGGCGCCGTCTCCGCGGCGGTCCTCGCCGGCGCGAGCGGCATCGGTAGGGGCTTCGATCTCTGGGAAGACGAGGTCGAGGCGCGGGGACAGGTCTCGATGCTCGACTTCGTCGAGCGGCCGGGCGGGGAGACCGCCGCGCTCCTCGCCACGTGGATCCGGGAGCGGGCCGCTCAGCCGTTCTTCGCGTTCCTCCACACCTACGAGCCGCACGCGCCGTACGCCGCGCCGGAGCCGCACCGCTCGCGCTGGAGCGACCCGTACGACGCCGAGGTGGCCGCCTCGGACGAGATCGTCGGGACGTTCCTCGCGGAGCTGAAGCGCCTCGGCGTCTACGACCGGGCGATCGTCGTCTTCCTCTCCGACCACGGCGAGGGGCTCGGCGACCACGGCGAGCAGCAGCACGGCATCTTCCTCTACCGGGAGTCGATCCAGGTGCCGCTCCTGATCAAGCTTCCCGGGAACGCCCTCGCGGGCGGGACGGTGAGGGCGCCGGTCCAGCTGACCGACCTCTTCCCGACGCTCCTCGGCCTCGCGGGCGTCCCAAAGGCGCCGGAGCGGCCCGGGACCGTGTCGCTCGCCGCGCTGGCGGGGGGCGCCCCGGCGCCCGACCGGCGCGTCTTCGCCGAGAACTACAGCCCGCGCATCCGGCTCGGATGGAGCGAGCTGCGGGCCCTCGTCTCGGACCGCTTCCACTACGTCGAGGCCCCGACGCCGGAGCTCTACGACGTCGTGGCCGACCCGGCGCAGCGAACGAACCTCGCGCCCACGCGCCCCCCCGAGCTCCGCTCGATGGTCGTCGAGACCGAGCGGCGCCGGACGCCGCTCCGCGCGCCGGAAGCGGTCGACGCCGAGGCGGCGAAGAAGCTCCAGGCCCTCGGCTACCTGACGGGGACGGCCCGGGACGACGGGGGCGCCCGCCCCGATCCGAAGGAGGCGATCGGCTCCCTCACGACGCTCCAGACGGCCACGCGGCTGCACGAGGCGGGGCGGAGCGCGGAGGCGCTTCCCCTCCTGCTCGAGGTCCTCGAGGCGAACCCGCGCCTCGTGGACGGCTGGGAGGTCCTCGCGAGCGCGTACGAGAGGCTCGGCCGGATGGACGAGGCTCTGGCCGCGCTGAAGAAGACCGTCGCCCTGTCGCCACCGGGGCGCTCGAACTACGTCGCCGACGTCGCCGCGCTCGCGCTCCGCGCCGGGCGGCTCGACGAGGCGCGAAGCCACGCGGAGCTCGCCCGGACGTTCGGCGAGCGGCGCGCCGACGTCGTCCTCGCGCGCGTCGCGCTGAGGGAGGGGAAGCTCGACGAGGCGCTTGGGATCGCGGACGAAGGGCTCGCGCGGACGGGCACGCCGCCGCCCGGCCTCCACGTCGCGAGGGCCGAGGTGCTCGGCCGGCGGGAACGCCTTTCCGAGGCCGAGCGGGAGTACCGGGCCGAGCTCGAAGCGCATCCGAGAAGCGTCGAGGCGCTCTCCGGCCTCGCGATCCTCGCGGCGGTGAGCGGCGACCTCGCCGAGGCGGCGCGCCGCGCCGCGGCGATCCCCCGGACGGTCCCGACGCCGGACGGCTACGTGACCGCGATCGTCAGCCTCCGGAGCTTCGGCCGGCCCACGGAAGCGGCGGCGCTCCTCGCCGAGGCGAAGCGCTCGTTCCCGGGCGACTTCCGCCTCGCGCGCCTCGAGGCCGGCGCGAAGACCGGGAGGGCGCGATGAAGCGCGCCGGCCTCCCCTCCGCGGCGCTCGCCCTCGCGGTCGTGTCGCTCCTCGCTCCCTCCTGCCGGCGTTCGGCGAAGCCGGAGGGCGAAGTCCGGAGCGTCCCCGGCGCGCCCGTCGTCCTGATCGTCGTCGACACGCTCCGCTCCGATCGACTCCCGTTCTACGGCTACGTCTCGGGCGTCACCCCCGCGCTCTCGGCGCTGCGCGAGGACTCCATCCTCTTCGAGAGCGCCTGGAGTCCGGTCCCGCTCACGCTTCCGGCGCACTCCTCGCTCTTCACGGGCGTCCTCCCCGGCGCCCACCGGGTCCTCGACAACGGCGGCTACCGGCTCGGGACGTCGCCTCCCACGCTCGCCGACCTCCTGAAGAGGGAAGGCTACGAGACGGGCGGGGCGGTCTCGTGCGTCGTCCTCTCGGGGAGCACGGGCATCGCCCGCGGCTTCGACCGCTGGGAAGACCGGATCGAGCCCTCGGAGCCGGGGCTCGCGGCGAACCGCGTCCAGCGGCCCGGTCGGGAGACGGTCGAGCGCCTCGAGGAGTGGCTCGGGGGCGTGAAGGGGGAGCGCTTCTTCGCCTTCCTCCACCTCTTCGAGCCGCACGCGCCGTACGAGGCGCCCGAACCGTACCGGAGCCGCTTCGCCGACCCGTACGACGCCGAGGTGGCCGCCGCCGACACGGCCGTCGGCGTCTTCCTCGACGGATTGAAGCGCCGCGGCCTCTACGAGAAGTCGCTCGTCGTCTTCCTCTCCGACCACGGCGAGGGGCTCGGCGACCACGGCGAGGAGGAGCACGGCGTCTTCCTCTA
>CAYVPO010000188.1:0-6821 GCA_964453825.1 uncultured Holophagales bacterium
CCGCCGAGCGCGAGGGGCGGGCGATCCGCGACGGCGAGATCAGGACCGCCTGCCAGCAGACCTGCCCGGCTGACGCGATCGTCTTCGGGAACATCAACGACCCGGCGGCGAACGTCTCGAAGCTCCGGAGCGAGCCGCGGACCTTCTGGCTCCTCGACGAGCTGAACACGCGCCCGCGGACGACCTACCTGGCGAAGGTGACGAACCCCGGCCCCGACGTGGAGGGCGTCTGAACATGTCGATCCGCTACGACGACGTCCGCGGCGCCGACCCCATCGCGCAGCCCCCCGTCCTCGCCCCGGGCCACACGCCGGCGAGCGTCACCGAGCGGATCAGCGAGGCCGTCACCGCGAAGCTGACGAAGACGCCGAAGTGGTGGCTCGGCGGGTTCGCCGTCGGGTTCGCCCTCCTGAACGTCTTCCTCTTCGCCGTGACGAACCTCTTCATGACCGGCATCGGCGTCTGGGGGAACAACGTCCCGGTCGGCTGGGGCTGGGACATCATCTGCTTCGTCTGGTGGATCGGCATCGGCCACGCCGGGACGCTCATCTCCGCGATCCTCCTCCTCCTCCGGCAGAGCTGGCGCAACTCGATCAACCGCTTCGCCGAGGCGATGACGGTCTTCGCCGTCGCCTGCGCCGGCATGTACCCGATCCTCCACCTCGGCCGCCCCTGGCTCCCCCACTGGCTCCTCCCGCTCCCCGGGACTCTCGGCATGTGGCCGAACTTCCGGAGCCCGCTGATCTGGGACGTCTTCGCCGTCTCGACCTACGCGACGATCTCGATCGTCTTCTGGTACGTCGGGATGCTCCCCGACCTCGCGACGCTCCGCGACCACGCGAAGGCGAAGTTCGCCCGCTTCGCGTACGGCGCAGCGGCCCTCGGCTGGCGGAACTCCGCGCGCCACTGGGCGAACTACGAGGTCGCCTCGCTCCTCCTCGCGGGGCTCTCGGCGCCGCTCGTCCTTTCGGTCCACTCCATCGTCTCGTTCGACTTCGCGGTCGGCATCGTCCCCGGCTGGCACACGACGGTCTTCCCGCCGTACTTCGTCGCCGGGGCGGTCTTCGCCGGATTCGCGATGGTCCTCACTCTCGTCCTGCCGCTCCGACCGCTCTTCAAACTGCACGACTTCATCACCGAGCGGCACCTGCAGAACATGGCGAAGGTGATGCTGACGACCGGCCTCATCGTCGCCTACGGCTACGTCCTCGAGATCTGGGCGGCCTTCTACAGCGGGAACGAGTTCGAGATCTTCATGGTCCTGAACCGCTTCAGCGGGCCGTACGCCACGCAGTACTGGCTCCTGATCCTCCTGAACGTCCTCGTACCGCAGCTCCTCTGGCTCAAGCGCGTCCGGTCGAACGTCTGGGCGCTCTGGGCGATCTCGATGTGCATCAACGTCGGGATGTGGCTCGAGCGGTTCGTCATCATCGTCGTCAGCCTCCACCGCGACTACGTCCCCTCGAACTGGGCCATGTACTCGGGGACGAAGTTCGACGTGATGACGTTCGTCGGGACGATGGGCCTCTTCCTGACGCTCCTCCTCCTCTTCATCCGCTTCCTCCCCGCGCTGAACATGTTCGAGATGCGCGTCCTCACCCCCGAGGCCACGAAGGCCCACGGCGAGGAGAAGTAGGCGATGCACGCACCCCCCTCCGAGCCCTCGCTCCACGGCGTCCTGGCCGAGTTCCGCACCCCCGACGAGCTCCTCGCCGCGATCGGGGCCGCGAAAGCCGCGGGCTTCACGAAGCTCGACGCCTACACGCCCTACCCGATCGAGAAGGTCCTCGACGCCCTCGACCTCCACCACTCGAAGGTCCCGCTCCTGACGCTCGGGGCGGCGATCTTCGGCGCCGTGGCGGTCTTCTCCTTCGCCTACTGGGCGAGCGCGATCGACTACCCGCTCAACATCGGCGGACGGCCCCTGAACTCCTGGCCGGCCTTCATCCCGGCGACGTTCGAGGGGGCGGTCTTCCACGGCGGGCTCGCGGCCGCGCTCGGCATGCTCGTCCTGAACGGCCTGCCGCGTCCGCACCACCCGGTCTTCGAGGTGAAGAGGTTCGTGGAGCACGCCTCGAAGGACGGCTATTTCCTCCTCGTCGAGGCCGAGGACCCGAAGTTCGACGTTCCTGCCGTCCGGCGCCTGCTCGAAGGCCTCGCGCCCGTGGAGGTCAACGACCTTGAAAATTGACCTTCCGCCCGGCCGCCGCCTCGGCGCCGCCGCGCTCGCCGTCGCGGCGCTCCTCGCCGCCGGCTGCCGGCAGGGGATGTACGACCAGCCGAAGGAGAGGCCGCTCGGAAGAAGCGACTTCTTCCGCGACGGCCTCGCCTCGCGCGTGCCACCCACGGGGACGGTCGCCCGCGGCTGGCTCCGGGAGGACCGGGTCCTCCACACCGGGCTCGGGCCCGACGGGAAGTTCGTCTCCGAGCTCCCCGCCGCCGTGCCGTTCGACCGCGCGCTCCTCGACCGGGGCCGCCAGCGCTACGACGTCTTCTGCTCCCCCTGCCACGGCCGGCAGGGGAACGGCGAAGGGATGATCGTCCAGCGCGGGTTCAAGCAGCCGGTCTCGTTCCACGTCGACCGCCTCCGCGCCCAGCCGCTCGGCTACTTCTTCGACGTCATGACGAACGGCTTCAACGAGATGTCGAGCTACGCGAGCCAGGTCCCGGCGAAGGACAGGTGGGCCATCGCGGCCTACGTCCGCGCGCTGCAGCTCTCCCGCAACGTCCCCGCCTCCGAGCTCTCCCCCGCGGACCTCGAGGCGCTCGAGAAGGCCGCCGCCCCCGCGGCTCCGGCCCTGGAGGTCCACCCTTGAGCCAGGGCTCGAATCCTCTCCCCGCGAGCGTCGAGAAGCTCGGCCGGATCGGCCTCCTCGCGGGGATCGTCGGCCTCGTGCTCCTCGGCGCCGGCTACGCGACGGAGAGGGAGCAGTTCTTCCGCTCCTACCTCACCGGCTACATGTGGATGCTCGGCCTCGCCGCCGGTTCCCTCGGCGTGATGCTCCTGCACCACGTCACGCGGGGCGCCTGGGGCGTCGTCGTCCGCCGGGTCCTCGAGGCGGCCGCGAGCCCCCTCACGCTCGGCTTCGCCGCGGTCGCGTTCCTCCCCGTCGCCTTCGGCACCCACTCCCTCTACGAGTGGAGCCACGCCGAGGTCGTCGCGGGCGACGCGATCCTCTCCCACAAGAAGCCGTGGCTGAACGAGCCCGCCTTCCTCGGGCGTTCCGCGTTCTACCTCGTCCTCTGGATCGTCCTCGCCGCGGTCTTCGCGCGCCTCTCGGCCCGTCAGGACGACACGGGCGACCGGCGGATCGCGCTCTCGATGCAGCGCTGGGGCGCCTTCGGCATCGTCGCCTACATCCTCTCGATGACCTTCGCGGCGTTCGACTGGATGATGTCGCTGACGCCCCACTGGTTCTCCACGATCTACGGCCTCTACGTCATCATCGGGCAGGCCGTCGCGGCAATGGCGCTCGTCGCCCTCGCGGGCCTCCTCCTCGGCGAGGGCCCGGCGCCCGCCCTCCCCCTCCAGCCGCGGCACCTCCACGACCACGGCAAGCTCCTCTTCGCGTTCGTCTGCGTCTGGGCCTACTTCGGCTACTCGCAGTTCATCATCATCTGGTCGGGGAACCTTCCGGAGGAGACCGCCTTCTACGCGTCGCGCCTCAACGGGGCCTGGAAGGCGACGACGGTCGTCCTCGTCCTCCTCCACTACGCCCTCCCCTTCGCGCTTCTCCTCTCGAGGAGCCGCAAGCGGAGCGCGAGGGCGCTCGCCCCGATCGCCGTCCTCCTCCTCTTCGCCCGGTGGCTCGACCTTCACTGGCTCGTCGCTCCGGCGTTCTCCGCGAACGCCTTCTCGCTCCACTGGCTCGACCTCGCCGCGCCGCTCGCCCTCGGCGGGATCTGGCTCCGCCTCTTCACGATCGGCCTGAAGGCCCGGCCGCTCCTCCCGGCGAACGAGCCGTTCCTGAAGGAGGCGCTCGCCCATGAGTGACCATTCCCGCCCGCAGCACGAGCCGGCGGAGTTCGACTCCGAGATCCACGTCCGGACGATCTTCGGCGTCCTCGCGGGCCTCACGCTCCTCGTCGCCCTCTCCTTCGGCGGCATGATCGCCTTCAGCGGCTTCCTGAAGTCCCGGTCCGTCGCGCGGGACCCCGAGCCGCTCCCGCTCGCCGAGGCGAACGCGCCGCGGCCGCGCCCCCGCGCCGCACTGCAGGCCGACCCGACGGCCGACATGGTGAAGTTCGCGAAGGAGGAGGAGGCCGCAGTCTCCTCTTACGCCTGGGTCGACAGGGCCGCCGGCGTCGCGCAGATCCCCGTCTCGCGGGCGATCGAGATCGTCGCAGAGCGCGGCCTGCCCGTCCCGCCGCCGCTCCCCGAAGCCGTGACCGCGCCCGTACCCGCGCCCGCCGCAGGAGGATCGAAGTGAGCCGCTCCTCCCGCCTCGCCGTCTTCGCGGCGCCGCTTCTCGGCCTCCTCGCCCTCCTGGCGGCGGCTCCCGCCGGCGCGCAGCCGATGATGCCCTCTCCGGCCCGCGAGGTCGGGTGGACGCAGAACCCGGGGACGGTGCTCCCCCTCGACGCGACGTTCCGCGACGAGAACGGCAAGGCCGTCCGCCTCGGCGACTACTTCGGGAAGCGCCCGGTCATCCTCTCCCTCGCCTACTACGAGTGCCCGATGCTCTGCGGCATCGCGCTCGAGGGGCTCGCGCGGAGCCTCAAGGGCTTCACGCTCGCGCCGGGGGCCGACTTCGAGGTCGTCACGCTCAGCTTCAGCCCGGTCGAGCAGCCGCCGCTCGCGCGAGGCAAGAAGACGAACCTCCTCGACCTCTACGGCCGGAAGGCCGAGGGCGAGGCGGGGTGGCACTTCCTGACGGGTGACGAGGCCCAGATCCGCCGCGTCACCGAGGCCGTCGGCTTCCGCTACCGGTGGGACGAGCTCCAGAAGCAGTACGCCCACGCGACCGGCGTCGTCGTCGTCACCCCCGAGGGGGTCATCTCCCGCTACTTCTTCGGCGTCGAGTACGCCCCGAAGGAGCTCCGCCTCGGCCTCTCCGAGGCGTCCGAGGGGAAGGTCGGGGGCGTCGCGGCGCAGCTCCTGCTCCTCTGCTACGAGTACGACCCGTCGCTCGGGAAGTACACCGCGACGACCATGACCGTCCTCCGCATCGCCGCCGTCGCCCTCGTCCTCGCCTTCGGCACCTTCCTCGCCGTGATGCTGGGCCGCGAGCGCCGGGGCCGCGCCCAGCTCGGAGCGAACGCCTGACATGCTGCCGAACGCGCCCGTCTTCCCGCCGGTCTCCTCGACCCTCGCCTCGAAGGTCGACACGCTCTTCTTCTTCACGCTCGGCGTTTCCGTCCTCTTCTCCGTCCTCATCGTCGCGACGATCGCGGTCTTCATCGTCAAGTACCGCCGCCGACGCGCCGACGAGACGGGCCAGGAGATCCGCGGCAACACGCTCCTCCTCGAGCTCACCTGGTCGCTCGTTCCGCTCGGCCTCGTCATGGTCAGCTTCTTCTGGGGCGCCTCGGTCTTCTTCGAGTCGTCCCGCCCGCCGGCCGACGCCTGGTCCTTCCACGTCTACGGCAAGCAGTGGATGTGGAAGGTCGAGCACCCCGAGGGGAAGCGCGAGATCAACGAGTTCCACGTCCCCGTGAACCAGGCCGTCAAGCTGACGATGACCTCTGAGGACGTCATCCACAACTTCTCCGTCCCCGCGTTCCGCCTCAAGATGGACGTCCTGCCCGGGCGCTACTCGACCGCCTGGTTCAAGGCGACGAAGACGGGGACCTACCACATCTTCTGCGACCAGTACTGCGGCGTCGACCACGCCAAGATGGTCGGGAAGATCCACGTGATGGAGCCCCAGGACTACAAGCGCTGGCTCGTCTCGGGAACGTCGGCCGGCGGCGTCGTCGCGAGCGGCGAGGAGCTCTTCGTCGCGAAGGCGTGCAACACCTGTCACCGCCCCGACAGCTCCGCCCGGGCGCCCGTCCTCGACGGCCTCTTCGGGAAGAAGGTCGCCCTCGTGGGCGGCCGGACCGTCACCGTCGACGAGAGCTACGTGCGGGAGTCGATCCTCTCGCCCGCGTCGAAGGTCGTCGAGGGCTACCAGCCGATCATGCCGACGTTCCAGGGGCAGATCTCCGAGGAGGAGGTCGTCCAGCTCATCAAGTACATCCGGGACCTCCCGCCCGCCGCCGCTTCCGGCGCGCCGGTCGCCGCTCCCGCCGGAGGACAGCCGTGACCGCACCCGCGACCGCCGCCCCGACCGCGCCGCCGAGCTACCTCGAGGCCGCGCACGGCCCGAGCTCGTGGCTCCTGACGAGGGACCACAAGAGGATCGGGATCCTCTACCTGGTGGCGATCTCCGTCTTCTTCGTCCTCGGGGGCCTGATGGCCGTGTTCATCCGGGCCGAGCTCGCGACGCCGCAGGGGGACATGTTCTCCTCCGACGTCTACAACCGGCTCTTCACGATGCACGGCATCCTGATGGTGTTCTTCTTCCTGATCCCGTCGATCCCGGCGGTGCTCGGGAACTTCCTCCTGCCGGTGATGATCGGAGCGAAGGACCTCGCGTTCCCGCGGCTGAACCTCGCGAGCTGGTACCTCTACATGATCGGCGGGCTGATGACGTTCGGCTCGCTCCTGACGGGCGGGATCGACACGGGCTGGACGTTCTACACGCCCCTCTCGACGACGTTCGCGCAGGGACAGGTCGTCCTCACCGCCGTCGGCATCTTCGTCGCGGGCTTCTCGTCGATCCTGACGGGCCTCAACTTCATCGTCACGATCCACCGGATGCGGGCCCCGGGGATGA
>CAYVPO010000189.1:0-6747 GCA_964453825.1 uncultured Holophagales bacterium
TGCCACCGGAACTGGTGCCAGGCGTGAAATCGTGTATTGTTAAAAACAATACACGATTTCACGCCTGGCACCGACTCCCGTGGCACCGAATCCCGGGACCCTCAGCGGAGCCGGAACGTGAGCGTGACGCGGAGGACGACGGAGACCGGGTGGGTGCCGACGCGCGCCGGGGTGTAGCGCCAGCGCGAGACCGCCTCGACGGCGAGCCGCTCGAGGAGGGGGTGCGCGTCGTTCTCGACGGCCACGTCGACGACCCGGCCGTCGGAGGCGATCGTCGCCGAGAGGACGACGACGCCCGAGGCGCGGGTCAGGCGCGCCGCCTCGCTGTAGGCGGGCGCGGGAGTCTCGAGCGGCACGGGGAGGACGAGGTCGGGGGGCAGCGCCCCGCCGCGCGCGTCGTACGGCGCGTCGCTGCTGCCGACTCCGACGTCGCCTCCCGGCGACCAGGGAGCTCCGTCGTCGAATCCGCCGGGGACTCCCGGCTCGCCGCCCGCTTCGTACGGCGTCGCGGACGGGAGCTCGTCGGGGATGCCGCCGGGCTGGACCGGCGGCGGGAGGGGAGTGGAGACCGCCCCGGAGCGGGGCGCACCGGCGACGTCGCCGCCGCGAGGCGCGCCGCTGGAGCGTGCGGCGGCCGCGCGCTCGCGAAGATCGACGGTGCGGGTCTCCCGGAGGACCGAGAGGTCGGGCTGCGTCACGGCCCAGACCTCGCCGCGCCACCCGGGAAGGTCGGGAAACGCGAGAAGAGGCCCGAAGCCGAGGACCGAGAAGGCCGTCGCGTGAAGCGCGATGGAGGCGAGAAGAGCGGGGCGGGGCCGGTCGAGGGGCGGCGCGGGCTGGAGCATCGTCGTCCTCCTCCGTCGTTTCCCGGTGAGACCCGGCCGGACGACGCGGAGTTCCCGGGGCCTCGGCGGACGTACCCCGACGGACGCCGGGACGCGGGTCTCGGCTATCGTCCGGACGCCATGGAGCTCTCCCTCACCACGCCCGCGCTCCTCTTTCCCGCGGTCTCGCTCCTCCTTCTCGCCTACACGAACCGCTTCCTCGCGCTCGCCACGCTCGTGAGGAGCCTGCATGCCCACTACCGGGAGCGGGCTGACCCGCTCGTCCTGAAGCAGATCGACAACCTCCGATACCGGATCCACCTGATCCAGGGGATGCAGGCGACCGGCGTCTCGAGCCTCCTCCTCTGCGTCGTCTGCATGTTCGTCCTCTTCTTCGGGAAGGTCGTCCTCGGGAAGGTGCTCTTCGCCGGGAGCCTCGTCCTGATGATCGTCTCGCTCGGCCTGTCGGTCCGGGAGATCCAGGTCTCCGTGAAGGCGCTCGACCTCCACCTCCTCGACCTGGAGCAGCGCCCCTGACCGAACCGCGGATCCTGACCCGCCCGTTCGTCCTCGTCGTCCTGGCCACGGCCGTTCTCTTCTTCGGCTTCTACTTCCTCATCCCGGTCCTCCCGCCGTACGCGGCCGCGCGCGGCGCCTCGAAGGGCGAGGTCGGCCTCGTCGTCGGCCTCGCCTCGATGGCCGCGCTCGCCACGCGCGCCGCGTCGGCTCGCGCCCTCGACCGGAAGGGGCGCCGACCGTTCGCCCTCGGCGGCCTCGTGATCTTCGCGGCGGCAACGGCCCTGCTTCCCCTCGCCGCTTCGCTCGGACACCTCCTCGTCGTGCGGGGCGTGCAGGGAATCGGCTGGGGCCTCGCGACGACCGCGATCGCGTCGCTCGTCGCCGACCTCGCCCCGGCCGAGCGGCGCGGGGAGGCGATCGGCGTCTGGGGCCTCGCGCCGACGGTGGCGATGGCGCTCGGTCCGGCGGCGGGCGGAGCGCTGTCGAGTCTCGGGGGGCCGGCGACGGCGTTCCTCGGGACGGCGCTCCTGTTCCTCCTGGCGCTCGGCCTCCTTCTGCCCGTAGCGGAGCCGCGTCACGCCGCGGGGACGGGAGGCCGGCGACCGTTTCCAGTGGGGGCGCTCCTCCCCTGCGGCATCCTCTTTCTCTCGTCGCTCTCCTACGGCGCGATCCTGGCGTTCGTCCCGGTCGAACTCGGGCCCGGAAAGACCGGGACCTACTTCCTGCTCTACGCGGTGTCGATCCTCGCGGTCCGGCCGTTCGCGGGCCGGCTCTCGGACCGATACGGCCGGGTCGCCGTGGCGGTGCCCGGCCTTCTCCTCGGGGCCGTCGGAGTCGTCGGGACGGGCCTCGCGCGGGGGCCGTTCTCCCTCGCGGCCGCCTCGGTCTTCTACGGCGTCGGCATGGCCGGGCTCTCGTTCCCGGCCCTCGTCGCCTGGACGGTCGATCTCGCGGGCGACGCGCGCGGAACGGCGATGGCCGCGTTCTACGGCGCCTACGACCTGGCGATCGCGCTCGGCGCCTTCGCGCTCGGCCCGATCTACGAGAGGCACGGCTTCGGGGCGCTGAACCTGGCCGGCGCCGCCGGGGCGCTCGCCGCGGCGCTCCTCGCCGTCGCCCTCGGCAGGGCGGCAAGGCCGCGCCGCCGCCTGGGCGGGAATCCGGGCCCCCCCCGCGCGCGTTAGCGCTTTAGATGAACGTTTCGCGTCTCGCCCTCGTCGTCGCCGCCCTTCTCGTCCTGACCGGCATCGGCGGCTACGCCGCGTTCCGGAGCCCGACGGCCCTCATCCCGGTCGGTTTCGGCATCCTCCTGGGCCTCTGCGGGCTCGTCGCGCGGAAGGAGAGCCTCCGGAAGCACGCGATGCACGCCGCCGCGGCGGTGGCCCTCCTCGGCTTCGTCCCGTCGGTACCCGGGCTTCTCGGGCTCCCCGCGCTCCTCGCGGGAGAAGCGGAGCGGCCCGCGGCGGTCATCCTGCGGAGCGTCATGGCGCTCCTCCTCCTCGGGTTCCTCGTCGCCGCCATCCGGTCGTTCGTCGCGGCGCGGCGGGCGCGCCCCGCCGGGGAGAGCTGAGATCGGCCGATCCCGCGCCGGGCGGCGAAATGGGGTAGCGTTCCGGTCGTGAGGCTCGCGAGCGCGATCCTCGATTCTCCGGTCGGGCGGCTCCTCGCCGTCGTCTGGGACGGGCGGCTCTGCACGCTGGCGTTCGACGCGGACGCGGCCGCGACCCGGGAGCAGCTCCTGGCACGTTTCGGGACGGACCTCTTTCCGGCTCACCGGGACCCCGGAGGGATCTGCACGCGCCTCAGGGCCTACTTCCGGGGGGACCTCGAGGCTCTCGAAGACGTGGGGGTCGATCTGGCCGGGACGCCGTTCCAGGAAAGAGTGTGGGCGGAGCTCCGCCGCATTCGCCCGGGGTCGACGCGCTCCTACGCCGACGTCGCGGCTGCCGTCGGCGATCCGAAGGCGCTTCGGGCGGCGGGGATGGCCGCGGCGCGCAACCCGGCGGTCCTGGTCGTCCCCTGCCACCGCGTCGTCGCGAGCGACGGGAGCCTCCACGGCTTCTCGGGCGGGATCGAGAGGAAGCGCTGGCTCCTCGTCCACGAGGGCGCGCTCCTGGCCTGACGCGTCCCCGGGCGAAGCGACGATAGAATCCGCCGCCCGAACGCCGTTCTCAGGAGTACCGACAGATGAAGAAGCCCCTCCTCGCGACCCTCGCCGCCGCCCTCCTCGCGGCCCTCGTCTCCGCCCCCGCCGCCGCCGCCACGAAGTACGGCAAGGGAGTCTCCGAAGCGGCGCCCGTGAAGCTCTCCGAGCTGATGGCGAAGCCCGACGCGTACGTCGGCAAGGTCGTGAAGGTGGAGGGGCTGATCACGGAGGTCTGCGCGAAGCGCGGCTGCTGGATCAACGTCGCCGGCGACGTGGAGTTCCAGACGATCCGGATCAAGGTCGAGGACGGCGTCATCGTCTTCCCGATGACCGACAAGGGGAAGAAGGTCGTCGCCGAAGGGACGTTCAAGAAGACGGAGCTGACGAAGGAGCAGGCGATCGCGAAGGCGAAGCACGAGTGCGAGGAGAAGGGGACGAAGTTCGACCCCGCCTCGGTCACCGGGCCGTCGACCGTCTACCAGATCCAGGGGATCGGCGCCGTCGTCGAGTGAGCGCTCCGTCTTGAACTGGCGGAAGCTCAACAACGTCCTCCACCGTGACCTCGGCTATCTCGCGGCCGGGCTGACGCTCGTGTACGCGATCTCGGGCGTCGCGCTGAACCACCGGCACCAGTGGAACCCGAGCTGGAAGCTCGTGGTCGAGGAGCGGACGTTCGCCCCCGTGCCGGTCTCGGACCGCGAGACGATGGCGGCGGCGCTCGTGGAGCGCCTCGCGCTCCCCGGGCCGCCGAAGTCGTCGTTCCGTTCCGCGCCCCACCTCGTCGAGCTCTTCTACGAGGGGTGGAGCGTGAAGGCCGACGCGACGGCGGGGACGGCGACGATCGAACGCCCGCGCGGCCGCTTCGCGCTCCGGGAGATGAACTTCCTCCACCTGAACGAGCCGAAGGGGCTCTGGACCTGGGCGGCGGACGTCTACGCGGTCGTCCTCGGGCTCCTGGCCGTGACGGGCCTCTTCGTCCTGAAGGGGAAGAACGGCCTCGCGGGGCGCGGCAAGTGGCTCGCCGGCCTCGGCGTCCTCCTCCCGATCCTCGCGCTCTTCCTCTTCCTCTGGCGCCCGGGCGACTCCGGCCCGCGCGGAGGGGGCGAGGAGCCCGGCGGGGGGCGCCACCGCGGCGAGGGGCGGGCGGAGGCCGGACCGGACCGCTGAGTCAGGCGGCCGGCCCGGCGCCGGCGCGCGCGAGGGCCTCCTCGACCGCGTCCGCCGGCTCGACGACGCCCCAGCCCTGCTGGTCGACAGGGACGTGAGGCAGCCGCCGCGCCGTCGTCACGAGGATCGACTTCATCTCGTGCGGGCGCAGGTCGGGGTTCGCCTCGAGCATCTGCGCGGCGAGGGAGGAGACGATCGGCGAAGCGAAGCTCGTTCCGTCGACGTGCTTGTAGGCCCCGCTGATGACGTTGCCATCTCGCAGCTTCGCCTCGACGAGCTGCCGGAGGAGCGGGGGCGCGAGGTGGCGGGCCGCGTCGAGCGCGGGGTCGACGCCCGCGTGCGCTTCGAGGACGACGTCCAGCTCGTCGTCGCGCGACGTGGCGAGGTGAACGTGCAGCGCGGCCTCCGCGGACGTCGGGGTGCCGGGGAGTATCGGCGCCGCGACCCAGATCGCCGGCGCGATCACCTCGGGCTTCTGCAGGCCGTCGACGGTCGGGCCCCAGCTGCCGTGATAGATATCGTGACCGGCGCGGTGGAGACGGTTGCCGTCGTCCAGCCCGCCCACCGTCAGGACGGACGGCGCCGAGGCGGGCGGGAGGACCGGGTGGCCGGGCGCGAGCCCGAGGTTTCCGACGGCCGCGACGACGAGGATCCCCGCGCGGGTCGCCTTCTCGGCGGCCTGCGAGAGGGCGTCGTGCAGGTAGGACGCCTCGTAGTCCCCGCCGCAGGAGACGTTCGCGATTCGGATGCCGTAGCGCGCGCGGTTCCGCACGACCCACTCGAGGCCGCGGCGGAGGTTCTCGTGCGTGATGCGCCGGGCCGTTCCCACCTTCACGAGGACGACGTTCGCCTCCGAGGCGAGGCCGCGGTAGAGGCCGCCTGAGAGCGTGCCGTTTCCGCAGGCGACGACGGAGGTCATCATCCCGTGCCAGCTCGACTCGTCGGGCCGGAGGAGACGCGGGTACGCGGCGCGGGGGTCGGTGACGTCGACGTAGCGGAGGATCCTCTGCCGCGGCTCCACGAGGTCCGGGTGCGCGTAGAACCCGGCGTCGAGGAAGGCGATCGTCACGCCCCGACCGCGGTACCGCTCGTCCGCCCCGAGCCGCACGGGCGTCGGGAGGATCGGTCCCGGGTCGCGGGGAGCCGGAACGCCGAAAGGCGGGCGATCGGGGGGCGGCACGCTCCGAGGACGCTAGCCGCCGCCGGGCTCGAGGTCAATCGCGGGTGATAGAGTTTCTCCCGAGAGTCCGTCGTCGTCCGTTCCGGCCCGATCGCCCTCGCGGGAGGGAAGATGCCGCAGCACTTTCGTGCGCTCGCGCTCGACTACGACGGGACCCTGACGTCGACCGGGCGCCTCGACGAGACGATCCTCGCCGCGCTCCGCACCCTTCGGCAGGAGCGGATGAAGCTGGTCCTCGTCACCGGCCGCATCCCGTGGGAGCTCCTCGAGCTCTGCCCGCACGCCGAGGAGCTCTTCGACCGCATCGTCTGGGAGAACGGCGCGGTGTCGTGGGGTACGCGGGGCGCGCGCCTGCTGGCCCCGCCCGTCCCCGGCGAGCTGGAGGAGGCGCTCGCGCGGCGCGGCGTCGCGCTCCGACGAGGCCAGGCGATCCTCGCGGGGAGCGCCCGCGACGCGCCCGCCGCGCTCGAGGAGATCGGGAGGCTCGGGCTCGAGGTGCAGGTCGTGAGGAACCGCCAGGAGCTGATGCTCGTCCCCGCGGGCGTCTCGAAAGGGACCGGACTCTTCGACGCGCTCGGCGACCTGGGCATCTCGCGGCACTCGACGGTCGCGATCGGAGACGCCGAGAACGACCACTCCCTCCTCGGCGCGTGCGAGCTCGGCGTCGCCGTCGCCGACGCGGTCCCGTCGCTCCGCGCGGCGGCCGACGTCGTCCTCCCGGAGGCCGGCAGCGCGGCGCTCGCCCGGTTCCTTCTCGGCCCGGCCGTCCTCTCCGACGAGACGCCGGAGCCGCGCCGCTTCCAGGCCGTCCTCGGCACGTTCGAGGACGGGTCGTCGGCGAAGGTCCCGGCCTCCGGGGTGAACGTCCTCGTCACGGGCGGGTCGATGTCGGGGAAGTCGCACCTGACGGG
>CAYVPO010000190.1:0-6712 GCA_964453825.1 uncultured Holophagales bacterium
GTCCCTTCGATCGTGTAGGTGCCGTTCACGATGCTCCCGCTCGAGGCCGTGACCGCGACCGTGAACGACACCGTCTGACCCGTGACCCCCGCACCGAGGGAGCCGACGTTCCACGTGACGACTCCACCGCTCTCCGTCCCTCCCCCGGTGGCCGAGACGAACGACGTTCCGGCGGGAAGCGTCTCTCGAATCACGACGCCGGTCGCCGCCGCGCCCCCCGTGTTCCCGTACGTGATCGTGTAGGTGAGCTGCGCCCCCGGCGCGACCGTCGCGGGCGCGCTCTTGGCGACCGTCAGGCCGGGCGCGAGGCCCGGAGGCAGGAACCGCACGGCGCCCGTCCCGCGGCCCCGGGTATCCGGCGGACCGGCAGAACCGAGCTGAACGGCGAACGACGTCGCCCCGGCCGCCGTGAACGGCGCCCGAACGAACGCGGCCGGGAGCCGCGCTCCTACGCTGTTTCCGGTGAAGACCGCGAGCTGGCCGTCCGCGCTGATGCCGACGTCCTCGAAGCCGCCGGTGCACGCCGCCGGAATCGGGAGCGCCTCCACGAGGGAGCTCGAAGTGAACGGGGCCGAGATCGCGAATGCCTGGATGTCCGCCAACCCGGCCCCCACGAGCGCCTTCGTCCCGTCCGGCGTGATCTGGATCCCGTCGAGCCCCGCCGTGCCGGCGATCGTCAGGACGCTGCCTGTGGAGGCCGCCGAGAATGGGGCCGTAAAGATCTCGACGACGGTCGTCACCTTCGTGACGAGGAGGGTGTTCCCGTCCGGCGAGACGGCGAGCGCGCCGCTGCTCCCGTTTCCGGAGACCGGGATCGTGAACGCGATGGCCGAATACGGAGGATCCAGGACCGAGATCCCGGCCGTCGTGTAGACGAACGCGCGGCCCGAGGGGGCGAAGCCGATCGCCTGGGTCTGGTAGGAAGCGATCAGGCCGGGGAGAGTGACGGTCGTAATCGTCTCCCCCGCCACGAAGGGAGCATGCAGGACGCTCAGGGTCGCCGAGTTGCCGCAGGTAAGGGCGTGCGCGAGACCCGGCGCAACGGCGATCGTCCCCGTCCCGTTGTAGGACGGCGCGGTCGTGATCGTCGAGACGAGCGAGGCGGTCGAAATCTGGACGTTGAAAACGCGCCCCAGATTGAAATCCGAGATGAGCGCGTTGTCCGACCCGAAGTAAGCCACCCCGTGCGGCTTCGCGTCGACGGGAAGCCCCGGAACGACCGTCTGCGCGGGCGTGGGCAGGGCCGTGTTCGGCGACGGCAGAACGACGGCCGTGTTCCCGTCGCTCTCCGTTCCGAAGATCGCCTGACCGTGAAGGGGCATCGCCCCGAGCACACCCACGACAAGGACCGGCAAGAGCCGGCCGAAGAGACCCACTCGCATTTGTTTCCCCTTACGGAAACTTTTAAGTCTAGCAATCTGTCCATCACTGCACAAGAGGATTTCTCGAGGCGAAAGACGAAATCCTCCTGGAGTGTGCGGGGAGAGGGCGCGCCTGAATCCGGTGGCGCACGGAGGCCGCCCACCGCTCGACGCGGAAGCCGCGCTAACCCGGCGGATATCCCGTGATGTCGCGTATCTCGGCGTAAAGAGGGCGGAGCCGTTCGTACATCTTCCGGTAGACGCGCCGATAGAGGCGGTCGTACAGGCCCGACGTCGCCGGGTCGGGGACGAAGACGCGACCGACGCGCGTCATCGAGGCGACGGCGGCCTCGAACGTCGGGTGGAGCCCGAGGCCGACCGCGACGTCGATCGCGGCGCCGAGGCCCGAGGCCTCCGTGACGTGCGGCCGGGCCGCCGGCAGGCCGAAGACGTCCGCCGTGATCTGCATCGCCGCGTCGCTCTGCGCTCCCCCGCCCGCGACGCGCAGCTCCGTGATCGGGACGCCGCTCCGCTTCTCGGAGCGCTCCTTCCCCTCGCGAAGGGCGTAGGCGAGCCCTTCCAGGATCGCCCTGTAGAGGTGCGCGCGGGTGTGGACGTCACCGAAGCCGATGACGGCCCCTTTCGCCTCGGGCCCCGGACGCCTCACTCCGGGCGACCAGTAGGGCTGGAGGACGAGGCCCATCGAGCCGGGAGGGACCTTCGAGACGAGCTCGTCGAAGAGCGCCTCGGCGGGGAGCCCCTTCTCGCGCGCCTCCGCCTCCTCGAGCTGGCCGAACTGCTCCTTGAACCAGGTCACCATCCAGAAACCGCGGTAGATCTGGATCTCGAGGCTGTAGGCGCCGGGGACGGCCGACGGGTACGGCGGCAGGAGCGGGAGCGGCTCGACGTAGCGGCGATGGGTCGTGTTGATCGTCGCGGTCGTCCCGTAGCTGAGGCAGGCGACGTGCGGCTCGAGGCATCCGGCCCCGAGGACCTCGCACGCCTTGTCGGCGGCGGCGGCGAGGACCGGGAGTCCCTTCGGCAGACCCGTCGCCTCCGCGGCGGCCGCCGACAGCTCGCCGAGCCGGCCACCGGGCGGGACGAGCTCCGGCAGCTGCTCCCGGCGGACCGGGAGCGCGTCCCACTTCCAGTCGAGGCGGGACGCCCAGCGGAGCCTCCGGTAGTCGAACGGGACGTAGCCGACCTGCCCTCCGGTCGAGTCGACGAAGCGACCCGTCAGCCGGTGCGCGAGGAAGCCCGAGAGGAAGAGGTACCGCTCCGTCTTCCGCCACGTTTCCGGTTCGTGGCGCGCGAGCCAGTGGGCCTCGGCCTCCGCCTGGAAGTACGCCACCGTCCCGGACATCCCGGAGATTCGGAACGCCGCCCCCCAGAGCCCCCGCACCGGCAGGACTCCTTCGGTCCTTCGCTGGTCGAGCCAGACGATCGCCGGCCGGAGCGGCCTCCCCTTCTCGTCCGTCGCCACCATCGTCGCGCGCTGGGTCGTCACGGCGAGGCCGGCGATCGATCCGGGCGAGACGTCCGGCTGCGCGAGGAGCCCGCGCGTCGCGGCGCAGACCGAGTGCCAGTAGAGTTCCGGGTCCTGCTCGGCGAAGCCGGGCGGACCCGGAACGTACGGCTCGATCGGAACGCGGCTCCGCGCGAGGAGGTTCCCCGAGAGGTCGAAGAGAAGCGCCCGGACGCTCTGCGTCCCGTGGTCGATCGCGAGGAGCCGCTCGCCGCTCACGCGCAGAGGGCGGCCGGCGCCGCGGGCGCCGAGTAGCTCGCGCGCCACCTCGCGAGATAGTCCTGCTCTTCCATTCGCCAGCGCTCATCATCCCACGCGAGCTCCTCCCGGCAGATGGCCGCGACGCGCGGGAGGAGCGAGGCTCCGCCGTCCGAAAGGACGAGGCCGACCCTCACGCGCCGCAGGAGGAGGTCGTCGAGACGGACGACCCGTTCCGCCCGCGCGGCGTAACGGACTTCCGCCCAGAGCCACGGGGTCCCTGCGACCGGCTCGAGTTCGCCGGGCCGCGCCCCGGCAATGACCTCCGCCGCAGAGGCGCCGTGCCGGCCCGCGAGGCGGCGCGCCGTCGAGGCGTCGAGGCCGGCCGCCTCCGGCGGAGGCGCGCCCGACGGGCGAAAGACGCCGGCGTCGCCTCCGATCCGCGCGAAGACGGGGAGTCGCTTCCGGAGACTGCGGAGCGTCTCGACGGCGATGAGGCGAAACGTCGTCAGTTTTCCGCCCGTCACCGTGACGAGCCCCTCCTCGTCCCAGAGGACGTGCTCCCGGCTCTCTTCCGAGGGACGCGCCTTTCCCGTCCCGACGACCGGCCGCACACCCGCGAAGCTCGAGACGGCGTCCTTTGCGGAGAGCGAGAGAGAGGGAAACGCGCTCCGTGCTCCCTCGAGGAGGTAGTCGACCTCGTTGCCGGAGATGGACGGCTCCTCGTCGAGCGACCCGGGGTGGTCGAGATCCGTCGTCCCGAGGAGCGTGAGCCCTTCCCACGGGTAGGCGAAGAGCGGACGGGAGTCGTTCGGGTGGCGGAACGTCACCGCCTGAGCGGTCGGGAAGCGCCACTGCGGGAAGAGGAGATGGCTCCCCCGGAGCGGGCGGATCCGCGGCCGGCCGCCCACCTCGACCCGGAGGCGGTCGGCCCACGCGCCGGTGGCGTTCACGACGGCCGCGGCGGCGAGCGCGTGCTCCTCCCCGGTGCGGACGTCCCTGAGAAGCGCACCCGCAACGCGGCCGCCGCGGCGCAGGAGCCCCTCGCAGCGGACGTAGTTCCGCGCCACGGCCCCTTCGGAAACCGCCTCCCGGAGGACCCGGAGGACGAGCCGCGCGTCGTCCGTCGCCGCGTCGGCGTAGGCGAAGGCTCCGGAGAGCCCCTTCCCGCCGACGTGAGGCGCGCGGAGGAGGAGCTCTTCGGGCGTCAGCCGGGCGTGGTGCCCCTCGCGTGCGAGGAGGTCGTACAGCGCGAGGCCCGTCCCGACGAGCGCCGGACCCGGCTTCTCCCCGTCGCGGAGCGTGAAGAGGAAGCCGACCGGGTCGACGAGGCCGGGGGCCTCGACGAGGAGCCGGTCCCGTTCGCGCACCGCCTCGCGCGTCAGCCGGAGGTTCCCCTCCGCCAGGTACCGCAGCCCGCCGTGGACGAGCTTCGAGGAGCGGCTCGACGTGCCCGAGGCGAAGTCCCCCTGCTCGACCAGGACGACCGAGGCTCCGGCGCGCGCGGCCTCGAGCGCGATCCCGGCCCCGGTGATCCCGCCGCCGACGACGACGAGGTCGACGGACGCCGGGAGCAGCAGGCGATCCGCGGGGCGGGTCACGGCAGGAGCTTCCCGGGGTTCATCAGCCCCTGCGGGTCGAACGAGAGGAAGACGTCTCCGAGCACGCAGACGCCGAGCTTCCCCTTCTCGGCCGCGAGCCAGCGGGCATGGTCCGTCCCGACGCCGTGCTGGTGACTGATCGTCCCGCCCCCCGCGACGATCGCTTCGGAGGCGGCGTCCTTCAGCGTCCGCCAGCGCGCGAGCGTCACGTCGGGGTCGGGGTCGATCCGGAAGAGATACGTCGTGTAGAGGCTCGATCCGTCGAGGTAGACGTGCGAGAGGTGGGTGAAGGCGTGGACACTCTCTCCCTCGCCGGCCAGCCCGCCGCGCAGCGCCCCCTCCACCGACGAGAGGAGCGCCGGGACGCGGCTCCAGGGGGCGGCCGTCTCGAGCGTGTCGACCGCCCAGCCCTGCTCCCAGAGCGAGTTCCGGAGGTACGGGGCCCGGAAGCGGTTGCGGTGCCACTCCCGGCCGAACGCCTTGCCCGCGACGACGCCGCCGCGCATCGCCAGCGCCCCGAGGACCTGCCGGCGCGTCTGCCGGACGAGGTTCTCGCCACCGGAGACGCCGACGAGGAGGAGGCACTTCTCCTCCCGTGCGCCGCGGAAGGAGAGGTAGGTCTCGAGCGCGCGGACGAGGCGCGAATGCCCCGCGAGGAGGAGCGTCGTCCGCGTCTCCTCGGGCGTCGAAAGGCGGAGCATCGAGAGCGGAAGCCGCATCGCGGCGATCTCCCTCACCGCGGCGACGGCCGACGCGAGGTCGGGGAGGAAGACGCCGTGGACCTCCTCGCGCGCCGGGAGCGGCGAGACGCGGACGGTCGCCTCCGTGATCACGCCGAGCCGCCCCTCGCTTCCGAGGACGAGCTCGCGCAGGTCGGGCCCGGCGGCGGAGGCCGGGAACGACGGAAGGTCGAGGCGCCCCGCCGGCGTCTCGAGGCGTCCTCCGGCGAAGAGCCTCTCGATCCTCCCGTAGCCGAGCGACTGCTGGCCGCTGGAGCGGGTCGCGATCCAGCCGCCGAGCGTCGAGAGCTCGAACGACTGCGGGTAGTGCCCGAGCGTGACGCCGCGCGCGCGCAGCTCCGCCTCGAGGTCGGGCCCCTTCACTCCCGCGCCGAACGTCGCCAGGCGGCTCGTCTCGTCGAACGCCACGAGGCGCGAAAGGCGCGAGAGATCGATCGAGACGACCGGCTGGTCCGAGGCGACCGGGTTGACGTGCCCCGCCACGCTCGTCCCGCCGCCGTAGGGCACGAGACGGAGCCCGTCGCGGCAGGCGCGGGCGAGAAGAGCAGCGACCTGCTCGCCGGTCTCCGGCCGGGCGACGGCGTCCGGCACGACGCCGGGCCGGCCAAACCTGAGCGCGACCCAGTCGGGAAGGCTCTGCCCCCGCGCGCGAAGGAGACGATCCCACGGGTCGACGGACAGGCCGACCTCGGCGGAGAGCCGCGACGGCGGCACCGCGGTGAGCGCCTTCTCCGGCGTCGCGTCGCGCGGCGGCGCGCCGGGCCCGACCCACGCCGCGAGCGCCTCGGCCGCGCGCGGCGGTATGGAGGAAGAGACCGTGTCGTCGCCCCACCCGTTCCAGCGCCTCATCGTCCCCTCCCTTTCGCGAGCCGCCCCTCGATCGGGCGCCACAGCCCGACGCTCCTCGTCATCACGCCCCGCGCCGCCGCCCCCGCGGCCTCCGGGTCCCCCGCCTCCGCCGCGGCGCGCAGCGCGGCGTAGAACTCCCGCGAGGCGGCGCGCGCGGCCGGACGCTCGAAGTAGAGCAGGGCCATCCGGGCGAAGAGCTCCCGGAAGCCGTTCAGGATCAGGACGTAGACCGCGTTCCCGGAGGAGATCGCGAGGAGGCGGTGGAGCCCCCAGTCGTAGCGCGTCCAGGCCTCCGCCTCGCTCCCGAGCGCCCCGGCGGCGCCGAGGTAGGCGGCGACGCGCGCCGGGGCGCGCCGCACCGCCTCCCGCGCGTAGGCCGGCGCCAGCACTTCGCGCACCTCGAGGAGCTGCCGCACGAAGCCCTTCGGCACCTCGCCG
>CAYVPO010000191.1:0-6669 GCA_964453825.1 uncultured Holophagales bacterium
TCGAGATGGGGGACGTCGACCGGGTCCTCGACGGGGACCTCGACGGCTACGTCGAAGCCTGGCTCCAGATGGCGGTCAAGCGGGGGGAGAAGCACGCGCGCGAAAGGAAGAGCGCGGACGCGCTCCTCGAGGAGGAGCCGTGACCGGAGCCGCTCCCTGGATCCTCGAGATCCGGCGGCGGCTCGAGCGCGAGTGGGTGGTCCCCGACGTGGTCCGCGAGATCGCCGAGGGGACGCCCGACGCCCGTCCCGCCGCCGTCCTCGTCCCTCTCTACGTGAAGGAGAAGGAGCTCTGGACGCTCCTCACGAAGCGGAGCGAAACGGTCGAGAGCCACCGCGGGCAGGTCGCATTCCCGGGAGGGATGGAGGCGCTGGACGACGCCTCGCCGTGGGAGACGGCGATCCGGGAGACGGAGGAGGAGGTCGGCCTGCCGCGGAAGGCGATCCTCCGGATCGGCGAGCTGCCGACCGTGACGACGTTCACCGGATTCCGGATCCGCGCGTTCGTCGGCGCGCTCCCGTACCCCTTCGACGTGCGGCACGACCCGCGCGAGGTCGACTCGGTCATCGAGGTCCCCGTCCGCGCGCTGATGGGGCCGACGCTCGTCGAGGAGCGGGCCGTGACGTGGAAGGGGCGGTCGATCCCGACCCCCGTCTACCACCTGAAGGGGCACGTGATCTGGGGCGCGACGGCCTTCCTCGTCTCCAGCCTCCTCGAGGCGCTCGTCGACGAGGGGCGTCCCCCGGCCTGACGGCGGACCGGCCCGGTCAGCGCTTCGGCGCGGGGGCGGGCGGAGGAGGAGCGGCGAGCGCCGCGACGACGCGCGCGGCGGCGGCGGCCTTCTCGAGGTTCGCGGCGGCGGCCGCGAGGGCGGAGTCCGCCGAGCGCGCCTTCTCGAAGAGGGCCTGCGCGTCTCCCCAGCGTCCCTCGGCGTAGGCGACCGCGCCCGCCTCGTTCAGGAGCGTCGCGTCGCTCCCGGAAGAGGCGCCCGCCAGCGTGGCTCCGGCCCCGGCGAGGTCGCCGGAGAGGCGCTGCGCCCGGGCGAGCGCGAGGACGGACTCGGCGTCGGTCGGGCCGGCCGCGAGAGCCGCCCGGAGCGGCTCCACCGCGTCGGCGGGCCGGTCGGTGGCGAGGAGGAGGGCGCCCAGTCCGCGCAGGGCCGGGAGCCACGCGGGGTCCGTCCGAAGCGCCTCCCGGTACTCCCGCTCGGCCTCGGCGAGAGAGCCCTTCTTTCGAAGGGCGGCGGCGAGGCTCGCCCGGACGGGCGCGCGGTCGGGTGAGAGAGAGGCGGCCGTCATGAGCGGCTCGAGCGCCCCGTCGACGTCTCCCGCCTCGAAGAGGACCGCTCCGTATTCGGCGAGGACCGCGACGTCGTTCGAGAGGGCCCGCGCCGTCGCCGCGAAGACCTGCCGGGCCATCTTCGCGTCCCCCTCCCTCCGCGCCTTCCGGCCGAGCGTCGTCAGGCGGTCCGCGTTCCGAGGGTTCATCTCGACGGCGCGTTGGAGGAAGTCGAGCGCCTCGTCGAACCGCTTCTCCTCGAGGGCGACGCCGGCGAGGGCGAGGAGCGTTCCCTCGTTCCGCTCGTCGAGGCGGAGCGACTGGCGCCACATGGCGTCGGCGAGCGCCTTCTCGTTCCGGAGCGCGTAGGAGTCGCCGAGGAGCCGGTAGCCCTCGCTCGAGGAGGGCTCCATCTCCACGACGCGGTTCGCGGCCGCCTGGGCGGTGAGGGCGTCGCCACGGTTCAGGGCCTCACGGCCGAAGGAGAGGAGGTCGGTGGCTGAGGAGCCCGCGGCCGGGAGGCCGGCCGAGCTCGGCGGCGCGGGTGCCGGGAGGGGAGCGATCGGGACGTTCTCTCCGAGGGCGCGGCGTCGGGCGAGGGCGGCCTGATCGGAGCGGCCCGACTTCTCGTAGGCCTGCGCGAGGAGAGCCCAGGCGTCCCGGTCGAGCTTGTCGTACGGGTAGTTGCCGAGGTCGTAGACCACCTCGGCAAAGCGGCCGTCCTTCAGCTTCTCCTCGGAGGTTCGCTTCAGCTCCGCGAGGTCCGGGAGGACGGCCGGCGCGGCCTTCGAGACCTCGGCCTTCACGTCGTGCCAGAGCTTCCGGAACTCGGGGGTGAAGAGCTGCTCCACGATCTCGAGCGCGGGGTCGTCGGCGAAGGCCGCCGTGAGGCTCTTCCGCGCGTCGGTATCGTTGCCGGCGTTCAGCGCGGCGTAGGACGCCTGCATCCGGAGCCGGCCCCGGCGCTGCGCGTCGGATGCGGCGGTCGCCGCCTGGTCGAACTTCACGGCGGCCTCGCGGAACTTCCCGGCCCGAGAGGCCGCGCGCGCGTCCCTCTCGAGGGACTCGGACGCCGGCTGCGCGAACGCGGGAAGGACGGAGAGAAGCGCAGCGGCGAGGAGGAGTCGGACGCGGGTCACGCCCCGATTCTAAGGGCTCCTACTTCCGCCGAAGCTCCAGTCGAACGTCTTCCTTCTCCTGCTCGAAGACCGAGACGGTCGCTTCCGCGGGCTCGAACCCGGGCAGCCGCGCTTCGACGCGCCGTTCGCCCGCGGCGACCGTCTTCTTGAGGGGCGCGTTCCCGGCCCTCCCGATCCGCTCGCCGTCGACGAAGAGCTCCGCCCCGACGGCGTCGGGGTTGACGTGGATCCAGAGCTGTCCGAGGGGCGGGAAGTCGGCGCGGACGGTGACGCTCTCCCCGGGCTTCACCTCGAACGGGACTCGGATCGGGCCGAAGCCCCCGCTTTCGAACGACGCGACGTGCCGGCCGGGAGAGAGGCGGATCGGCTTTGCGGCGAGGACGCCGCCCTGGGCGCGCCCGTCGATCGCGAACTGGGCGTAGACGTTCGAGGAGACGAGCGCCGTCCCGAGCGGGGCGGCCGTCGGCGCGGGAGTCGCCGCGGGCGGTGGCGGCGTGGCCGTCGGTCCGGGCGTCGGCGCCGAAGGAGCGGGAGACGGAAAGACCACGGGGGCCGGGGTCGCGATCGCGTTCGGGTCGGCTTCGAGCCCCGGATCGGGAGCCTTCTTCGCGCCGGGACCCAGCAGGAGCCAGGCCAGACCTCCGCCGACGAGGACGAGGATCGCGAGCGCCCCGAGGAACACCTTGAGGGCGCTTCCCGTCTCCTCGGGATGAGGCAGGGCGGGAGGAGTGGCGTCCGATCTTTCGGTGTGGAGCGGCAGGTCGGCCGCGGGAGACGGGGCGCCGGCGGGGCGAAGGAGCCTCTCGTCGAGCCGAGCGCTCCCGAGGCCGCGCAGAGCGGGCGTGGGAGGGGCGTCCCCGCCCGCCGGCCGGGGCGGGGCGCCGACCGGCCCCGAGAGGACCGTCAGGATCGATTCGAGGTCCTCCTTCATTTCGGCGCAGGACGCGTACCGGTTCGGACGGTCCTTCTGGAGCGCCTTCTCGACGATCCGGACGAGCTCGTGGGGGAGGCTCGGCGCGACGTCGGCCGGAGACGGAGGGGCCTCGTTCATGATCTTGTAGAGGACCGTCGAGATGTGGTCCCCGGTGAACGGGCGGGAGAGGGTCAGGAGCTCGTAGGCGAGGACGCCGAGGGAGAAGACGTCGGTCCGGGCGTCGACGGCCTCGCCCCGGATCTGCTCCGGCGCCAGATACGACGCCGTCCCGAGCGTGATTCCGGTCTGCGTCAGCGTCGACTCGGAGACCATCGACTTCGCGATGCCGAAGTCCATGATCTTGACGGTCCCGTCCTCGAGGATCCGGATGTTGGACGGCTTGACGTCGCGGTGGACGATCCCGGCCGCGTGGGCGTAGTGGAGCCCCTCGCAGATGTCGGCCAGGACCCGGACCCGCCAGGCGAGCGGGAGGTCGTCCTTCCGCTTGATCTTCCGGTCCAGGTCCTCTCCCGTGAGGAACTCCTGGACGATGAACGGGAGGCCGTCGTCGCTCAGGCCGAAGTCGTAGATCGTCGTGATGTTCCTGTGGTGCAGGTTCCCGGCGAACTCGGCCTCGCGGAAGAACCTCTTCCGGAGCTCGTCCTCGTCGCTCTGGCAGGTCTTGATGGCGACGGTCCGCTTGATGTACGGGTCGCGGCCCCTGTAGACGGTCCCGAAGCCGCCGACTCCGACCTTTTCGAGGATCTCGTACTTGCCGACCTTCGCGAGCATGCCCGTCCGGCGAGGGTAACATGTGCTCGCGTATATTCCTCTCCCGTGAAGGCTTCGCTCGCTTCCGCCCTCCTCGCCGCCGTCCTCGGAGCGGGCGGATGCCGGGAGGCCGCTCCCTCGCCCGCGCCGGCGGAGCCGCGGCGGCCCGGTCTCACGACGCGCGAGGCGTACCGCCCCCCGGCGGAGGGCGTCCTGACGACGCTGCAGGTGGAGACGTTCCTGAAGGTGCGCGAGGCGACCCTCCGGATCCGCGCCACTCCCGGCGGGAACGCGCCGCTCGAGGGCGAGGAGGGGATCTCCGGCGCCTCGGAGTCCCGCGCCGCGGAGGTCCGGGCGGCCCGCTCGCTCTCCGTCCGCGTCGACGAATACTTCTGGGTGCGGGAACGGATCCTCGAGGCCGAGGCCGCCGCGATGACCGCGAAGCTGAACGCCGACGTCCTCGCACTGCTCCAGAAGACGCTCGCGTCGCTCCGGGACCGTCGGCCCGCCGCGCCGGACGACGCCTCGAGGCGCCTCCTCGACGAGCAGGTCGCGAGCTTCGAGGCGGAGGCGACGCGCGTGCGCCGCGAGGCGGGCGAGAAGGAGCCCGAGTCGATCCGGGCGAACCTGGCGGTCCTCGCCCCCTTCCGCGCGCGGCTCTCGGCCATCGAGGACGAGCTCGCCGAGCTGGACGCCGCGGCCCTGCGCGAGGCCGCCGCGCCCCCCGCGACGGCCCGGTGACGGCCGGACGCGCTGGTAGACTGACCTTTCCCGTTCCCGGAAACCGAAGACCCGCAGGAGTATGACCATGCGTCTGATCGATCCGCTCCTTCTCGAGTTCGACCGCGAGTGCTCCGCTACGCGCAAGTGCCTCGAGCGTCTCCCTGCCGACAAGCTCGCCTGGAAGCCGCACGAGAAGTCGATGTCGCTCGGCGCGCTCGCCGGGCACGTCGCGACGATCCCCGGCTGGATCGGCAGCGCCCTCCTGGCGGACGGATTCGACCTGGCGTCCGGGATGGCGTCTCCGCCGCTCGGCACTCCTGAAGAGATCGTCGCGGCCTTCGACGCCTCCGTAAAGCTGGCGAAGGGGGGGATGGCCCAGCTCGACGACGCGAAGGCGATGGGGGAGTGGACCCTGTCGAAGAGCGGGCAGGCCGTCTTCGCGATGCCGCGGCTGGCGCTCGTGAGGACGATCCTCCTCAACCACTCCTACCACCACCGCGGGCAGCTCACGGTGTACATGCGTCTCCTCGACGTCCCGGTGCCGGCCATCTACGGCCCGAGCGCCGACGACAACCCGTTCAAGTGAGGGGCCGCGCGTGTCCGTCGTCCTGACCGAGCTCTCCGAGGGGATCCTCACCGTCACGGTCAACCGTCCCGAGAAGCTGAACGCGCTCAACGCCGAGGTCGTCGAGGAGCTCCGACGGGTCTTCCACGAGGCGAAGGCGAACGCCGAGGTCGGAGCTCTCGTCCTGACGGGGGCGGGGGAGAGGGCCTTCGTGGCGGGCGCGGACATCTCCGGCTTCCCGGCCCTCACCCCGGTGGACGCCCGCGACTTCGCGCGGAAGGGGCAGGCGGTCCTCGACCTTCTCGAGACGATGGGGAAGCCCTCCATCGCCGCGGTGAACGGCTTCGCCCTCGGCGGCGGCTGCGAGCTCGCGATGGCCTGCTCGATGCGTGTCGCCGCGACGAACGCCCGGTTCGGCCAGCCCGAGGTCGCCCTCGGCCTGATCCCGGGCTACGCGGGCACGCAGCGCCTTCCGCGCCTCGTCGGCAAGGGGCGGGCGCTCGAGCTGATCCTCACGGGCGACCCGATCCCGGCCGAAGAGGCTCTCCGGATCGGCCTCGTCAACCGCGTCGTCGAGCCGGCCGAGCTGATCCCGACCTGCCGGGCGCTCGCGGCGAAGATCCTCGCGAAGGCGCCGCTCGCCGTTCGCTACGCCCTCGAGGCGGTGAACCACGGTCTCGAGCTCCCGTTCGACGAGGCCGAGCTGCACGAAGCCGCCCTCTTCGGCCTCTGCGTCGCGACGGACGACATGAAGGAAGGCGTCGCCGCCTTCCTCGGGAAGCGCCCGGCGAAGTTCGCGGGGAAGTGACCCCGTGGGCGGTGAGCTCCGCCCGTTCGGTGCGACGGGGCTCGCCGTCCCGCTCTTCGGCCTCGGCGCGGGGTCCGTCGGGGACGACTCCCTCGACGAGGCCGAAGCCGCGCGACTCCTCCACGGTGCGCTCGACCTCGGCCTGTCCTTCGTCGACACCGCGCCCGGCTACGGCCTCTCCGAAGAGCGGATCGGCCGTTACCTCTCGAGCCGACGCTCCTCCTTCGTCCTCTCGACGAAGCTCGGATACGGCGTCCCCGGCGTCCCCGACTGGACTCCGGAGTGCATCACCCGCGGCGTCGACCAGGCCCTCTCCCGCCTCCGCACCGACGTCCTCGACGTCGCCCACCTCCACTCCTGCCCGCTCGAGACGCTCCTCTCCTCCGGTGTCGTCGAGGCTCTCCTCGACGCCGTCCGCGCCGGCAAGGTCCGCGTCGCCGCCTACTCCGGCGAGAACGAAGCGCTCGCGTGG
>CAYVPO010000192.1:0-6643 GCA_964453825.1 uncultured Holophagales bacterium
TTGCTTCCTCGAGCGGCTCGCTCGTGACGCTCCGGAAGGCGGCCGTCTTCCCGAGAGCCTTGTCGAGCTTCTTCCGGAGCCGCTCCGCGCGCTCGGCTGAGTTCGTCTCGACGACGAGCTTCCCGTCCTCGAGCTTCAGCGTCCCGACGGTGATCGAATCTCCCGGCATCTTCCGGGCCTTCGGCGGCTGCTTCTTCAGGAACGTGCCCGCGAGGGGGTTCGACCCCTCCTCCAGCTCGAGACCGTCCAGCTTCGCGAGCACCTCTCGCACACCGGTCTCCCACGTCACGTCCCATCGAAGCGTCGTGAATACGAGCTCGTGGCCCTCCGTGTTCCGGACTTCCGGGCGGCGCCCCGCCTTCTCCGGAGTGCGCTCCTCGCTCATCACGCGCTCGAGGATCTCCTCGCCCACGGCGACGCCCTTCCACCGGCTCTTCAGGGCGATCCCGAGCTCCTTCACGAGCAGCTCGGCGGCGGTCGCGGCCTCCTCCATCGAGTCGAGGTGCCACGGGTCGTCGGGGTCGTCGATCGGCTCGGGGTCGACCGGGACGTGCCGGCCCCGATGGCGGACGAGCCGGCAGGTCAGGCCGGGCTCGTCCCAGCGCCAGCCTTCGGGAGCCGGAAGGCGGGCACCCGTGCGAACGTCCTCGAGGTCGATCCCGCTGCGCGTCCGGTGGACGAGGCAGACCGTGTCCTCGGCCTCGACGAGGGCCCGGATCGCGGCGTGCGCCGCCTCCGGCAAGGCGTTCCCGTGTCGCTCGAGGATGAGGTCGCCCGCCGTCCCACCCCCTTCGTCGAGGACGACGTCGAACGGAAGCCGCGGAAGGAAGATCGCGACGACCTCGTCTTCGCCACCTTCGTTCTCCTCGACGAACCGCGCCATCGTCGCGAAAGCCGCGTTGCAGCTCGCGAGAGCCGGATCCTCCTGGGCCGAGGGTGAGATGCAGACCTCCCCCGCGAGACCGACGGCGGCGCGGAGCTCGGCCTCCTCCCGG
This sequence comes from uncultured Holophagales bacterium, assembly GCA_964453825.1. Lineage (GTDB taxonomy): Bacteria > Acidobacteriota > Thermoanaerobaculia > UBA5066 > UBA5066 > UBA5066. Next base: position 996 of record CAYVPO010000192.1, read on the forward strand.
CTCCGGCCGGCGGCAATGGACATCGCGAGGTAGCTCCGGTATCTCGCCGGGAGCTCCGAGGGCGGCGCATAGCCCTGGTCCTCGTCGGCCTGTCGCGAAAGCGCGAGACAGCAGACCTTGAACTTCTTCCCGCTTCCGCAGGGGCAGGGGTCGTTTCGTCCGACACTCACGCTGCGGAGTATGCCGCGACGGGTTCCGCCGCACGGCGCGCGGCACGCGCCCGAGCGTCCGTTGACACCGCGGCGCGTACGGCCCATATTCCGGCTCGACGGATGCCTAGGGGTGGCCGGGAAACCGGCCTGAGAGCAAACCCTCGAACCTGATCCGGGTCATACCGGCGAAGGGAACGGCAAACGGAAGCGGGAGCTTCCGCAAACCTCGAGAGACCCCGACGGATCCGCTTCGATCGCCCGCGCCAGAAGCGCGGGAGAGGAGGCGCTTCCATGACCCGAGCCCGGGAGAAGAAGACCCGAACCCTCGCGGGCGCGCTCGCGTTCGCCCCGCTCCTCGCGCTGGCCGGGCTCGCTGCCGCGGCCGAGCCTGAGCCGCCGACGACGTCGACGGGTCCGGCCGTCGCGGAAGAAGCCGCGGAAGAAGCCGCCGAGAAGGTCCCACCGATCCCCCGCCGCGTCGAGGAGGTCGTCGTCCAGGCCGTCCGCGCAGACGCCGACACGCCGGTCACGAAGACCGACGTCCCGCGCGCCGAGATCGAGAGGAAGAACCTCGGGCAGGACGTCCCGGCGCTCCTCGCCGACCTCCCGGCGATGACCTACTACTCCGACACCGGCCTCGGGAACGGCTACTCCTACGTCTCGATGCGCGGCATCGGCCCGACCCGGATCAACTTCACGCTCGACGGCGTCCCGCTGAACGAGCCCGAGGACGGGACGCTCTACTTCGTCGACTTCGGCGACCTCGGCAGCTCCGTCGAGAGCCTCCAGGTGCAGCGCGGCGTCGGGACGTCGGCCGCGGGCGTCGCGAGCTTCGCCGGCTCGGTCAACTTCGCGAGCCTCGACCTCGCCGAGGAGACCGGGACGACGGCCCGATTCACGCTCGGCTCGTTCGGGACGAAGCGGGCGACGGTGGGCGTCCAGACGGGGCGCCTCGGCTCGTCGGGCTTCAAGGCCTACGTCCGCGGCTCGTACCAGGCGACGGACGGCTTCCGCGAGAACTCCGAGATCCGCCAGCGAAGCCTCTTCGCGGGCCTCTCGCACGAGAGCGAGAAGGGCTACTTCAAGCTCTTCGGCTTTCTCGGCCGCGAGCGGTCGCAGTCGGCCTACTACGCCGTCGAGCCGGAGATCCTCGAGGAGAACCCCCGCTACAACCCGCTCACGCCGGACGACAAGGACCGCTTCGGCCAGCAGTTCGTCCAGGCCCAGTACACGCGCTTCCTCTCCGAGACGACGAGCCTCGCCGGGCAGCTCTACGTGAACGACGCGGGCGGCTGGTACCGACTCTGGAACTCCTCGGGAACGGCGCTCCGCGAGTACGGCCTCGACTGGACGAACCTCGGCGCGGCCGTGACGCTGAAGACGACGCTCGGACCGCTCGGCGTGACGTGGGGCGTCCACGGGAGCGACTTCGGGAGCCGCCGGTCGCGCGACGTCGTCGGCGGCGCGCGGTCGTACGAGAACCGCGGGTACAAGGACGAGGTCTCGACGTTCGTGAAGCTCTCGCGCGACGCGGGCGAATGGCACCTCTACGGCGACGCGCAGCTCCGCTGGGCCCGCTTCCGCTACGACGGGAGCATCGCCGTCGACCCGGTCTCCTGGACGTTCCTCAACCCGAAGCTCGGCGTCCGCCGCGACCTCGGCAAGGACCTCTCGCTCTACGCCTCCGTCGGCATGACGAGCCGCGAGCCCGGGCGCGGCGACCTCCTCCTCGGCGAGGAGAACATCTCCGTCCCGCACGACCTCGACGACGTGAAGCCGGAGAAGGTCGTGGCCGTCGAGCTCGGCGCGGCGTGGAAGAACGGCCCGTTCGCGGCGCAGGTGAACATCTACGACATGGAGTTCCGCGACGAGATCGCGCTGACCGGCGAGCAGTCGGAGGTGGGCCTCTCGATCCGGCGGAACGCCGAGCGGAGCTTCCGGCGCGGCCTCGAGTGGGATCTCGCCTTCCGCCCGCGCGAGGAGCTCGCGTTCCGCTTCACCGGGAGCTGGAGCTGGAACCGGATCCGCTCCTGGACGCAGTTCTACGAGGTCTACGACGACGCGGGCGAGTGGGCCGGCACGACGAGCCGGACGTTCTCGGACGTCGAGCCGGTCCTCTCGCCGCCTTTCGTCGGGAACCTGATCGTGGAGGGCTCGCCACTCCCCGGCCTGACGCTCGGCGCGACGGCGCGTTACGTGGCGAAGGCCTGGCTCGACAACACGAATGCCGACGGAATCGCGACTCCCTCGTGGTGGAAGGTCGACGTCTCGGCCTCGTTCGACCTTTCGCGCTTCGTGAAGACCGGGAGTCCGAAGGTGAAGCTCGTCGTCGAGAACCTCTTCGACGAGGAGAAGATCTGGGCGAACGGCTACAGCTGGCTCTACGCGACGCGCGACGGCGCGGGGCGGGAGTCGCTCGGAGCGATCCCGTACTATTTCCCCATGGCAACGCGCAGCGTGACGGCGGTCCTCGACCTGGGGTTCTGACCTGAACCCGCTCGAGGTCGCCGGCTTCCTCACGGGGATCCTCGCCGTCTGGCTGACGGCGAAGGAGAGCCCGTGGTGCTGGCCCACGGGCATCGTCAACGTCACGCTCTACGCGTTCGTCTTCTGGCAGGCGAAGCTCTACGCCGACATGGGGCTGCAGGGGGTCTTCCTCGCCGTCTGCGCGTACGGCTGGTGGGAGTGGCTCCACGGCGGCGAGGGGGGCGGGAGGCTCGCGGTGTCGCGCGCCTCGCGGCGCCTCCTCGCCGGCCTCGTCCTCGCGGGCGCCGTCTTCGCGGCGGCGCTCGGCTGGGGCCTCCACCGCGGCACCGACGCCTCGTTCCCCTGGATCGACTCCACGCTCGCCTCCTTCAGCCTCGTCGCCCAGTACCTCCAGTCGGTGAAGAAGATCGAGACCTGGTGGTTCTGGATCGCCGTCGACGTCGGCTACGTCGGGATGTACCTGGCGAAGGGCCTCTGGCTGACGGCGCTCCTCTACACGATCTTCCTCGCGCTCTGCGTCGTGGGCCTGCGGGACTGGCGGCGTTCGCTCGCGGCACCGGCCGCGGGCTCCGCCCCGACGACGGAGCCGGCGTGAGGCCGCTTCGCGTCGTCGTCACCGGCTCGGAGTGCACCGGCAAGACGACGCTGGCGCGCGCGCTCTCGGAACGCTTCGGCGCGCCGTGGGTGCGGGAGTTCAGCCGCGCGTACTCCGAGGCGAAAGGGACGCCGCTCGGGCCGGAGGACGTCGAGCCGATCGCGCGCGGGCAGGTCGCCGAGGCCGAGATCGCCGAGTCGCGCGCGACGGATCTGGCCGTCCTCGACACCGATCTCCTTTCCACCGTCGTCTACGCGCGTCACTACTACGGCGGCTGCCCGCCGTGGGTCGAGGAGGCCGCCCGCGCCCGGCGGGGCAACCTCTACCTCCTCTGCGCCCCCGACCTGCCCTGGACCGCCGACGGCGTTCGCGATCGCGGCGAGGCCCGCGAGGAGATGCACCGGCTTTTCGCGGAGGAGCTCGCCCGGGCCGGCGTCCGCGTGATCCCGGTCGACGGTCCCGGTCCCGGACGTTTCGAGGCGGCCGCCGGCGCCGTCGCGGAGGCGCTCGCGCGCCGTTCCTCCGGAGCCGGCTCCGCCGGATAGACTCGCCCGAGCACACGCCGCCCCGAAGCGAGACCGATCGAGCGGACCGAGCCGATCGGAAGAAGGAGACCGAGATGGGCAAGGACGCGAAGCTCTCCCGCCCCTACCGCGTCGAGAACGGGAAGAAGTTCCGTCTGAAGGATTTCAACCCGGGAGACACCGGCGGGCTGAAGCTCGAGAAGGACCACGCGGCCGAGAGGCTCGAGAAGGGGGTCGACCTCCTCGCCTCCCTCCAGGACAAGCTCTACGCCCAGGACAAGCGGGCCCTCCTCCTGATCTTCCAGGCGATGGACGCGGCCGGGAAGGACGGGACGATCAAGCACGTCCTCTCCGGCGTGAATCCCCAGGGCTGTCAGGTCTTTTCGTTCAAGGCCCCCTCCTCCGAAGAGCTCGACCACGACTTCCTCTGGAGGACGACGAAGTGCCTTCCGGAACGCGGGCGGATCGGCATCTTCAACCGCTCGTACTACGAGGAGGTCCTCGTCGTGAGGGTCCACCCGCAGATCCTCGCGGGCCAGAAGCTCCCGCCCGAGCTCGTGACGAAGAAGATCTGGCAGGAGCGCTTCGAGGACATCGCCTCCTTCGAACGCTACCTGACGCGCAACGGCGTCGCAGTCGTGAAGTTCTTCCTCCACGTCTCGAAGAAGGAACAGAAGAAGCGCTTCCTCGACCGGCTCGAGGAGCCCGACAAGAACTGGAAGTTCGCGCTCGGCGACGTCGAGGAGCGGAAGCACTGGGACGCCTACCAGGAGGCCTACGAGGAGGCGATCCGCGCGACGGCGACCCCCTGGGCGCCCTGGTACGTCGTCCCGGCGGACGCGAAGTGGTACACGCGCCTCGTCGTCGCCTCCGCGGTGATCGACGCGCTCGAGAAGATGGACCTCGCCTACCCGGAGGTCGACGAGGCCAAGAAGGCCGAGCTCGCGAAAGCGCGGGAGGCGCTCGAGGCGACGAAGGGCTGACCGTCCCGGCTCAGGAGTGGAGCTCGACCACGTCGCGGTCCGCGAGGACGTGGGCGCGGTCGACCTGCTGCCCGTCGAACCTCGCGTGGCCCCAGATCCGGGCGAACTTCATCGCCGCCGCGACGTCCTTGTGGACCCGCTCGGCGAGGTCGTGGACCGTCGCCCCTTCGGGGAGGACGAAGGGGGCCGCGAGGTCGGGCTTCTTCCCGGGCTCCTTCGCGTAGACGCGGACCCGCCGCAGCTCGCGCCAGGCGAGGAGCCTCAGCTCGTCGAGCCCTTCGCCCGAGAGGGCCGAGACCGGATGGAACGGCAGGTCCTTCCCGATCGCCTCGCGCGCCATCTCGGCAAAGGTGCCGTCGTCGAGGTCGCACTTGTTTCCGAGGGCGATCACGGGGCGCACGGCGAGGAACGGGGGCGCCTGGGCGGGGAGCGGCCTCGCGCGGGGCCAGACGCGCGCCCTCTCGAGGAGGTCGAGGAGGAGCTTCGCCGACTCCTCGCCGTCGTCCGCCGTCACGTCGAGGACGAGGAGGACGCCGTCGGAGTTGTGGGCGAGGTTCGTCAGGTAGGGCTCGGTGTGCCCCGCCGCGACCGCCGGGGTGTCGACGAGCTGAACCTGGACGTCCTCGAACGGCATCATCCCCGGCAGCGGGACGCGGGTCGTGAACGGGTACTCCCCCACCTCGGGGTGCGCGTGGGTGAGCGCCGCGAGGAGCGAAGACTTTCCCGCGTTCGGCTCGCCGAGGAGGACCCATTGTCCGGCCCCCTCGCGTTTCACGTGCCCCGGGTCGGGCCGGCGACCGCCGTGCGCGGCGTGCTCGACCTCGGTCTCGAGCTTCGCGAGCCGCTTCTTCAGGTCGGCGTAGAGCTTCTCGGTCCCCTTGTGCTTCGGGAGGAGCGCGATCATCTC
>CAYVPO010000193.1:0-6575 GCA_964453825.1 uncultured Holophagales bacterium
AGGAGCGTGTCGACTCCCTGCCACGGCTGGAGCGCGCCGAAGTAGATCAGGTACTCGTCGGGCGCCTCGAACGGCCGGGGCTGCGGCGGGATCGGGTCGGCCCCGTTCGGGACGACGGCGACCTTCGCCGCCGGGACCCCCTGCGCCACGAGGAAGTCGCGCGTCGTCCGCGACGGCGTGACGACGCGGTCGGCGGCTTCGAGGCAGAAGCGCTCGATGGCGCGGACCTTCTCGAGCGTCCGCGGCGCGATCGAAGGGTAGGTGTACGGCAGCTCGACGGAGGGGAGCGCGTTCACCTCGAAGACGGTCGCGTACGGGTGCGGCCGCTCGAGGATCGGGACGCCGGTCCACGGGTCGCGGAAGTGGCAGACCTCGAGAGCGCCGCCCGCCTCGTCGAGGAGGCGCGAGAGGTGCGCGCCGAACGCGACGGCCCGCTCGAGGAAGTTCTCCACCGGGACGGAGAAGCGGACGACCTCGACGTCCCCCTCCAGCTGGTGCGCCGGGAGCCGATCGTCGCCGAGGACGTAGAGGAGGCCGCCGCCGTGCTCCGCAAAGAGCGCGGGGGCGAAGCGGGCGATGTGCGTCGACGCCCCCTTCCGCGTCGGGAAGCGGTCGAACGCCGCGTAGAGAGCGCGCGGGCGGCGGAGGAGCGTCATCGGAATGTGGTGCGGAGGATAGGGACCGGAAAGCCCTTCGCGCAAGATCTCGACGAGCGGAGCGGTGCGGCCGGTCCGGGAAGGGTCCCTCGCGAAGTGGCGAGGGACCCGGTCCCGGAGACGGGCGGGCTAGAACGAGCCCGAGAGGGAGAGGATTGCGCCGCGCCCCGGCGCGAGGACGTTGTTCTCGTCGGCCGAATCGGCGTACCGGGCGTCGAGGACGTTCCGGCCCGAGATCGTGATCGCCAGGAGGTCGGAGAGGCGGTAGCCTGCGGCGAGGTCGAGCCGGGCGTGACCGGCCACGACGACCTCGCTCGCGCCGGGCCGTTCGTCGCGCGCCATCGCGGCGAGCCGCGCGCGCCAGAAGAAGCCGCCGAACGGCTCGTGGTCGATGATCAGCTGCGCCGTCGGCGGCAGGACGTCGGCGGCCCAGGTGTCGTCGTCGAGGATGCGTCCCTGCGAGAGCGAGCCGAGGAGCCGGACGACGAGGCGCGGCGTGATCCTCACGTCGGCCTCGAGCTCCGCTCCCGCGATCTCGGTCTCGCCGCGGTTCCGGAAGTTGTAGTCGGAGCCGGCACGATAGCGCTCGACGAGGTCCTCGATCCGGTAGACGTAGCCGGAGACGCCGAAGCCGAAGATGCCCTTGCGTCCCCGGAGAGACAGGTCGAGCTGGTTCGAGGTCTCGGCGGAGAGGTCGGGGTTGCCGACGACGAACCCGCGGCCGGAGACACCCCGGAAGTAGCGGTCGGAGAGCGTCGGGTCGCGGAAGCCGCGCGCGTACTGCGCGGAGAGCTTCCACTCGGGGGCCAGCTTGAACGTGAGCGTCGCGAATCCGGAGAGAGCCTCGTCGGAGGCCGAACGGTCTCCGAAGTACCCGCCCGTGTTCTCCGACTTCACGTGGTCGCCGCGGAGGCCGGCCGTCAGCATCAGGCGATCCCCCGCCAGAGGGAGGTCTCCCTCCACGAAGGCGCCGTAGTCGGTTCGCGAGGCGTCCTCGACGGCGATCTCGAACGTCGAGGTCGTCGGGTTCCCGCCGACGTCGTACTCGTTCGTCACGTTCCGGGCCTCGAGGCCCGTCCGGCCGTTCACGTCGACGCCGACGCGGAGCCCCACCGGCCCGAGCGAGCGTCGGCCGAGGAGGCGGACGGAGAAGTCGTCGGCGTCGACCTCGGAGATGGAATCGCGGAGCGTCGCCGTCGCGGTCGGCCGGCGCTGGCGGTTCGTCGAGATCCCGTAGGAGCCGTAGAACGCGCGGAGCTCGAGCGAGGAGAAGCCGGCGACGTCGGGGGCGTCGAGGCCGAGCGAGAAGCGGCGCGAGTCCTCCCACGGGTAGAACGTCCGCGTCGTCGGGAGGTCGGCCTGAGGCTTGCCCATGTCGCGGACCTCGTCGAGCTGGAAGCCGGCGAAGAGGCGTGCCTTCCCGATCGGGATCGCGCCACGGACGAGGAAGCCGCGGTCCCTCACGGCGGAGTTGTCCTGCTCTCCGGCGGGCGACTCGTAGTCGCCCACGCTCCTCTGGTAGAGGTTGACGAGGAAGGCCGCCGGGCCGACGGGGACGTTCAGCCCGATGCCGGCAGACGCCTCGGGGCTCCCGCCGACGCCGCCGCTGACCTGATATCGGACGCCGAAGACGCCCGGCTCGGGGAGCGGCGTCCGGGCATGGACGATTCCGCCGAGGGCATCGGACCCGTAGGCGACGGAACCGGGGCCGCGGACGACCTCGACCGATTCGAGGGCGAACGGGTTGAGGAACGAGGCCGAGGCGCCCGCGCGCCGCTCGGCGGAGACGCGCCCGTCGTCGACCATCACGAGCGTCCGACCGCGGGCCAGGCCCCGGATGACCGGCACGGCGCTCGTCGATTCGTCGCTCTTCGAGATGCCGGGGAGCGTCTCGATGGCATCCACGAGGCGGTTCGGCTGGCGTTCCTCGAGCTCCCGCTTCGAGACGAGGGAGACCGGGTTCGCGGGAGGGGCCAGGAGCGAGGCGGTGGCGCCCGCCGAGACGAGGACCTCGGTACTGCGGGCCGCGGGGAGGACGAGGTCGCGGACCTCGTCCGCGCCGCTCCGCGTCACGACGCGGACGATCCCGAGCCATGCGCCGGTCGGCGAGAAGACGCCGACCTCGAACGGCAGGGCGGGCTCGGCCTCGAGCGTCAGCTCACCCTCGGGACCGGCGGCGACGGAGCCGGCGCGGCCGAGGACCGAGACGCGCGCGCCCGGGACGGCGCGGCCCTTCTCGTCGACGACGCGATAGCGCGCCGCCTCGAGGACGGGAGAGAGAAGAAGCGTGAGGAGCGGGAGCGCGGTGAGAAGCACCGCACGGACGGACCGGGACGAGCCGGTCTCACAGGGGCAACGGCAGGGCATTCGACGATCCTTTCCTTCGAATCGAGCGCGAGGTTGGGAAGAGGGCCGCAGGCCGGGACGGTGTCCCGTCACCGACGCGACGAGCGACGGACGGGACGGAACGTTCCGTCTGCGCAGGCTCTTCCCGGACTCAATTCCGAAGCGGGACCGGCGCCCCGGGGAAGGAGCGCTCTCGATACCCCCGTTCGTGCCCGTTCCGAGTCTGTGCCCGGGCGTCGACGTCGTGACGCGCCGAGGACTCCGAAGACGGAACGACCTCGGAGCGGCTCTCGGAGAGCGCGGGCGACGACGGTGTGGCGGCAGAGACCTCGGCGGTCCCGGGGCGATGGAGGCCCGACGTCGGGCCTTCCGGGACCCGTCCGACCGGGTTCGACCACCACTCCATCTCCTCGCCCTCGCTCGGATGGGTGTGCGGAGCGCGGATGGGGAGGGGGCCCGCGGCGTACGACGGCGTGATCGGGAACCACTCCGTCGCGTCGATCGTCCGCTCCCTGTGGACTCCGTCCTCTTCGACCCGGCCGGCGCGGAGGACGAACCGGGCCCGGCCGGTGAGCGCCGGCACCTGAACCACGAAACGGGGATTCTCGTCGTGGCACTCCGGCGTGAGGCGGATGCGGGGACCCCCGTCCACCTGGATGAGGAGCTCGCTCTCCTCGAATCCGGGCGGGAGCGTCCACGCGACGGCGATCGCCTCGCCGGGGGCGACCGCCCCGGTCGCGACGCTGAGAAGACCGGCGTCGGCGGGCCGGGCGAGCGAAAGGGTGGCGAGGAGCGCGAGGGAGAGAAGTCGCACGGGAGCTTCTCGAGTCTATGACCGCGGGCCGCGCGAGGCAACGGTGCGATCGCGCTCCGGACGGGCCGCGCTCTCAGTCGAAGGTGCCGCTCACGTCGACGATGAGGTGGACGGAGCCGGAGGCCATTTCGGCCCGGGCCGCGAGGAGGCCGGCTCCGTCGAGGCCCAGGATCGCGTTGTTGGCGCGGGTCCGCCCGACGGCGAAGGGGACCTGAGGCGTGATCGGGACTGGCGTCCCGTTGGCGTAGACGACGACGCTTCCCGCCGCGGTCGCCTGGGTCACCGTGACGTTCGCCGAGACGACGGTCACGCCGGCCGGCACGCCGCACGCACCGGAGACCTCGAAGGGGCGGGAGACGCCGGCCGCGACCGGCGCCGGTCCGCCGAGAGAGGCCGAGCGGGTGTCGACGACGCGGCATGGCACGAGCGGGTGGAACCGCAGCGCCCGCGGCGCACCGGTCTCGTCGGCGCCGACGTCGGGCGCGGCGCCGCGCGGGCGGGAGTCGCCGTCGACGTCGGTAGAGATGGACGACGCGCTCCCCTGGTCGATCGCCCCGGCGGCCGTCGGCTGGAGGTGGAGGTCGCCGGTGGCGGGCGAGACGTAGAAAGCGGCCGTCGCGGTCGTCACGTTCGTCGCTTGCGTCGCCGAGGCGCCGTCGCGCGCGCGCAGCGAGAAGTTCGCGAGGTTGTTCGCGATGGTCGCGGTCGTGCGCGAGAAGCGCCACTCGATCGCAGAGAACGACGAGGCGACGTCGGCCGTGTGGACGGTGTTGTGGAGCGCGGAGGCGCCGCAGGCCTGCCAGAGGCAGACGCCGCAGTCGAAGCCGTACTCCGACGCGAAGAGGTCCGGGTCGTCGGCGGAGACGAAGTTGTTCACCGCGGTCCCGCCGAAGTGGTCGACGTAGGCGCCACCCGCGGCGGGGCAGGGAGCGTCGGCGTACGTACGGCGCGGGGTGCCGGTCTCTGCGAGGCCGAAGCCGATCCCGCGCGCGTTGTTGCGGAGGACGTTCCGCTCGACCCGCGTGCCCCGCGCGTTGCGCCAGAAGTGGATCGCGTGCTCCGAGAGGCCCGTCTCGCACCAGAAGCCCTCGATGACGTTGTCGCGCACGGTCCAGTCGAGCGCCGCGTGGGCGTCCACGCCGCCGGTGTAGCAGCTGTCCCTCACGTGCGCCCGCCCGGCGTCCGTCAGCTCGAGGCGCGAGCAGGCGATCGTCCCCTCGTCGACGTACGGTCCGGTGTCGCTCTCCGGGTTGATCTTGATCGCCTGCTGGCCCGGGTCGACGATTCGGACGTTGTAGACGAGCGTCCGGTTCGTCGCCGACGTTCCGGCCGGCATCACGTGGATCGGATGGTCGTACGCCTCGCGGAGGGTGAGGTCCGCGACCGTCACGTCGGAGGCGGCCACCTGCACGATCTCGGTCGTCAGGTAGTTCCCGTCGAGGACGACGGCATCCCGGTTTCCGCTCAGCCCACGAAGCGTCACGTTCGGGACGTCGAGGCGGAGGTATTCGCCGTCGAGCGCGTAGGTGCCGTCCGCGACGAGGATCGTCCGCCCCGGCACGGCCGCGTCGACCGCGGTCCGCAGCTGCGCGACCGTGCTCACGACGACGACGTCGCCCGTGGCGGGAGGAAGGGCCGGGCAGAAGTCGGCCGCGCGCGAGGACGCAGCGGCGAGAGCGCATCCGAGCGCGAGGATGACCGCGAGGCGGAGGACGTCGATCGCGAGCGCGACGCCTTTCCGAGCGGGCGACGCGAGCTCCGCGCCGACGTGCTCGGGAGCGACGAGGTGCGGCTCCTCGGAGACGTATCGAACGGCCATCCCGAAAGCCTATCAGCGGCTCAGGCGGCCGCTCGCGAGTCGCCCTCCTCTCCCACCGCCCACTCGCGGTAGGCGCGGAGGCGGAGGGCGACGCGCCCGGGCACGAGGACGAGGTGGTTGCCGAGCGGGCGCTCGAGGAGCTCGGCGACGGCGACGGGCTCGAGGCGGACGTCGAGCTGCGTGCGGCAGAGGTCCTCGCGGCGGGGCGTCGGGAGCGCCTCGCCCTCGGCGAGGAAGACCGACTCGAGGCGGCGGCCGCCGAGGCGCAGGAGCGTCACCGGCCCGGGCGGGAGCTCGCCGGCGAGCGCGACGCCGAGGCCCGATTCGAAGTGGGAGCGGAGGTCCCACCCGGAGAGGAGGGAGCGGGGGACGGTGCAGTGGGCGAGGCGAAGGCGGCCCGTCGCGGCGTCGACGTCGGAAGGGTTCGCCATCCAGGACGCGGTACCGAGGAGCTCCTTCACCCAGAGCATCGCGACGGCGCTCGCGAGGTCCCCCTCGCAGGCGGCGACGGTGCCGGCGTCGTTCAGGGCGGAGAGGGCGAGGCATCCGCTCGTGCCGCGTTCGGTGACGAGGTCGAAGCAGCGGACGGCAACGGCGTCGAGCCGCTCGCGCGCGGCGAGAGCCTCGAGCGCCGGGAGGACGCTCGCGGCCGTCTTCACGCCCGCCTCGTCGGTCTCGCGGACGCTGGCCGCCCCGGAGGTGTAGGAGGCGGCGAGGCCGGAGGCCGCCTCGTCGGGCGGGCGGAGCGGGGCTTCGAGGAGGGGAGCGAGGTCGGCCGGGACGACCTCGGGGCCCCACGTCTCGCGGACGGCTGCGGCAGCGGGGACGCTCGCCACGAGCCAGTCGGACGGGACGCCGACGAGGCCGATCCGGGCCCGGTGGAGTCGCTCCCGCACGCGCAGGTCCTCGAGGGCGGCCGCGACGCGGGCGAGGCCGGGCC
>CAYVPO010000194.1:0-6516 GCA_964453825.1 uncultured Holophagales bacterium
CCGGTGGTGTGGGAGGGGAGCGGCGGTACCTTTACCTCTGCCCCCTATCCCGATCAGGCCGGCTTCGGCAGGTTCGCGGCCGCGAACTCCCAGTTCAGGTGGCCGTCGACGACCGCGGTCAGGTAGTCCTTCCGGCGGTTCTGCCAGTCGAGGTAGTAGGCGTGCTCCCAGACGTCGAGGACGAGGAGCGGCGTCTGTCCGGTCGTCAGAGGCGTGTCGGCGTTCGCCGTCTTCACGACCTTCAACGCGGCGCCGTCCGCGACGAGCCAGGCCCAGCCGCTCCCGAACTGGCCGAGGCCGGCGGCGACGAGCTCCTTCTTCAGGCCGTCGAGGCTCCCGAAGGAGGCCTCGATGCGCTCGGCGAGGGCGCCCGCCGGGGCGGCGCCCCCCTTCGGCCGGAGGCTCTTCCAGAAGAAGTCGTGGTTCCACGCCTGCGCGGAGTTGTTGAAGACGGCTCGAGCCGAGGCGTCCGATGCCGAGGCGCTGACGATCTCCGCGAGGGGCTTGCCCTCGAGCGGGCCTCCCTTCACGAGGCCGTTCAGGGCGTCGACGTAGCCGCGGTGGTGCTTGCCCCAGTGGAACGAGAGCGTCTTCGCGGAGATGACCGGCTCGAGGGCCGTGTCGGGCCATGGGAGCGGCGGGAGAGCGAGCGGCTCGGCTCCCTTCAGGATCGCGGGGAATCCGAGCGCGCCAGCGGCCACGGCGGTCGCGGCGGCTCCCTTCAGGAAGTCGCGGCGCGAGGCGTCGGTCGTTTCGGGACGGGGCGTCTCTTCGGGCATCGTGTACCTCCTGGTGGTCGTCGGGGCGGAGAATACCCGGCGGTGCCCTCCCCGCCTCAGGGGAGGAGGACGGTCGAGCCGGTCGTGCGCCGCGCCTCGAGCTCGCGGTGCGCCGCGGCGGCCTCCCGGAGCGGGAACGTCGCGCCGATCCTCACGGACACCGCGCCGGAACGGATCACGGAGAAGAGGTCCGCGGCGGTCTCGAGGAGGTCCTCGCGCCGCGCGGTGTAGGCCATGAGCGTCGGCCGCGTGACGAAGAGCGACCCCTTCTGCGAGAGGAGGAGGGGCGCGAAGGGGGGAACGGGACCGGAGGAGTTCCCGAACGAGACCATGAGGCCGAGAGGCGCGAGGCAGTCGAGCGACGCCTCGAAGGTGTCCCGCCCGACGGAGTCGTAGACGACGCGCACGCCGGCGCCTCCGGTGATCTCGTCGACCCGCCGGACGAGGTCCTCCCTCGAGGTGACGACGACGTGGTGGCAGCCCGCCTCGCGCGCCAGCCCGGCCTTCTCGTCCGTCGAGACGGTCCCGATGACGGTGGCGCCGAGGATCCTCGCCCACTGCGCGGCGATGAGGCCCACGCCTCCGGCGGCGGAGTGGAGGAGGATCGTCTCTCCTTCCGCGACCCGGTGTGTCTTCCGGAGCAGGTAGCGCGCCGTCATTCCCTTCAGCATCGAGGCGGCGGCGGTCTTCTCGTCGACGTCGTCGGGAAGAGGGACGAGACGGTGGGCGGCGACGAGCCGCTCCTCGGCGTAGGCGCCGACGGGCCCGGCGTAGGCGACGCGGTCGCCGGCCTTCACCTGGGAGACGTCCGCGCCGACCTCGGTGACGACGCCGGCTCCCTCGGAGCCGAGGACCGCCGGAAGCGGAAGCGGGTAGAGCCCGCTCCGGTGGTACGTGTCGATGAAGTTGAGCCCGATCGCCGAGTGGCGGACGCGGGCCTCGCCCGGACCCGGCGAGCCGACCCGGACCTCGTCCCAGGAGAGAGCCTCGGGTCCGCCCGGAGCGTGAACTCGAACGGCGTGCGTCATGCGGCACCTCGGCCGCCAGCGTATCGCGACGTGAGGGCTCCGGACGCCGCCGACCCGGCTAGACTCGGGGCGATGGCGCTTCGACTCGTCCGGAGGGCGCAGTTCGTCGTGGTTCTCCTCCTCCTGTGCGCGGAGCCGCGCGCTCTCTCGTTGGCGCCGGAGCGCCTGCTGAGCCAGTACGCGATCTCGACCTGGCAGATCGCCGACGGGTTGCCGATGAACTCGGTCCTCGCGATGACGCAGGCGGCCGACGGATCGCTCTGGATCGGGACGGAGGAGGGGCTCGTCCGCTTCGACGGCGCCGAGTTCGACGTCCGCGACCGGGGGAACACGCCGTCGATGGCCGCCCACAACGTGCAGGCCCTCTGCGCGGACGACGACGGGAGCGTCTGGGCGGGGACGTACGGCGCCGGCCTCCTCCGATGGGACGGCCGGAGGTTCTCGCGGCCGGCCACCGAGGCGGAGCCCGAGCGGAGCAGACCGATCCGGGCGCTCGCGCGGGGACCCGACGGCTCGCTCTGGATCGGAACTGCCGGCGGCCTCGAGCGCTTCGTCGACGGCCGCCGGACGCGGTTCGCAGCGGACCCGGGGCCGACCTCTGCGGCCGTCCTCGCGATCTCTCCCGGCCGAAAGGGCCGCGTCTGGGTCGCGACGGTCGCGTGGCTCGGCGTCGTCGAGGGCGGAGCGCTCCGCCGCTTCGTCCCCGACCCCGCGCCGGGAGCGGTGGTCCTCGCGCTCGCCGAAGGGCCGGACGGGACGCTCTTCGTCGGAACCGACCAGGGGCTGTTCCGGATCTCGAGCGACCTCCGCGCCAGCGAGCGCGTTCGCGGGCTCTCGAACGACTTCGTCTCCGCGCTCGTCGTCGACGGGGACGGGGCGCTCTGGGCCGGGACGAACGGAGGGCTCCACCGGATCAGCCGGGATGGACGTATCGAGAACCTGCAGAAGAAGGACGGCCTGTCGAGCGACCTGATCCAGACGCTCCTCCTGGACCGGGACGGGAACCTCTGGTTCGGCACGAGGGGCGGCGGCCTCGGCCGGCTCCGCGACGGTGACGTCGTCACGTACGGAGGAGCGCGGGACGGCTTCGTCGTCGACACGGTCCTCGCCGCGCGGTCCGGCGGCATCTTCGCGGGCGGCTGGAACGGCTTCCTCGCCCGCCTCGGGCCGGACGGCCGTTTCGAGACTCTCGTGTCTTCGGCAGCGCTCGGGGGGAGCTCGGTCCGAGCCCTCTACGAGGAGCCCGACGGGACGCTCCTCGTCGGCGCGTGGAACGGGCTCTACCGCGTACGCGCCGGCCGCGCGGAGCGCGTCCCCGACGGGGGCCTGATCCGGAACGTACGGACGGTCCACGTCGACCGCGCGGGCGCGATCTGGGTCGGACTCGAGGCGGAGGGTCTGGTCCGCCTGAAGGGGGGCGCGGTCCGCCGGTTCACGACGACGGACGGCCTCGGGGGCAACGAGGTGCGCGCCCTCCTCGAAGACCTTGACGGAACGCTCTGGGTCGCGACGTACGGAGGCCTGAGCCGCCGGGCCGGCGAGGGCTTTCGGACACTCGGGTCACGGGACGGTCTCCCGAGCGCCCTCGTGAGGTGCCTCGCTCTCGACGCGGACGGCGCCCTCTGGATCGGGACGTACGGCGGCGGGATCGCGCGGCTCCGGCGGGGAGAGATCACGTCCTGGGACACCCGGGACGGCCTCTTCACCGACGTCGCGTATGCGATCACCGAGGACGACGCCGGGGACCTCTGGGTCAGCAGCAACCGGGGCGTCTACCGGGTCGCCCGGGCCGACCTCGAGGCGCGGTCCGGCGGCACGGGACCGAAGCTGCGCTGCCGGTCTTTCGGGATCGCGGACGGGATGGCGAGCGAGGAGTGCAACGGCGGGGACCCGGCGGTCGCGCGGACCGTCGACGGCCGGATCTACTTCCCGACGGTACGCGGCGTCGCCGCGGTCTCTCCCGCGCGGCTGCGCCCCGTCGACCCTCCACGCGTGAGGATCGACGCGGTCGTGGCCGGCGCGAACCTCGTCGACCATCGGGAAGAGGCGGAGGTCCCGGCCGGCACGCGCCGCCTCGAGCTCCGCTGGGCTGCGCTCGGGTTCCTTCCGCCGTTCAAGACCGACTTCCGCTACCGCCTCGACGGCTTCGACGACGAATGGGTCGAGACCCGGACGCGGCGCGTCGCGACCTACACGAACCTCCCGCCGGGGAGCTACACGTTCCGCGTCGTCGCCGGCGTCGACGGGGCGTTCGGCCGCTCGGAGACGAGGCTCCCCGTTCGAGTCGGCCGGCTCTGGTGGCAGACCTGGTGGGCGCGGACCGTCCTCGCTCTCGTCCTGGCCGGGCTCCTCGCCGTGGCGTATCGGCTGAGGACGCGAAGCCTCGCCCGCGACCGGCGCCGGCTCGAGGCGGCCGTCGCCGCGCGAAGCGCCGAGCTCGCCGAGGCGAACCGGGCCCTCGAGGAAGCGGTCGTCACGGACCCCCTCACGAAGGCGAGGAACCGACGCTTCCTGGACCTGGCGCTCGACGCCGAGAAGGAGCTCGCCGTCCGCTCCTCCGAGAGCCGGGGCTCCGGGAAGAACCGCGACCTGATCCTCTACCTCGTGGACCTCGACGGGTTCAAGTCGGTGAACGACCGGTACGGCCACCGGGCGGGAGACCTCGTCCTCGTGGAGACGGCGCGGCGACTTCAGGGGGCGCTGCGCCGGAGCGACTTCCTCGTCCGGTGGGGGGGCGAGGAGTTCCTCGTCGTCGCCCGCGGTTCGGAGCGCCGCCAGGCGGACGTGCAGGCGCGGCGCCTCCTGGAGGCCGTCGGCGGCGCGCCGTTTTCGCTCGGCGACCTCTCCCTCGTGCAGACGTGCTCGATCGGCTGGGCGCCGTTCCCCTGGCTCGAGGAAAGGCCGCGCGACGCGACGATCGAGGAGGTCCTCGGGCTCGCCGACCGCGCGCTCTACGAAGCGAAGCGGTCGGGTCGCGACTGCGCGGTCGGCTGGGTCGCCGGAGGCGGAGCCGGTCGCGTCGGAGACGGGGAGTCGTTCGAGGAAAGGCCCGGGCACGTCGTCGAGGTCGTCCGGACCGCGAGAGTCCGGACCGGGTGACGGTGCCCGGGCGCGCCGTTCAGTCGCAGGTGTGGCCGGCGGCCTTCGCGGCGTGGGGCGCGGCCGGCGCTGTGTGAGCGCTTCCGCCGTGGACCGCCTCGACGATCGCCTTCGTGGAGTGCATCAGGTCGACGTAGGCGGCGACGTACGCGCGCCCGTCCGCCGGCGAGACGTCGACCTTCTTCTTCGCCTCGAGCGCGACGGCGAACTTCTCCTTCACCTTCGCGGCGGCGTGCTCGCCGACCATCTTCGCGAACGCGTCGACCGAGCCGGAGCCGAGCGCGGACTCGAGCTGCCCGATGAAGGCCGGCTCCTTCACGCCCGACTTCAGGCCGGTGTAGGCCGCCCCCTCGGTCTCGCGGTGGAGACGGACGAGCGTCTCGAAGAAGGCCGTGTCGGCGACCTCCCGCGCCTCCGCGCCGAGTTTCCGCACGGCGAGCGTCTTCCCGAACGCGTCGCGCACCGCGGGCTCCTGGGCCGCCGAGATCCACTTCAGGACGAGGGCCACGTCGCCCTTCGCGAGCGCGGCCTTCGCGTCGACGACGACCGGGCCCTCGACGGAGTCGCAGTGGGCCGCGGCGGGCGCGGCCGGGAAGAGAAGGGCCGCGGCGAGGGCCGCGGCGGCGAGGGTCGGGAGCGTGTTCCGTTTCATCTCGTCACTCCTTCGGGCCGTTCGGCCCGTTCGATCGGGTTCTCGGGGGGACGGTCCGCGCCGCGCGGGGAAGCGCGGCGCGGACCCGCGGCCTACGCGCTCTCCGGGGCCGTGTCGTCGTCGAAGCCGGGCTCCTCGGCCTTCTCGTAGCTCCAGCCGGTCAGGAGGCCGGTGAAGAACCAGAGGAGGAGCGCGACGCCGCCGAGGAAGACGGTGTCGCCGAGGATCCGGAGCCAGCGGAGCGCCTGGAGCGCCGGGAGCTGGAGGAAGTCGGCGCTCCGGGCGTACCAGAGGCCGTGCTCGACGCTCGCCCAGGTCTGCGCGAGGCCGATCGGGAGGAGCGAGAGGACGACCATGAGGCCGAGGCCGACGTTCATCCCCCAGAAGGCCCACTTCAGCTGCGTCTCCTTCCAGGCGCGGACGCCGGAAAGCTTGCGGGCGATGATCAGGACGAGGCCGAGCGAGAGCAGCCCGTAGACGCCGAAGAGGGCCGTGTGGGCGTGGACCGGCGTCGTGTTGAGCCCCTGCATGTAGTAGAGGGCGAGCGGCGGGTTGATGAGGAAGCCGAAGACGCCCGCGCCGACGAGGTTCCAGAACGCGACGCCGACGAAGAAGACGATCGGCCAGCGGTACTTCGCCATCCAGGGGGTCGCGTGCTGGAGCTTGTACGTCCGGAACGCCTCGAGGCCGATGAGGGTCAGCGGGACGACCTCGAGGGCGCTGAACGAAGCGCCGACGGCGAGGATCGAGACGGGCGTGCCGCTGAAGTAGAGGTGGTGGAACGTGCCGGGGATGCCGGCGAAGAGGAAGAGCGCCGAGGAGGCGATGACCGCCGCGCCCGCGTGCTTCTTGTCGACGAGGCCGAGCTTCGCGAAGAGGAGCGCGATGGCGGCCGTCGCGAAGACCTCGAAGAAGCCCTCGACCCAGAGGTGGACGACCCACCAGCGCCAGTACTCCA
>CAYVPO010000195.1:0-6393 GCA_964453825.1 uncultured Holophagales bacterium
CGAGCTCGCCACGACGAACCGCGAGGCGGTGCGCCGGGGCCGCGAGCTCGAGCGCACCCTCGCGCGGCTGCATGCCGCCAACGAGGTCATCGAGAAGCTGGCGCGGACCGATCCCCTCACTCTCCTCGCGAACCGCCGCGGCCTCGAGGAGGCGATCGCCCACGAGAGGGACCGAGCGGAGCGCACGGGGGAGCCGCTCTCTGTGGTCGCGCTCGACCTCGACCTCTTCAAGCGCGTCAACGACACCTGGGGACACGCCGTCGGCGACCGCCTCCTGGCAGCGGTCGGCGGGACCCTCCGGGAGGGCGTGCGTCCCTACGACGTCGCAGCCCGCGTGGGCGGAGAGGAGTTCCTCCTCGTCCTCCCGGCGACGCACCGCGATCGGGCCTTCGACGTCGCCGGGCGGCTCCGCGCGCAGATCGCGCAGCTCGTCGTCGAAGGGCTCCCCGAGCGCGTGACGGCGAGCGCCGGCGTCGCCGAGCTCGCGAGGGGGGAGACGACGGAGGCGTTCCTCGCGCGGGCCGACGCCGCCCTCTACGAGGCCAAGCGCCTGGGCCGGAACCGGGTCGTCCTCGCGCGGCCGCCCGGGCCGGCCGCGTAGGCCGCGCCCCACCTGTCCAACCGCGCTCGTCCCCTCTCCTCCTGCCAGCCGGCCGCAATCGAGGCACCCGCCCCCCAAGAGAGCACCCGGGATCACTCTAGTGGCAAACTCCTTCGGTTATGCCGTCGCCGGCCCTTCACGAGATCCTGTCCCGAAAGGTGGACGCCTGGAGACAGGCCGGCTACCCGACCGAGCCCTTCTCCGCAATCGCGGAGATCCTCGAGTTCGCGCGCGATCCAGATACCGGGCGTCTTCGGTTCCTTCGTCCGCCTCAGCTCCTCGCCCTCGAAACCTATTGGTATCTGCGCCTCGTCGAAGGCACTCCCAAGATCCTCGACCTCTACCGGAAGCTCTTCCCACGCAAGTCCGAGCTCCTGTCGGCCCTCGGGCTCACCGACTCCCGCATCCAGGCGATCGCGATGGACGAGGACATGAAAGGCGTCCTCGCCAGAATCCGCGACGACGACGGCTTCGTCCGAGACTTCCGCCTCGAGGCCCTCCGCGAGTCGATCCAGCTCGGTTATCCGAGCTACATCCTCGCCCTCGCCATGGGAGCCGGGAAGACGATGCTGATCGGCGCCATCGCGGCCACCGAGTTCGCAATGGCCCTCGAGTACCCCGACGGACCATTCGTCCAGAATGCGCTCGTCTTCGCCCCCGGGAAGACGATTCTCGAATCCCTCCGCGAGCTTCTCGAGGTCCCGTACGAACGTCTCCTCCCGCCGCGGCTCCACAAGCGGTTCGCCGCTTCGGTCAAGCTGACGTTCACGCGCGACGGCGACAAGGGAATCCCTGTGATCCCGGGCTCGCTCTTCAACATCGTCGTCACGAACACCGAAAAGATCCGGATCCGCAAGGAGGACGTGCGCAAGGGCGATCTCGGACCGCTCTTCGGCGAAGGGCGGGAGGACGACGCGAGAGCCGAGGTCGCGAACCTCCGCCTCCAGGCGATCGCGAGCCTCCCCCACCTCGCCGTCTTCTCCGACGAGGCGCATCACACCTACGGCCAGTCGCTCGACGCCGACCTCAAGAAGGTTCGCAAGACCGTCGACTACCTCGCGGCGAACACGAACGTCCTGTGTGTCGTCAACACGACCGGCACGCCCTACTTCCAGCGGCAGCCCCTACGCGACGTCGTGACCTGGTACGGCCTCTCGCAGGGCATCCGGGACGGCATCCTCAAGGACCTCGCGGGGAGCATCCAGGCCTACGACTTCGAGGGGGAGCCCGCTCCCTACCTGCGCCACGTCGTCGAAGACTTCTTCCGCGAGTACGGGGACGTCCGCCTTCCGAACGGCGCGATCGCGAAGCTCGCCATCTACTTTCCGCAGACAGACGACGTCGTCGAGCTCCGTCCCGTGATCGACGAGGTCCTCGTCCGTCTCGGCCTCAGCCCGGCGCTCTGCCTCACGAACACCTCCGATTCGCGGCTGACGACCGAGGCCGACATCGAAGCCTTCAACCGCCTCAACGACCCGGCCGCTCCCCAACGGGTCATCCTCCTCGTGAACAAAGGGACCGAGGGCTGGAACTGCCCGAGCCTTTTTGCCTGCGCCCTGGCCCGGAAGCTTCGGTCGTCGAACAACTTCGTCCTCCAGGCCGCCACCCGGTGCCTGCGCCAGGTCCCCGGGAACACGAGGAAGGCGCGCGTCTACCTCTCAACCGACAACTTCTCGATCCTCGACCGTCAGCTCCAGGAGACGTACGGCGAGTCGATCCGCGACCTCGACCACGCAGGGGTCGAGCGCGGGCGAGCCCGGATCATTCTGAGGAAGGTCGACATTCCGCCTCTCTGCGTCCGGCGCACGGTGCGGACCGTGGTACCCACCGCGAAGGTGCGCGCTTCGCTTCGGCTCGAGCGCCCCGCGGCCTTCGCCGACCCCGCGCTCGAGATGAAGACCTTCACGATCGCCGAGCAGATGGCAACCACCGGAGTCCTTCGGCAGATCGGCGACGCCATCTCGATCGAGGAGGTCGTGTCCTCGTCGACGCCCGTTGCCGCCGCCGTTCGCCTCAGTTCCCTCCACGGGCTCGGTCTATGGGACGTCCTCGACGAACTCCGAAGGATCTACCCGGAAGGCCGAATCCCCACGGCCGACCTCCCTTTCCTGAGCGGGCAGATCGAGAAGCAGCTCGGTCAGTACGAGGTCAGGGAGGAGGCCGTCGACGTCGCCCTCGCGCTCGTCAAGCCGGCCGGCTTCGACAGGGAGGCTCTGGCTGACGGCACCGAGGTCTACACGGCCGAGATCGTCTACCCCAGGGACCGGGAGAGCCTTCTCCTCGCCCGCGAGACGCTGAAGGACCGGAACCCCGGCGACTTCGGCTTCCACTACGACCCCTACGCCTTCGACTCGAACCCCGAGAAGAGCTTCCTCGAGCTCGTCCTCGAGGAGCTTCGGCTCGACCCCGCGGAAATCGAGGACGTCTACTTCACCGGAGGCCTCACCGATCCGTCTCGGACGGACTTCTTCGTCGAGTACAAGGACGAGAAGGGGAAGTGGCGCCGTTACACGCCGGACTTCGTCGTGCGGAAGAAGCCCGCGCCGGGCGCGCAGCCCGGCACGGGCCGTGCCGTGATCGTCGAGATCAAGAAGGAGTTCGATCGCGCCCATCCGACCGACGGTGAGAGCGGCCGGAAGGCCCTCGCCATCCGACGATGGGAGGAGCTGGACCCCGACCGCCTCCGCTACGAGATGCTCTTCACCTCCGGCGACACCGTCACCGTCGACCAGACCCGACGAGCGCTGGCGCCGCTCCGGAAGGACCCGTCGTGAACGAAACCGTGAAGCCGTCCGTCGCCGTCTCGACCGCCAAGGGAAGGCCGATGCTCTCCTGGGTCGGGAAGCGGCCCCTCTCGCACGTCCCCGCCCTTCCGGCCCAGCACATCGAGACCTTCGACCCGACCGGCACCCTCCGCCCGGACCGAGAAGGCTGGAACGACTGGCCCGCGAACTATCCGAAGGGCGGGCTCCTCTTCCACGGCGACAACAAGGAAGTTCTCGGTCACCTTCTGGCGAATGGCTTCCGCGGCAAGGTCGACCTCGTCTACATCGACCCGCCCTTCGACTCCGGCGCCGATTACGTCCGCCGGGTGAGCCTCCGAGGCCCGAAAGGAACGGCGAAGCTCGCCGGCGAGACCTACTCCCTCGGCGAGCAGATCCAGTACACGGACATCTGGGCCAACGACAACTACCTCCAGTTCATGTACGAGAGGCTGCTGCTGCTGAAGGAGCTGATGGCGCCGGCAGCGAGCATGTATCTCCATTCGGACTGGAATCGCAGCCACTACCTACGTGTCGTGCTCGACGAGGTCTTCGGCTCGGAGTCGTGCCTCAACGAAATCGTGTGGAAACGGACATCGGCGCGGAGTGATTCCCAGACGTTTAACCACATCCACGACACGATCTTCCTGTATGCGAAGGGTCCATCGTTCCTGTTCAATCAGCTTCGGGTTCCACACGACCCGGAGTACATCGAGCGCTACTACACCTACAGAGAGGAAGACGGCCGACGCTTCGCTACGATCGATGCAACTCAGGCTGGCCTGAGGAGGGGGCCTTCCGGTCAGTCCTGGCGCGGCTTTGACCCCGCAGCAAAGGGAAACCACTGGAAGTTCGCGCCGGACGAACTCGACCGGCTGGATGCGGAGGGAAAGATTTACTGGCCTGCCACGCCTGGCGGCTGGCCCCGGCTCAAGAGCTATCTGGATCAAGTCAAGGGGAAGGCGGTTCAGTCGATTTGGACTGATGTGAAGGCGGTCAACAGCCAGGCCGAGGAGCGAGGGGACTATCCGACGCAGAAGCCCGAGGCACTTCTCGAGAGAGTGATCGCGGCGTCCTCCAACACCGGCGACCTCGTCCTCGACTGCTTCATCGGCTCCGGCACGACGGCCGCGGTGGCGCAGAAGCTGGGCCGCCGATGGATCGGGTGCGACATCAACAAGGGCGCGATCCAGACGACGGCGAAGAGGATCCAGTCGATCATCGAAAGCCAGGTCGCATCTGAGGTTCAGGGCGAGCTCCCGACTCTGGAGCCCCAGGCGCTACGGCCCGCCCAAGTCGCGTTCACGACGTGGCGGGTGAACGACTACGACCTCCAGATTCAGCACAACGAGGCCGTGGAGCTGGCATGCGAGGCGCTGGGCGTCGAGCGCGTCCGGACGGACGGCTTCTTCGACGGGACGCTCGGCAAGGCGCTCGTCCGGATCATCCCGTTCAACCATCCCCTCAGCCCGCTCGACCTCGAGGAGGTCCGACGGGAGCTGGACGCCCGGCCCGACGAGGACCGCGCGGTGAAGATCGTCTGCCTCGGCGCCGAGGTCGGCGCCCGGACTTGGGTAGAGGACTGGAACCGCCTTCGCAAGGGGAGCGGCTCCGTGAACAAGGTCGAGGTCATCGAGCTGAGAACCGACGAGCGCTACGGGAAGCTCCTGAAGCACGAGCCCTCCGTGGCCCGCGTGAAGGTCTCGAGGACGAAGAAGCAGCTCGTCGTCGAGATCCGGGACTTCGTCTCCCCGACGATCGTCGAGCGGCTCCAGCGGCAGGCGGGCGTCGTCCAGCCCGAGATCGAGGACTGGCGCTGGATGGTCGACTGCGTCCTCATCGACCCGGACTACGACGGCGAGGTCTTCAACGTCGTCCTTGCCGACATGCCCGAGAGGAAGTCGGACCTCGTCGAAGGCCGCTACGAGCTGCCGCCTGCCCGGCCCGAAGCGACCGTCGCCGTGAAGCTGATCGACATGCTCGGCGAAGAGGTCCTCGTGACGGTTCCCCCCTCGAAGTAGGAAGCAGCTCAGGAATGGCTTCCGCGAAGCACGTTCTCGCGACGGGATATCACGGCACGCACGTCGACCATGTCGATTCGATCCTCGCGCAGGGCCTGCGCTACAGCACGAACGAGTGGGACTGGCTCGGGGACGGCGTCTACTTCTTTCAGGACTCGCCCCTGCGCGCCCGGGAATGGGCGGAGGAGCATCACGGGAAGTCGAACGCCATCGTCCTCCGGGCCACGATTCGCCTCGAGAGCTGCGTCGACCTCATCGACATCGCGTGGTGGCCCACCCTTCGCCTGACCCACAGCCAGTTCGTCGAGCGCGAAAAGGCTCTCCCGAAGCAGACGGCGACGAGCGGGGCGCACAGGCTGGACCGCGCCGTCCTGAACTACATGGTCGCGGTTCTCGGCGAGTCTGGTCAGGCCGTCCGCTGCCTTCGCGCCGCCTTCGTGGAGGGTGAGCGGCTCTTCCCCGCCTCGGCCCTCTACAGCCGGAGCCACGTCCAGATCGCGGTCCGAGACCCGCTGTTGATCGAGGGTCTCACCGTGCTAGGCTAGACCTTATTGGGAGCCTCGTTCGGCTCCTGGGAGAGAACCCCGATGCTCGATCCGAAGAAGGCCGAGGTCGCTCTGAAGCGGCACTTCGCTCGGGTCACCCCGGAGGAGTTCCGGGCGCGCGCCGCTGCGGCGAGCCACGGAGACACCGAGGGGAAGCCGGCGAAGCCAGCGGCGCCCGCCGCTAGCGGAGCTGCGGTTCCTGCTCGGCCTCGGCGCGTCGCTCACGGGTAGACGCCCCGAAGGCGCCCTCCCCGGTCCGACCTCGCGAATCACCCGTGCGCTTCGAGGGAGGCCGTGCGCCCCGCGCAGCGAGCGTCCGAGCAGGCGCGGGGACCCGCACGGGTCCGGTGAGCAGGCCGCCGATGAGGCGCGCGCGCTGTTTGACGAGCGGAGCGAGGAGTTCGCGCGCGCCCGGCGGCCCGCGCAGGCGGACCCGTTGCGGGTCGCGCCCGCGCAGGGCGAGC
>CAYVPO010000196.1:0-6384 GCA_964453825.1 uncultured Holophagales bacterium
CGAGCTCCATCGCGAGCCAGCCGTAGCCGTCGAGCGTGACGCCCCAGTCGTGGAACTTCGGGAGCGCCGGATGGGAGAGGCGGCCGAGGAGCTCCGCCTCCCGCTCGAACCTTTCCTGAGGCCGGAACTCCGGGTCGAGGTCGGCGAGGCTCGTGATCTTCAGCGCGACCTCGAGGCCGTCCGAGTCGCGCAGGGCGCGGAAGACGCCGGAGAGCCCGCCCCTCCCCAGCCGTTCGAGGATGGTGTAGCCGCCGACGAGGTTCGGCCGGACGTTCACGGCGGCATCTTCTCAGGAGTCGGCCCGGGGACGGGGCGCGGGGCGAGGCCCCGCGCCCTCATCGCGGGGCCGGAGGGGCGGACGGTGCCGGCTCGGCCGGGAGCGGGATCGGCGCGGCCGTCTCCTGCCGGAGCCTCTCGATCTCGGCCTGCTGCCGCGCCCGGTCGGCCGCACGCTCTCGCTCCATCTGCTGGAGCTGCCGCTGGAGGGCCTCCTTGTCGGCCGCGAGCGCGTCCAGCGCGCGCTGCATCCGCCCCTCGAGGTCCTTCCGCCGCGCGTCGGCGTCGCCGAGGCGCGTGCGGAGGTCGGAGACGGCCTTCTCGCTCGCGCCGGCGGTCTTCTCGAGCTCGCCGAGCTTGCGGGCGACCTCGGCCGATTCGGCCGCGAGCGCGTCGCGCTCCTTCCGCATCTCCTCGACGCGGGTCCCGAGCTCCTTGCGGACGCCCTGGACGCTCTCGTCGGCGGCGCGCGTGACGTGGGCGACGGTCTGGCGGGTGCGCCAGACGTTGTAGCCGAGCGCGAACGCGAGGACGACGAGCGCCGCGCCCGTCAGCAGCAGGCCGATCTTCAGCGAGCGCGTGGCGCTCGTGATCGTGTCGGCGACGACCTCCCGGACGAAGACGGTCCCCTTCTCGACGATCCCGGAGTCCCCCTGCTCGCGGGCCTTCGAGAGAGCGTCCTGGATCATGACCATGACCGTCTTCGGACCGACCGGCTTCTCTCCGGACGCCGTGAGGACGCTCCGGCGCCGCGAGCCGGTGTCCTCCCCCCGACGGCGGGAGGCGGTGTCGTCGGCGCGCGCGGCTTCGGCCGCGGCGGGAGGGGGCGGAGGCGCCGTGAAGGGGAGCTCGGCCGACACGCGCCTCACGGTGAAGACGGGACCCCAGGCGCCGAAGCGAACCTCGCCGCCGTCGGGAACGGGATGGTCGAGCGGGAACTCCCCCTGCGCCGAGAGGTCGCGATTGCCGGCCGAGCGGATCCGGAAGCCGGCGCCTTCGGTCGAGATCTCGATGGCCCGCCCGCGCGCCCCGCCGTCGCCGGGCGCGGCCGGGTCGACGCGGAGGTCGACGCCCTCGGCGTCGCCGACCCGGACGACCTCTCCGGGGAACGAGAAGTCTCGGTCGGTGAGGGACCCGGAGAGGAACCGGACGACGATCGGCATGGCGACCTCCTCCGCCCGCGGCGGCGGGATATGGGTACCGGGATTATCGGCCCGCGCGCGAAGGTCCCGTCAGGCGAGGATCTTCTCGAGGCGGGCGAAGAGGAACTCGAGCGCGACGGCGTTCTCGCCCCCCTCGGGGATGATCAGGTCGGCGTAGCGCTTCGACGGCTCGACGAACTCGAGGTGCATCGGCCGGACGGTCGACTCGTACTGGGAGACGACGCTCTCGAGCGTCCGGCCCCGCTCGGCGATGTCGCGCCGGATGCGGCGGATGAGCCTCACGTCGGCGTCGGTGTCGACGAAGATCCGCACGTCGAAGAGCGTCCGGAGCGCGGGCTCGGCGTAGATGAGGATTCCGTCGACGAGGACCACCTTCCGCGGCTCGATCCGGCGCGTCTCGGCGGCGCGCCGGTGGGTCTTGAAGTCGTAGACGGGGACCTCGACCGTCGCCCCGTCCTTCAGCGCCTTCAGGTGCCGGACGAGGAGGTCGGTCTCGAGCGAGTCGGGGTGGTCGAAGTTCTTGTGGTCGAGGACGTCCTTCGGCAGGTCGACCCAGTCGCGGTAGTACCAGTCGTGGGAGAGGATCGCGATGCGGTCCTCTCCCACGCGGTCGCGGATGGCGTTCGCGACGGTCGTCTTGCCGGAGCCGGTGCCGCCCGCGACGCCGATGGCGAGGGGCGCCGCGGTCACGCGGCGCCCTCCGCCGGGCGGATCGTCACTTGAACGCCTCGAGCATCTCCTTCGCCGTCGCGACCTCCTTGCCCTTGGGGTCGAGCCGGATGTACTCCTCGAGGTGCTTCTTCATGTCGGGGATCTTGTTGAGGTTCACGCACGACATGCCGAGGAGGAAGTGGGCGTTGGCGTACTCCGGCGCGCCCTCGATCACCCGGCGGAGGATCGGGTCGGCGCCCTTGAAGTCGCCCTTGTTGTAGAGGTCGACGGCCTGGTTGTAGAGGATCTCGGGCTTGTCGGGGTTGGCGGCGATGAACTTCTTCTCGTACTCCTGCGCCTTGGCCTTGTCCCCCTTCGCCTTGTAGGCCTCCATCAGCGCGCCGAAGAGAGAGCCGTTGTCCGGCTCGATCGAGAGGGCCTTCTCGCCCCACTGGATGACGAGGTCCCAGTCCTTCTTGGCGGCGGCGACCTTCGTCGCCATGTCCCACGCGCCGGCCTTGTCGGGCCCGAGCTCGGTGGCCTTCTTCGCCCCTTCGATCGCGCCGTCCAGGTCGCCCGCCTGGAACTTCTCGACCGCGCCGTTGAAGGCGAGGGTGTACGGGTCGACGACCTCCTTCACGAGCCCCTTCTCGACGGCCTGGTCGGCGGTCAGGAGCTGGACGTCGAGCGTCCCTTCGGAGCCGATCCCCACCTTCTTGTTCTGCTTGATGGGGATGTACCCCTTCGCCTCGACCAGGTAGTCGTAGGCGATCGTGGAGTCGTTGAGGATCGTCCCCCACTTCCCGTCCTTGTCGGACGTCAGGACGACCTTGAACTTCCCGAACGCCGGGGTCGTGATCGTGATGGTCGCCCCTTCGATCGGCCCCCCTTTCGCGTTCGTGACCGTTCCCACGATCCGGGCCTGGGGGCCCGCGAGGGCGATCCCGCTGACGGCGATCAGGATCGCGATCAGTGCGGCCGAGAGCGTCTTCTTCTGGTTCATCTCTACCTCCGGGGGTGGACCGTGCCACCAACCCGTCATTCTAGCGAAAGCCGTGCCGCCGTGGCCGTCCGCAGGGGGCTTCGACCGGACTCCGCAGGGGACGGCGCGCCGCGAAGGACTTTCGGCGGCCGGTCCTCCAATTAGACTCCGCGCGTGTCGAGAGGACTCCTCCGATGGTTGCGCGGCGAGCGCGGGCCTGCTGCCCACGACGCGCCGGAGGCTGGTCGCGTTCCGTCCGACCGGAGCGCCCCGCCGGGCGTGACGGTCTACGCGGCGACGGCGGTCGCCGAGCTCGGCGCCGGGGCGGCGCGGGGCGGCGTCTCCCGACTCGGGCCGTGCGCGCCTTTCGTCGCGGGAGACGGGTACGCGTGGGCCGCGGTCGCTCTTGCCGGCGAGGCCGCGGGGGACGTCTTCTTCCCGGCAGGAGGCGCGCTCGGGCTTCCCGCCGGCGTCGCCGCGCTCCTCGACGGTGCCACGACGGCAGAGGAGGGCGCGCCGGACCGGATCGGGCGCGAGTCGCTCGCGGGCTCCGTGGCCCCCGGCGTCACCGGGGCGCGGCTCCTCCGGCGGAGCGGCACGCGCTCTGTCCTGCGCCTCGGGCCGCCGCCGGCGGCGCGCTGGGCGGTGGAAGGGCTGCGGAGCGTCGCGGTCTTCGCCGGGAAGCTGACGCTCGTCGACGGCGAGGAGGCGCGCGACGTCCGCGCGGGCGAGGTGGCGTTCGTCGCGAACCCCGCTGCGACGCTCCACGTTCAGTCGGGGAACGACGCGGCCGTGGCGATCGGGTTCGGCGCCGCAGAGCTCTCGGTCCGGCTCGGGTAGCCTTCTCAGTCCTCGTGCCGCGGGGAGCGGACGGGCCGGCCGAGGAGCGCGGAGAGCGCGTCGGCGCTCGAGCGGAACGCGAGGTCGAGCCGGTCGACCTCCTCCGGCGCGAACCACCCGACCTCGAGCGTCTCGTCGGCGGCGTACGGCTCCGGGCTCTCCGGCAGGAGCGTCGCCCGGTAGGCCGCGACGATCACCGGGCGTCCCGGGTAGGAGTAGACGCCGAGGAGCCCCTCGATCCTCGCGAGCGCTCCGCACTCCTCGCGCGTCTCGCGCAGCGCCGCCCCCTCCAGCGTCTCGCCCCGGTCCACGTGGCCGCCGGGGAAGACCCAGAGCCCGTAGCCCGGCTCGATCCCGCGCCGGACGAGGAGGACCCGGCCGTCGCGGATGACGAGACAGCCGGCGGCGACCTTCGGGTCGATCCAGTGAATGGCGCCGCACGCCGGACAGACGGGGACCGTCTTCCCGTCCCCGTCACCGACGGAGCGCTCTTCGAGCCGCTGTCCGCACTGCGAGCAGAAGAGAGGTCGCGCGTACACGCCTCGAGCCTACCGCGGGTCCGAGGCGGGCGCCGGCGCGGGAGGAACCGTGCGCTCCGTCACGAACCGCGCCCCCGGTGCCCCGCGCTGTGGACGGCGCGCCTTGACCTCTTACCGGACGGTGACCAGAATACGCGGCTCGAATGGCGTGCCCGGAGGTCGTGGGATGAGCAGGCACTGGACGCAGGACGAAATCCGCTGGCTGAACGCCAACGTGGACCGGATGGACCTCCCGAGCGTCTCTCGTGCGCTCGGCGTTCCGCTCGTCGAGGTCGAGAGGAAGCTCGCCGAGCTCCGGACGGCCGCGGCCTCGCGGAAGCCTCCCGCGACGCACCGCGAGGCCGCCCGCGACCTGACGCACGCCCGGAAGCTGTTCGAGCAGGGAATGGAGCACCTGCACCGGCGAGAGATGCCGGCGGCGGCCGCCTGCTTCTCCGAGCTCCTCGAGCTCCAGCCCGACGAGCGGGAGCTGGTGGACCGGGCCCGGACGTTCCTCTCGATCACGCGCAACGGGAAGACCGTGAAGGAGAAGGTCCTTCGCGACCCGGCCGAGATCTACCACGCCGCCGTCTTCGAGAAGAACCGCGGGAACTGCGCGACGGCGATCGAGCTCGTCCGCGGGGCGGACGGCCACGCCGACCCGGACGGCCGTCTCGCGTATCTCGCCGCCTGCTGCTACGCGCTCCACGGCCGCCCCGACGAGGCGCTCGAGAGCCTGAAGACGGCGATCGCCGCCTCCGACCAGAACCGGATCCAGGCGCGCCTCGAGGCGGACCTCGCGCCCCTCCGGTCGCAGCCTCGGTTCGAGGCGCTCGTCGGGCGGGGCTGAGCGTGCCCGCCGCCACGGCCGTCGTCCTCCTCGCCGCCGGACGCGGGGTCCGGATGAAGTCCGCCCGCCCGAAGGTCCTCCACGAGGCGGCGGGGCGCGCCCTCGTCGACCACGTCGTGAGCGCGGCGCGGAGGTTCCTCGCGGGGCGCCCCGGCTCGCGGCTCGTCGTCGTCGCGGGCGCGGGGCGGGAGGAGCTCGTCCCGCACCTCGCGAGGACCGCCCCCGAGGCGCTCGTCGCCGTCCAGGACCCTCCGCGCGGCACCGGCGACGCCGTCCGCGTCGCGCTGCCGGCGCTCGGCGACGCGGAGCGCGTCGTCGTCCTGGCGGGCGACGTTCCGCTCCTGACCGCCGCCTCGCTGGCCCGCCTCGACGAGGCGCTCGACGCCGGCGCCGGCATCGCCGTCCTCACCGCGCTCCTTCCGGACGCGGGCGCCTACGGCCGGGTCGTCCGCGACGGGCAGGGGCGGTTCGAGCGGATCGTCGAGGCGAAGGACGCGAGCCCCGAGGTGCGGGCTCTCGGCGAGATCAACTCCGGCATCTACGCCTTCGACCGGGCGCTCCTCGAGAGGGAGCTCCCGCGCCTGACGGACGACAACGCCCAGGGGGAGTACTACCTGACGGACGTCCTCGGGTTCGCCGTCGCCGACGGCGCGGCCGTCGCCGCGCTCCCGGTCGGCGACCCGGCCGAGGTCCTCGGCGTCAACTCCCGGCTCGAGCTCGCCGAGGTCGATGGGCTCCTCCGGCTTCGCGCCGCGCGCGCCGCGATGGCTGCCGGCGCGACGCTGATCCGGCCCGAGACGATCACGCTGGACGAAGGGGTGACGTTCGGGCCGGACGTCGTCGTCGAGCCGTTCGTGACGATCACCGGGGCCTCGTCCGTCGGCGCGGGCTCGCGGATCGGGCAGGGGTGCGTCGTCGTCTCCTCGACGATCGGCGCGAACGTCTCCGTCCGCCCCTACTGCGTCCTCGAGAAGGCCATCGTGGGCGACGGCGCGGTCGTCGGGCCGTTCGCCCGCCTGCGGGAAGGGACCGACCTCGGCGAGGGCGACCACGACGGCAACTTCGTCGAGACGAAGAAGGCCCGCCTCCAGAAGGGGGCCAACG
>CAYVPO010000197.1:0-6339 GCA_964453825.1 uncultured Holophagales bacterium
AGAGCGTCGAGTACGTGGAGGCGACGCTCCCGGACGTCGCCCTCGCCAACCGCCTTGTCCTAGTCCAATGGTCTCCGGGACGGGCTTGCGTGCCCCGATACCTGACGGACTGGTGGTCAGGCGGGCGAGATTCACGACGCCGATGAACGGCGTCGCCGCCCCGCGAATCCGCGATGGCTGAGGATGGACGAGTTGGTGAGGGACCGCCGGTGCTCCGGCGCGCGGTTCTACGCGGCCTTCCGGAAGAGGACGGGGAGACGGCGGGAGGCGTCGAGGTAGAGGATGCTGAAGACGGGTGGGGGAATCGGGTCGCCTTCCCGCGGTGGCGGAAGCGCGTGGTCCCGGGCCGGCTCCTTCTGGAAGTAGACCTCGGCGGGTGTCGCGCCGCCGAGGCCCTGATGGGGCTTGAGGACGGAGTAGTAGAAGAGCCCGAGGCCGATCCGACTCTCGAGGTCGCTCTTCAGGAGGCAGCGGTCGAGCCGGAGATGGAGAAGGTCCTTGAGGCCGAGCCAGAGGCGCTCGATGAGCGCGATGGAGCCGTGTCGACCGACGGCGCCGAAGCGAGGCTTCAGGCCGTGCCGGGCTACGGCGGCCTGGAAGGCTTCGGCGGTGAAGCAGGCGCCCTTGTCGGTCACGAAGTGCGAGAGGGAGAGGCCGGGGTGAAGCCTCCTGGCGCGGGCGACGGCTTCATCGAGGACGGACACCATCTCCTCCGCCGACGGCTCGTCGGAGAACAGGCGCCAGGAGAGGGGGAAGCGGGAGAAGACGTCGATGACGACGGCGAGGCGGAACCGAAGGAAGCCCATGAGCGCCTTGACGAGGGTGACGTCGACCATGAGGACGTGATTCGGATGGCTTGCCCGGACGGCCCGCACGCCGGGGCGTGGCGTGACGGCGAGCAGTCCGGGGGGATCGACGTGGTCGTTTGCTTTGTTCGACGTTGCGAGGGACTTCAGGAGAGGAGCGCCGCCGCCGGGCGAAGGCTCCTTCGACCAGCGCCTCACCGTGCTGCGTGAGAGGAGGATGCCCTCGCGCGCAAGGGTCTGAGCGATGCGGAGGGAGCCGCCGAAGCCGGCCATCGAGAGGTTGAGCACCTGCTGCCGGACGAGGGCGGAGTAGGAGCGATCGGGCGGAGCCGGGGCGACGAGAGGCCTGTCGGGCCGCTTCGGCGCGACGCAGTCGACGACCCAGCGGTGGACCGTCGAGCGGGTCAGTGCGTAGAGACGGGCGACCTCGTGACACGAGAGGTGGAAGACGTCCTTGTGGTGGAGGATCCTGGCGCGATCGGCCTTCCGATAGCGGGGCCTGTGGACCGGGGGGACGCGGTGGAGGCGCTCGAGGAGGACGTCGATCGTCTGGAACGCGAAGGCGAGCTGGAGCTCGAGCTCCTTCGTGCGAGCGAGAGCGCGTTCGACCGGGTCGCCGGCCCGACGAAGCTCGGCGACCTGAAGCAGGAGCGCCGCGCCGAAGAGCTGGTTCGCGCGCCGAAGAGCCGTCATGAAGAGCTCGCCGAGTGGCTGCCTCCCCATCAACGCGGCGAGGGCGCGGGTCTCGAGGTCGGTCGGCGAGGCGCTGGTGGAGTCGTTGGGCACGAGACGGGGCATCGGGTGAGAGTAGCGGCCTTCACGCTCCTGACCCAACCCCACGAGGTCGGCCCGCCGGCCCGAGAACCCCGGCGGCGCGCCTCGAGCGCGCGCCAGGGTCGTAGCAGGCCGTCTCCGGCGGCGGCTGCGCCGATGCGGCCTGTCGGCGGAAGCGACAGCGGAGCTCCGGGCTTCTCGCGTACCATGGCTCATCCCGTCGACGGACGTCATCTCGAGTGAAGGGGAGCGGACATGTTTCTTCCTGTCTGGCTGATCGTCGTCCTGGCCGTCGCGGTGCTCGGTCTCGCCGCGTGGACGTACCTCCTCGCGTCGGGGCGGAACCCGCTTCCGCTCCCCGATCCCGGGTCGCGGATCTTCTCGGCTCCCACTCCCGAGGCGAAGGCGGCCGTCGTCGCTCTGCTCGGGCGCCACGGGCTCCGGGAGCGGTTCCGGTTCGACAGCAGCGGGATCGTGCGCTCGATCCTCCAGGACGGGACGATCATCAACTGCTCCCCGCCGGAGGTGCTGCGAAAGCTCGATTCCGCGGGCGCGAGCATCGGGCTCGTGTCGTCGGACCCGGTCGCGGACGCGGAGGCCGCGGTCGCGTTCCTCCGTTCGCGTGGGTTCGAGGCTCGCGTGGAGGCGGACGCCGAGCCCGAGCTGCCGATCGCGTTCGTCGTGACGAACGCCCTGTCGTGCACGGTGCTGAACTTCCGCAAGCACGTCGTCCATCTCCCGCGGCCGACCCCGGTTCGGGGCGGCGCCGGGGCCTGACGAGGAGAGCGACTTCGGCCCGGCGAGAGGCGTCGTCCGCGGAGAGGGCGAGAATCTCCGCGATGTCGACGACCGAGCCCTCCTTTCCGCCTCTCGTGACGATGGAGCTCCCCGGATGGGAGCTCTCCTTCACCGAGCTGGCGCCGACCGGAGAGGGCGGGGACGCGCTCGCCCGGGCGAGGCTCGAGGCCGCGGCCGAGGTGCGCGGCCGCCTCAAGCTCGAGACGCTGCCGGAGCACCCGGCGGTCGCGGGACTCCGGCGCCTCTTCCGCCGCGCGGGGTGCGACCCGACGCGCTACCGGTCGGGTTCCGAGGCGCTGCTCCGACGGGTGCTGAAGGGAGAGGAGGTGCCGGAGGTCCACCCGCTCGTCGACCTCGGAAACCTCGTCGCCCTCGACCTCGTGACGAACGTCTGCGTGATGGACGCCGACAGGGCGACGCCGCCGTTCGTCTTCCGGGCCGGACGGCCGGGCGAGGAGATGCTCTCGCTGCGAGGTCCGTTCGACTGCGAGGGGAAGCCGCTCCTCGTCGACGAGGTCGGCCCCGCCGACGTCCCGATTACGGGGGCCGACCGGCTCCGCGTGACGGATGCGACGCGGCGCGCGTGGCTCATCGTCTACCTGCCCGCGGGCGTCGTCTCGGCCGAGGCTGCTTCGGCAGCGGTGCGACGCCTGGCCGAGCGAACCGGCGTGGCACGGATCACGGCGACGGGAGCGACCGGCGTCGGTTGACCGCTCGCTCCGGCGCCCGTCGACTCACGGATTCGGAGCGCCGCCCGGCCCCTTCTCCCAGGCCCACCCCTGGCTCTCCGCCCGCTCCCGCGCGGCGGGGAGGTCGGCGGCCGGGACGGCGTCGCCTCGGCCGCCGAGAAGCATCAGGGCGCCGCGGCGGGCTCGTAGGTCGGCCCGGTCGGGCTCCA
Source organism: uncultured Holophagales bacterium (assembly GCA_964453825.1). Taxonomy (GTDB): domain Bacteria; phylum Acidobacteriota; class Thermoanaerobaculia; order UBA5066; family UBA5066; genus UBA5066. Next base: position 3,277 of record CAYVPO010000197.1, read on the forward strand.
GCAGCCGCCGAATGTCGTCGAGGGAGACGGCCTCGGCCTCGCGGGCGAGGGTCGCGACGTCGGAAGGGGCGGCGCGGAGGGCGGCCCGGGCCTCGAGGGCGAGGAGACGCCAGCGGGCGTCGAGCGTCGCGGCTTCGGGCAGGGGAGCCGACTCGCCCGAGGCGGCGCGGACGCGGGCGCGGGCGACGTCGAGGCGGAGGTCGGCCCCCGGGAGCGTGGCGGCGAGCTCGGTCATCCGCGTCGCCGCGGCGAGATCGTCGGGCACGAGCGGCGGGCCGAGGAACCCGCCCGCGAGCTCGACGACGGCGTCGTACCGGCTCTTCGGGAGGGGGGCGTTCTCGAGAGTCGCGAAGAACGCGACGGCGCGGTCGATCTGCTCCCACGCGGATTCCTTCTTACCGTCGAGAAGGGCCACGCGGCCGTCCTCGAGGTCGTTCATCGCGGCCTCGTGCTTCGCGACGAAGGCGTCGAGTCGGTCGGCGACCTCACGGTCGATCGGCCCGAGGTCGTTCACCAGGAGGTCTCCGCCGTCGAGATCGCCCCCTTCCCAGAGAGCGAGGGCGAAGCGCCCGCGGTCGGAGGCGGCGATCGGTCTCTCGCTGGCCGACGCTTCGTAGAGCTTCGTCGCCTCGGCGATCCTCCCGGTCTCGGCGAGACGGCACGCTTCGAGGACCCGGGCCGAGGCGCGGGCCTCGGCGAACGAAAGCCACGCCGTGGCGCCAACGGCCAGCGCTCCGGCGGCGAAGAGGACCCAGCTCCAGGCGGGGAAGGCCGGGAGCGAGGACCCTCGTGACGGGCCGATGGGTGCCCCGTCCTCGACTCCGGGCGGAGCCGGAGTCAGGGAGAGAGGGACGATCCCCTTCCTTCCCATGTGAAGCGTGAGGAAGAAGTCGAAGAGGCGCGGGAGGAGGATGAAGAGGACGCCGAGGACCGCCGCGACGAGGAGGACCTCGGCGTCGCGCGTGGCGACGGCGGCGACGATCGCGAAGAGGGCGACGCAGAGGACGGCGATCGATCCGACGAACTCGAGGGACCCGAAGAGGAAGTGCCGGAGGTAGATGTCGCCGACGCCGGGGACGAGGGCCGAGAGCCAGGCCGCCCTCTTCGGGCTGCGGAACGGGATGCGACAGGACGGGTCGGGGCAGCGCTCTGCCGACCCGACCGGCCCCGGGACGACGCGGAGGCAGGCCGGGCAGAGGTGCTCGACCGACGACCCGCTCTCGCGTGGAGCCGTGGGGGAGCCGGGGAGGAGCGCGGCCAGGGCGTTCCGGTCGGACCTCGGCACGGAGGTGAAGACGAGCTTCTCGCGCGAGACGGTCTGGAGGGTGAGCGAGCCGAGCCAGCTGGCGGAAGCGCGGCGAACGCGATCGACCCGGAGCTGGTTCTTCAGGTCCTTCGGCCGGCCCCCGGCGTCCACCTGGAGGAGGAGGAGCCGGCGGTCGGTGAGGACGAGCGCCGTCCGGTTCGTGACGCGCGCCGCGAGGTGACCGGAGAGGAAGAGCTCCGCGGCGGAGTAGCGGAAGCCGGACGCGACGTATCGGATCGTCTCGGCCGGCTCGAGCGCCGTCGCGAGGAGGGGAGCGAGCGCTTGCAGCAGCTTCGCCCGCGCCTCGTTCGCGCGGCGGGCGAGAAACCCGTCCGTCTCGCGAAAGACCGATTCGGCCTCGAGAGGGAGCCCGCTTCCCGCGAGCTCGTGCCAGCGCCTGCGGATCGCCGCCGGGTCGTCGCCGTTCGCCATCTCTCGCCCCTCTGTCTCCGACGGTGGCCCGCCGGAGACGCTCCTCGTGCTCGTGCCGCGAATGGCGGAGTTTACGTCGCGCGCTGCATTCGCGAGCCGACTGTGGAGGGCGGCGCCGCTCAGTCGACGCTCGGGAGGCTCGACGCCTCGGCGGCATCGTCCTCGCTCCCGTCGGCGTCGGTCCCGGTCGTCTTCGGCGCTGCGAGGAGGCGCGCCCTCGCGAGGGCCGCCTTGCCGAACTTCTCGCGGAGCTCGTCGGCGGTCCGCGCGAGCGCCCGGAGCTTCTCCTGCCGTTCGTCGGAGAAGAGGGAGGGCTGGCCGGCGCCGGGAGGCTCGAGGCCGCTGACGCCGACGCCGAGGAGCCGGACGCCGCGTCCGTTCAGGGTGATCCGGTCCCGGAAGAGCTCCCGCGCCGCCTCGAGGACGACCTCGGCGAGGTCCGTCGGCTCGGGGAGCGTCTTCGCGCGCGTGACGGTCTCGAAGTCGCCGGTCCGGACCTTGAGGTGGACGGTCCGCGCGACGAGCCCCTCGTGGCGCAGCTCGCGGGCGACGCCGTCGGCCCGCGCGAGGAGCGCCCTGTCGATGTCGGCGGGGCGCGTGAGGTCCTCGCCGTAGGTCCTCTCCTCGGAGATCGACTTCGCCTCGCGGCCCGTCTGCACGGCGCGGTCGTCGCGCCCGTGGGCGAGGGCGAGGAGGTGCTCCGCGCTCCCGTCGCCGAGGACGCGCGCGAGGCGGCCGGGCGGCGCGTTCACGAGGTCGACGATCTTCGCGAGTCCCTGCTCCCGAAGGCGTTCGGCCGTCTTCGGCCCGACGCCCCAGAGGCGCTCGACGGGGAGCGGCCAGAGGCGGGTCGGGACCTCCTCGAGAGGGATGACGACGAGCCCGTCGGGCTTCTCGAGGTCGGACGCCACCTTCGCCAGGAACTTGTTCGGCGCCACGCCCGCCGACGCGGTGAGCCGCTCGCGGTCGCGGATCTCACGCTTCATCTCCGAGGCGATCCGGCGACCGTCGGCGAGGTCGCGGGCGATGCCGGTCAGGTCGAGGAACGCCTCGTCGATGGAGAGCGGCTCGACGAGAGGGGAGAACCCGTCGAGGATCTCCCGGATGCGGTGAGAGACCTCGACGTAGAGGGCCATCCGGCCGGGAAGCCAGACGGCGCCCGGGCAGAGCCGCTCCGCCGTGACCGAGGGCATGGCCGAGCGGACGCCAAAGCGCCGCGCCTCGTACGAGCAGGTGGAGACGACGCCGCGGCGGCCCCGGTGGCCGATGACGACGGGTTTCCCGCGCAGCGACGGGTCCTCGCGCACCTCGACCGCCGCGTAGAA
>CAYVPO010000198.1:0-6259 GCA_964453825.1 uncultured Holophagales bacterium
GTGCCGCCGGTGCCGCGCGGGCAGAGCCGCCCCCGCGAGAGCGGGTGCTCGGGGTTCCCGACGAGCTTCGTGACCTTTCCGTCCTTCACGTGCGCGAGGACGCCGCACTTCCAGAAGCAGAGCTCGCAGAATGTCGGGACCACCTGGTCACCGTCGGTGCCGGGGTCGTGGACGACGTCGGGGTCGAGGCCCCACCACTTCGTCGTCAGCCCCGAGCCGAGGGCTGCCGCCCCGAGGCCGGTGCCGCCGATCTGGATGAACTCTCGCCGGGTCGCCGCCATCTTCACCTCCGGTGGTGTAGAAGTTCGCCACCGGCCGCAGTTCAAGAAGCGCGCCAGGCCTGCTCAGGAACGACAATGCTGCTGCGCAACGAGACGCGCCGGTTCTTGCGAGACCGTTGCTGCGACAAATCCGTTCACGTGCGACGAGTTGTTTCGCGTTTTCGCGTTTCGATGAAACAGGATGTTTCGGGCCTGTCTGCTCCAGCCGCGCCTTCTCGCAGCAGATACGCCGGCCGGGACGGGCTCCCGTACGATGAGGAGGTGAATCGCTCGAACCGCACGCCGGTCTGGATCGTCGTCCTCGCCGTCGTCTTCGCGTCCGCGCTTCTCGGGACGGCCGGCCTGGCCGCGCGAACGCTCGGGCAGAGGGAGGCGGCCGTCCGCGACGGCGTCCTCTCGCGGGCGGCCCACGACCTCGAGGCGAGTCTGCGGGGTGCGACGCCCGACGAGGCTGCTGCGGTCCTCGAGGAATTCCTCTCCCGCCACGCGGACAGCGTCGAGGGGGCGGCGATCGTCGGACCTTCAGGCGTCCTGGCCAGCGCCGGCGTGGACTCCACGAACGGCTACGAGGTGACTGCGGCGCTCGGGCGCGAGTGGAGGTCGGCCGTGCCCGGGACCGGGCCGGGCCCCGGCGGCGGCTTCATGGGCGGGCGTGGGCCGGGTCCGGGCGCGGGGCGGGGGATGCCGCCGATCCGCCTGCGGCTGCGGCCTTCGCCCGCTCTGGGTCGCGCCCCGGCGCTCGCGGGACTCGTCCTCGCCGGGGGCGCGGCGTCTGCGCTGGCGCTCGTGGGGCTGGCGATCGTCGCGGCTCGAGGCCTCGCCGAGCGGGCGAGGCGGGAGGCGGCCGAGGCCGAGGGACACCGCCTCGCCACGGTCGCTCGGGCGGGAGCCGGCCTCGCCCATCGCCTCCGGAACCCGCTCGCGGTCGTGAAGGGGACGGCCCAGCTCCTCGACGGGCGCGTGCCGGAGAGCGAGCGGGAGCGCGTCGTGCGGATCGTGACGGCGAGCGAGCGGATGGAGACGATCCTCTCCCGGCTCCTCGACTTCGCACGCCCGCCCGACCCGCAGCCCGTCTCGTTCGATCTCGCCGCGCTCGCCCGCGAGGTTGCCTCGCGCGTGGGCAACGGAACCGCCGCGGGCGTGACGGTCCGCTCGGACCGCCCGGTCCCGGTGCGCGCGGACCGGGAGCACGTCGAGACGATCCTGGAGGAGCTGCTCGCGAACGCCCGAGCGTTCGACCCGAACGGGACGATCGAGGTGACGGCCCGGACGGAAGGGGGCCGGGCGGTCGTCGAGGTCGCCGACCGCGGGCCGGGCCTCGACCTCGACCCGGCGAGCGCCTTCGAGCCGTACGTGACCTCACGTCCCGACGGGACCGGCCTCGGGCTGGCGATCGTCCGCTCTCTGGCGACGGCCAACGGCGGCGCCGCCTCGCTCGCGCCGCGCGCCGGCGGCGGCTGCGTCGCGACGCTCGCGTTGCCCGGAGAGGGCGCCTGACGTGGCGCGACTCCTCGTCGTCGACGACGAGCCGTCGTTCCGCGCGCTCCTGCGCGACATCCTCGAGGGGGCCGGTCACGGCGTCACCGAGGCGCGGGACGGCGCGGAGGCGCTCGCCTTCCTGGAGAGGACGGCGTTCGACCTCGTCCTGACCGACCGGAGGATGCCGGCGGTCGACGGCCTCGAGCTTCTCCGGCGCATCCGCGCGCGGACCTCGCCGCCGCCCGTCGTCGTCCTCACCGCGCACGGATCGATCCCGGAGGCCGTGGAGGCGGTCCGGCTCGGCGCCGCCGACTACATCGCGAAGCCGCTGCCGTCGCCGGAGGCGCTCGTCGACCTCGTCGCGAGCCTCCTGCCGCGCGAAGACGACGGCGAGATCGTGACGGCCGACGCCGCGATGAAGGAGCTGCTCGATCTCGTCGACAGGGTGGCGCCGCGGGACGTCGCCGTCCTCGTCACCGGCGAGTCGGGCGCCGGGAAGGAGCTCGTCGCGCGGCGTCTTCACGCCCGCTCGCCTCGCGCGAAGGGGCCGTTCGTCGCGGTGAACGCCGCTGCGCTCCCCGAGACGCTCGCCGAGAGCGAGCTCTTCGGTGCGGAGCGGGGCGCCTTCACGGGCGCCGACCAGGCGCGGGCGGGTCGCTTCGAGGAGGCCTCCGGCGGGACCCTCTTCCTCGACGAGGTGGGGGAGCTGCCGGTCGGGCTCCAGTCGAAGCTCCTCCGGGTCCTCGAGGAGCGCGTCGTGCGGCGGCTCGGGGGGAGCCGCGACCTGCCGGTCGACGTCCGGCTCGTCGCCGCGACGAACCGCGACCTCTCCCGCGCGACGGAGGAGGGCGGGTTCCGACAGGACCTCTTCTTCCGCCTCGCGGTCGTCGTCGTGAACGTCCCGCCGCTCCGCGAGCGTCCGGACGACGTGCCGCTTCTCGCCCGGCACTTCGCGGAGCGGCTCGCCGCGCGACATGGCGTCCCCGTCCCCTCGCTGGCAGACGACGCCCTCGCGGCCCTTTCGGCCCACGCCTGGCCGGGAAACGTCCGCGAGCTGCGCAACGTCCTCGAGCGCACGGTCGTCGTCCGGGGAGGGGCGCCGATCCGTGCCGCGGACCTCGGCCTCGCGCCGGTCGCGCCGGCGTTCGCGCCGCTCGACCGCGCTCAACGCGAGCGGGAGGCGCTCCTCGCCGCGCTCCGGCGGACGGGTGGGAAGCGCGAGGAGGCGGCGAAGCTCCTCGGCATCTCGGTGCGGACCCTCTACTACCGCCTCAAGCAGTGGGGGATCGGCTGACCCGGCGCCCGGGAACGCCGGGCGCCCCTGCAGCGGCCGTGCACGGAGACTGCGGACTTTGCAGTGCGGCGCGACCCGCGGAACGGCGTCGGGATCGCGGAAGTCTCTCCGTCTGAGGCGTTTCACGGCGTTCCTCGGTGCGGGGCGCCGGCTGGCATCGGGCGTGGATGAGGAGGAGCGAAGCGGCCCGCGACGGTCGCCGCCAGAAACGACCAAGGAGCCAGACATGAAGAAGACCGCTTTCCTCGCCGTACTCCTCCTCGCCACGCCGCTCCTCGCCCAGCCAGGCCCTCGCGGCGGTCAGGGGAACGGCCCGGGCGCCGGGTCGACCGCGCCTGCCGCACCGGCCGCGAACCCCTTCGCGACGTACTTCGCCTCTCTCCCGCAGGAGACGCTGAGCTCCGCCGAGGCCGCCGAGATCGCCTTCATGCGCGAAGAGGAGAAGCTCGCCCGCGACGTCTACCGCGCGCTCTTCGCCGCCCACGGCGACCGCTCGTTCGCGAACATCGCCGCGGCGGAGCAGCGGCACATGGACCTCGTGAAGCTCCTCCTCGACCGCTACGAGCTCGTCGACCCGGCCGCCACGACGGCTCCCGGCGAGTTCAGCGACGCGCGGCTCGCCGCCCTCTACACGGACCTCGTGGCGAAGGGGAAGGTCTCGCTTGTCGAGGCGCTGAAGGTCGGCGCCACGATCGAGGACCTCGACCTCGCCGACCTCGCGAAGGCGCTCGCCGCCGCCGACAACCGCGACGTCGACGCCGTGATGCAGAACCTCGCGAAGGGCTCGCGCAATCACCTTCGGGCCTTCGCCGGCCGTCTCGAGGCGCTCGGAGCTTCCTATGCCGCGCAGTACCTCACGGCCGACGACGTGGCGGCGATCCTCGCCGCTCCGCGTGAGCGGGGCGCCGTCGACGAGACCGGCAAGCTCCTGCCGGGGACCGGGACGGGCGGGGGCCGCATGGGGCGTGGCCGCGGACGCGGTATGGGCGCCGGGAACGGCACCGGGACGTGCGACGGGACGGGGCCGGGCGCCGGCACCGGTCCGGGCGCGGGCTTCGGCCCCGGCGACGGCACGGGCGCCGGCTGCCCGAACCGGTAGTCGCGAAGGCGCGCCGCGCCGTCCGCGGCGCCCGGACGGATGGGGGGAGAAGGGAACCTTCTCCCCCCGTTCCGCGTCTGCGGCCTGCGGCGGCCGCCCCGCCGCGGGCAGACCCGATAATCGGGAATGCCCTCGGACAAGGTCCTCCTCCTCTCCGCGATGGGCGCCTACCTGGCTCTCACGATCGGCGTCGGCCTCTGGTACTCGAGGCGCAGCGCCCGGAGCGCCGAAGCCTACTTCCTCGGGGAGCGCGGCCTCGGACCGTGGGTCGCCGCGATGAGCGCGGAGGCCTCGGACATGAGCGGCTGGCTCCTCATGGGGCTTCCGGGCGTCGCCTACTTCGCGGGGGCGGGTGAGGCGGCCTGGACCGCGATCGGCCTCGCGCTCGGCACGCTCGCCTGCTGGAGCCTCGTCGCGCGGCGCCTCAGGGCCCACTCGATCGTCGCGGGGAACGCGTTCACGCTCCCCGCGTTCTTCAGCGCCCGCTTCCACGACGGCCGGCGCCTCCTCTCGACGATCGCCGCGGGGATGCTCCTCTTCTTCTTCTCGATCTACGTCGGGGCCCAGTTCGTCACGTTCGGCAAGCTCTTCGGCTACGTCCTCGGGATGGAGGGCCTCTACGCGCGGATGGTCGTCTTCGGCGCGCTCTTCGTCCTCGCCTACACGTTCGTCGGCGGTTTCCTCGCCGAGACGATGTCCGACTTCATCCAGGGGACGCTCATGTTCTGCGCCCTCGTCCTCGTCCTTTCGGTCGGGACGGCGAAGGCGGGCGGCGTCGGGTCGCTCCTCGCCGAGCTCGGCGCGATCCCGCGTTTCACCGACCTCTTCGGCGTCGCGACGCCGCTCGACGCCGCCGGGGCCGCCGTGACGGCCGCGGCCGGGAACGCCCAGGCGGTCGTCGGCGGGAGCCCCGCGTTCGGCCCGGGCGTCGGCTACGGCTTCCTCGCGATCCTCTCCTGCCTCGCCTGGGGCCTCGGCTACTTCGGGATGCCGCAGGTCCTCCTCCGCTTCATGGCGATCGAGAAGCCCGCGATGGTCGCCCGGGCCCGCGCGATCGCGGTCACCTGGTGCGTCGTCTCGCTCTTCTCCGCCGTCGCCATCGGGATGATCGGCCGCGCCCTGATGCCGGCCCGGCTCCTGACGGCGAGCGCGGCGGAGACGATCTTCATCCACCTCGCGGTCGACTTCTTCCCGCCGCTCCTCGCCGGGCTCGTCCTCTCCGGCATCGTCGCCGCCTCGATCAGCTCGGCCGACTCCTACATGCTCATCGCCTCCTCCTCCCTCGCGAGCGACCTCGTGCAGAACTTCCGGGCCGAGCCGCTTCCGGACCGGTCGGTGCTCGGACTCGCGCGCGGCACGCAGGTCGCGGTGACCGCCTTCGGGATCCTCGTCGCCCTCTCGGGGAACGACTCGATCTTCCGCGTCGTCTCGTACGCGTGGGCGGGGCTCGGCGCCGCGTTCGGGCCCCTCGTCCTCTTCTCGCTCTTCTGGAGGAGGACGACGCTCGCGGGGGCCGTCGCGGGGATGCTCACGGGAGGGATCGTCGTCGTCGTCTGGAAGAACCTCGTCGCGCCGCTCGGCGGCGCCTTCGCCGTCTACGAACTCCTCCCGGCGTTCGTCCTTTCGTCGTTCGCGATCGCCGCCGTCAGCCTCGTGACGCCCGCGCCTCCGGCGGAGGTCACCGCCGTCTTCGACGAGGCGCGGACCTTCCCGGGCTGAGCGCCGGGACTACTTCGGAGCGGGCGGGAGGACCTGGAGGTCGACCGCGATGGGGTAGGGGAGGCCCGCGTCCGGCGTCGCCCTCACGTTCGAGATCGTGAAGACGAGCTCGAGGCGTCTCGTCCCCGGAGCCGTCTTCTTCGGGACCCTCACCTCGAGGAGGCTCGTCGCGTTCGCGGCGACGACGAGCTTCCCCGGGACGACGACCTCGCCCGACGCCCCCTCTCCCTCGAGGTCGAGGCGGAGGTCGGAGTCGTTCCGGAGCCGCACGTACCCCTCGTCTCCCGCCCGGACGACGAGCCGCGGGTTCTCGACCGTCACGGCGGCGGCGACGAGAGGCTTCAGCTCGGCCTCGCGCCCGGCGAGCTTCCCGTCGGCCCACGCGGC
>CAYVPO010000199.1:0-6220 GCA_964453825.1 uncultured Holophagales bacterium
GTTAGCCGCCTGCTCGGGTCCGTCCGAATCGCCGGCGCCCACGGCCGCTTCGTCTGGGACGCGGAAGGAGCGTTACAGACCGGCCACGAATACGCGCTCGACCGGCGCGCCTGGGCGGTGGCCGGTTGGGTCCGTTACGAGCTTCCGCTCCCCTTCAAGCCCTCGATCGGGCTCGACGCCTCGAAGGCCACGGGCGACGGCGACCCGCGGGACGGCCGATTCGAGGAGTTCGACAACCTCTTCCCGACGAACCACCTGAAGTACGGCTACCTCGACCTGACCGGCTGGCGGAACCAGCGCGTCGTCTCGCTCTCGGCCGGCGTCGCGGGCGAGAGCGTCAAGTGGACGGCCCGCCTCTTCTACCGGGCGCTCGCCCTCGACGACCCGGCGGGAGCGTGGAAGGCGGCGGGAGGCGCCGTGCTCGGCCGAGACGCGACCGGCTCCTCGGGCCGGTCGGTCGGGACGGAGGTCGACGTCGTCGGGACGTACCCGATCCTCCCGGGGCTGACGGGCCAGGTGCAGGCGGGCTGGTTCCGGCCGGGCGATTTCGCGAAGACGGCCCGAGGTTCCGACGACGCCCTCGGCGCCTCGGCGTCCCTTCTCTTCGTCTTCTGACTCCCCGCCGGGGCGCGCGCGACGTGGCACGCGCCCCGGTATCTCCGTCCGGCTACCATCCCGGGATGCCCCGCCGGACCTCCCCCACGGCGCTCCTCGTCGTCGTCGGCCTCGCCTTCTTCGCCGACTCGATCCTCTACTACCTGATCGTCCCGCTCCTGCCGCACTACGCGAAGACGCTCGGCCTGTCTCAGATGGAGGTCGGCGTCCTGTTCGGCGTCTACGCGGGCGCGCTCCTCGCGGGGACGTACCCGCTCGGGCGGCTGGCCGACCGGATCGGACGGAGGAAGCCGTTCCTCTGGGGGCTCCTCGGCCTCGGGGCGACGACGTTCCTCTTCGCGTTCTCCTCCTCCTATCCGCTCCTCCTCGTCGCGCGCGCCCTGCAGGGCCTCGCGGCCGCCGCCACCTGGACGACGGGCCTCGCCCTCCTCGCCGAGGGCTTCCCGTCGGAGAAGCGCGGACAGGCGATGGCCACGGTCTTCGCCGCGGCGAACGTCGGCGTCCTCCTCGGCCCCCCCGTCTCCGGGTTCCTGACCGAGAGCCTCGGACCGCGCAGCCCCTTCCTCCTCGCCGGCGCGATCGTCCTCGCCGACGCCGTGGCGCGGGTCCTCCTCCTCGGCGACGACGAGCCGCCCCGCGGGGAACGGGTCGGCCTGCGGGGGCTCCTCGCGGACGGAACGGTGCGGACGCTCGCCGGCGCGATGGCCCTCGGCGCGGCGCTCTGGGCGATCCTCGAGTCGACCCTTCCCCTCCATCTCGACGCCGTGCTCCGGGCGGGACCGAAAGAGATCGGGATCCTCTTCGCCGTCGCCGCGCTCACGCACACGGTCACCTCCCCGGTCATGGGCCGCCTCTCCGATCGCGTCGGGCGGAAGAAGGTCCTCCTCTTCGGCTACGTCCTCGCGGCGCTCCTCGTGCCGGTCCCGGCCTTCCTCGCCTCGAAGGGGGCGGTCGGGCTCTCGATGGCCGCGCTCGGAGTCACGAGCTCGTTCGTCCTGAGCCCCGTCAGCCCGGGCCTCGCCGACGCCGTCGAGCGGATGGGAAGCCGCTCGTTCGGCGGCGTCTTTTCCCTCGTGAACATCGCCTACGCCGTCGGGATGATGGGAGGCCCTCTCCTCGGGAGCGCCCTCGTCGAGGCCGCCGGCATCCGCGGCGCCCTCGTCGCGACGGCCGCGCTCTTCGCGCTCTACCTCGTGCCGCTCGCCCGGATGGCGCCGTCCCCCCGGCGGACCGCTTCCCCTGCGACAATCCCGGCACCGTGAGGCCCGCGCTCCCCGAGCTGACGCTCGCCGTCGAGGCGGCCGCCGTCGTCGTAATGACGGTCTCGGGGATGATCACGGCGGCCCGGGCGCGGATGGACCTGATCGGGACGTTCACGCTCGCGCTCGTGACGGCCTTCGGCGGCGGGACGCTTCGCGACCTGATCCTCGAGAGGCGTCCGCTCTTCTGGGTGGCGAACGAGGGGTACGTCTTCGGGACGCTCCTCCTCTGCCTCGCCTTCGTCTACAGCCGCCGGGCCTACGCCACCGCCGCGGCGCTCGACCGGAAGGCCGTCTTCGTCGACGCCCTCGGCCTCGCCCTCTTCTCCCTCACCGGGGTCCGGTACGCCCTGGAGGCGGGGCTCCCCCCGCTCCCCGCCTCGCTCCTCGGCGTCGTCACGGGAACGTTCGGCGGCGTCCTCCGCGACGTCCTGGTCCGGGAGATCCCCGCGATCTTCCGGCCGGGCGCGCTCTACGCCGCCTCGTCGTTCGTCGGCTGCTGGGTCGTCCTGGCGGGGCCGTGGCTCGAGGTGCGGCAGTCGTTCGCCGACGCCGCCGGCTTCGCCACGATCGTCCTCCTCCGGATGGCCTCCGTTCGCCTCGGCCTCCGCCTCCCCGACCCTCACTGGGTCGGGAAGACGGACGGCGGGCCCGACGACGGACCTACTTCGTGACCTTCGCCTCCTCGACGAGGAGGTCGTAGGTGTAGCCCGAGCCGAAGTCGCGATCGACGGCGACGGTCCCCTTCACGAGGACGACGTCCCCCTTCGAGACGACGTCCTGCGTCGTCACGGTCAGGTCGTGGTCCTTCCCTGCGGCAGTCCCGGATCCGTCGCGAAGGTGGATCCAGTTCTTCCCCATGATCCCGGTGTTGAGCTTGACGACCTTCCCGCGGACGGAGACCGGTTTCCCCGCCAGCGAGGCGCGCTGCGCGAAGAGCTCCGCGATCGTGCGGCCCTCCGGCCCCTCGGCCTTCGCGACGGAGATCTTCTCTTCGACATCCGGTCCGCTCGCGACGGACGCGTGCGCCGCGGCCATCTCGGGCGGGACGGAGCCGGCCGGGCCGGGAGCACCGGCCGCCGGCGCCGCGGCGCCCGGCCCGAGCGTCCCGAAGACGATCCGCTCGAAGGTCCGGTTCAGCGTCTTGCTCTCGAAGCCGTCCATCGTCATCGGCTGGAGGACCGTCACCTCGTCGCCGACGGCGACCTTCGACTCGTTCACGGCGGCCCAGGTCTCACCCTCGGCGGTCTTCAGCTTCAGGTAAGTGTAGCCGGCCGCGTCCATCGTCTCGAGGACGGTTCCGCGGATCGACGGGACCGCCGGAGAGGCCTCGCCGCCTCCGTGGGAGGCCGCGAGGGCGGCTCCGGCGTCGGCCGCGGGAGCCGGCGGCGCCTCGTTGCCGCCGCAGCCGGAGGCGAGGAGCGCGGCGAGGAAGATCGGGGCGACGGTCGCGGTGCGGATGGGGAACGCCTTCATGGGCGCGGATGGTAACGCCGGAGGGCCAGGACGCGTCCGGCCTCCCCTCGGGGGCGGGGTATAGTGGCGCCCGCGGCGCGGGCCCTGATGAAACGGCATCATGGCACTTCGCGCCCGACAGGCAGAGACTCCAGCGACTTTTTCGGGGCCGCGAAGCGGCCCGTGGAGGGTTCCGAGATGCCTACGAGAGACCTCACGCTCGCGATGGTCGGCTCGGGCGGCGACGGCGTCGTGACGATGGGCGAAATGATGGCCCAGGCCGCGGCCCGAGACGGCCTGAACGTCATCAAGGTGGAGGCCTACGGGCCGCAGATCCGGGGAGGCGAGTCTTCCTGCACGCTCCGGATTTCGGCCGAGCCCATTTCCGCCCAGGGCGACGCGGTCGACGTGCTCGTCGTCTTCAACTGGGCCGACTTCGCCCGGTTCAAGGGCGAGGTCGTCCCGAAGTCGGACGCGGTGATCCTCTACGAGGCCAGCGACCCGACGCCGCTCGCCGACGTGAAGATCCCGACCGCGACGAACGCGACGTGGATCCCGGTGCCGTTCGTGGAGCTCGCCACGACCGCGACCGGGACGAAGGCCGCGAAGAACATCGTCACGCTCGGCATCCTCGCCGAGCTGTTCGCCATCCCGCAGGAGTCGGTCCGCAAGGCCGTCGAGTTCAAGTTCGCGAAGAAGAAGGCGGGGGTCCTCGAGGCGAACCTCAAGGGCTTCGCCGCCGGGCGCGAATTCGCCGGGACGATCGGGGTCGACGTGTCCGCGCGGAGACTGGAGTACACGGTCTCGGCGCCCAAGCTCGTCATGACGGGGAACGAGGCCTCTGCCGTCGCGGCGCTTCACGCGGGCTGCCGCTTCTTCGCCGGCTACCCGATCACCCCATCCTCCGAGGTCCTCCACTTCCTCTCCGAGTGGCTCCCCCGCTCCGGCGGCCGGATCGTCCAGACCGAGGACGAGCTCTCCGCGCTGGGCGCGATCATCGGAGGCTCCTTCGCCGGCGTGAAGTCGATGACCTCGACGTCCGGCCCCGGCCTCTCCCTGATGGCCGAAATGCTCGGCCTCGCCTCGATGGCCGAGGTCCCGGTCGTCATCCTCGACGTCCAGCGCGGCGGCCCCTCGACGGGCCTGCCGACGAAGTCCGAGCAGTCGGACCTCTACATGGCCGTCTTCGGGTCGCACGGCGACGCGCCCCGGATCGTCCTCGCGCCGACTGACGTGGAGGACTGCTTCCACGCGACGGTCGACGCCTTCAACATCGCCGAGGAGACGCAGCTTCCGGTCATCGTCCTCTCGGACCAGGCGATCGGCCAGAGCCGGCAGACCGTCGAGATGGCGAACCTCGTCCACGAGGTCGTCGACCGCCGCACGCCGAACGCCGAGGAGCTCGCCGACTACAAGCGCTACGCCCAGACGCCCACGGGCGTCTCGCCGATGAGCGTTCCGGGGACGAAGGGCGGGATGTACCAGACGAACGGCCTCGAGCACGACGAGACCGCGCGGCCCGCCTCCTCGCACGTCATGCACGAGAAAATGAGCCGGAAGCGGTTCAGGAAGCTCGAGTTCGTCGAGGAGAAGTACCCGCTCTTCGTCCGCCTCGGCCCCGAGAAGGCCGACGTCGGCATCGTCTGCTGGGGCTCCTCGAAGGGCCCCGTCGAGGAGGCGCTGAAGGAGCTCGCGGGCAGCGGCGTGAGCGTCTCGGCGTTCGTCCCCCGCATCATCATGCCGTTCCCGAAGAAGGCGTTCCTCGAGTACGCGGCGAGCGTGAAGACGCTCGTCTTCCTCGAGGTGAACTTCGTCGGGCAGCTCTACAGCTACATGAGGACCTTCGTCGACCTCCCGGCCGGGACGCGCGTCGTCGCGCGGTCGGGCGGGATGAACCTCTCCGTGACCGAGGTGAAGAGCCGCATCGAGAGCGTTCTCTCGGAATCCGGCGTCCGCGAGGAGGTGCCCGCGTGAGCAGCATCGTCGAGACTCCCGCCCCGCCCCGCTTCCAGCCGGGCGACTACAAGAGCGACCTGAAGCCCGTCTGGTGCGCCGGCTGCGGCGACTTCGGCGTCGTCTCCGCGCTCTACCGCTCGATGGCCGAGCTCCAGCTGGAGCCCTGGAACACCGTCGTCGTCTCCGGCATCGGCTGCTCCTCGCGTCTTCCCGGCTACGTCGAGGCCTACGGCTTCAACAGCGTCCACGGCCGCGCGCTCCCGATCGCGACGGGCATCAAGGTGGCCCGCCCCGAGCTGAACGTCGTGGCGGTGGGCGGCGACGGCGACGGCCTCGCCATCGGCGGCAACCACTTCCTCCACGCCTCCCGCCGAAACCTCGACATCTTCTACGTCCTGATGGACAACGAGATCTACGGGCTCACGAAGGGGCAGGCGGCGCCGACGACCCCGACCGGCGACAAGACGAAGTCGACCTACTTCGGGAACCCGGAGCCCTCCGTCGACCCGTGCGAGCTGGCCATCTCCTTCGGCGCCACGTGGGTCGCCCGCGGCTTCTCGGGAGACATGAAGGGCCTCGTCGACCTCATGGTCGCCGGCATGAGCCACCATGGCTTCGCGTTCCTGAACGTGATGTCCCCCTGCGTGACCTGGCGCGGCGACGACCAGTTCAAGGTCATGAAGGCGAAGCTGCGGGGTCTCCCCGAGGGCTACGACCGGCACAGCCGGGCGGCCGCCTTCGCCTACACGCGCGAGACGGAGACCCTG
Organism: uncultured Holophagales bacterium; assembly: GCA_964453825.1. Classification (GTDB taxonomy): domain Bacteria; phylum Acidobacteriota; class Thermoanaerobaculia; order UBA5066; family UBA5066; genus UBA5066. Next base: position 6,053 of record CAYVPO010000199.1, read on the forward strand.
ACGACGGGCGTCCTCTACGAGGCGCACGAGCCCTCGCTCCTCGACCGGCTCGAGGCGCAGAGGACGAAGGCGATGCAGGGTTACGAGGACCTGACGACCGAGAAGGTGCTGAAGGCCTTCTTCCCGCCGTTCTGAGCCCTTCCCTGCGCCCGGCGGTGCCGGTGCGCG
>CAYVPO010000200.1:0-6173 GCA_964453825.1 uncultured Holophagales bacterium
AGAAGATCGACGTCGGCGCGCCGTCGCTCCTGCGGGCCGCCGCGAAGAACCACGCGCACGTCGCGGTCCTCAGCGACCCGGCCGACGCCGCCGCGTTCGCCGCCGAGCTCGACGCGAACGCCGGCGCCTCGACCCTCGGCACGAGGAAGCGCCTCGCGGCGAAGGTCTTCCGCCGGACCGCCGCCTACGACGCGGCGATCTCGACCTGGCTCTCGGCCCGGACGGAGGAGTCTCCTTTCGCCGAGCGGCTGTCGCTCTCGTTCGAGCTGGGCGGGACGCTCCGCTACGGCGAGAACCCGCACCAGGCCGCCGCCTTCTACCGCGACCCGGCGGCGCCGCCGTCGGCCCTCGCCGGCTTCGTCCTCCACCAGGGGAAGGAGCTCTCCTACACGAACCTCCTCGACGCCGACTCGGCGCTCCACGCCTCGCGCCTCCTCCCGCGCGGGGCGATGACGATCGTCAAGCACCGGATCCCGTGCGGCATCGCGCGCGAGGAGAGCGCCGCCGCCTCGTTCGAGGCGGCGTGGGCCTCCGACCCGGTCTCGGGCTTCGGCGGCGTCCTCGCGTACACCGGCGTCCTCGACCGGGCCGTCGCGGAGGCGATGACGTCGAGGTTCCTCGAGGTCGTCGTCTGCGAAGGGGTCACCGACGAGGCGCGCGCCACCTTCGCGAAGAAGCCGAACCTGCGCGTCCTGACCGTCGCGCCCGACCCCGCGCCGCGCGAGCGCCGCGAGCTCCGCGGCATCGACGGCGGGCTCCTCGTCCAGGAGGCGGACGTCCTCCCGGCCGACGGGGCGACGTGGAAGGTCGTCACGAAGCGCGCGCCGACCGATGCCGAGATGTGCGCGCTCCTCTTCCTCGAGCGGGCCGTCTCCGGCGTCATCTCGAACGCGATCGTCGTCGGCGGCGAGACGGCAACCTACGGAATCGGCGGCGGCCGGACGAGCCGCGTCGACGCCGCGGGCGACGCCGTCGCGAAGGCGGGCGAGCGCGCGAAGGGGGCCTGCGCGGCCTCCGACGCCTTCTTCCCTTTCCCCGACGGCCTCCTCCTCCTCGCCGACGCGGGCGTCACCGCCTGCGTCGAGCCGGGAGGCTCCGTGAAGGACGCCGAGGTGATCGCCGCGGCCGACGCGCGCGGGATGGCGCTCGTCTTCAGCGGCCGGCGCCACTTCCGGCACTGAGGGACAGAGAGGGATGACCCGCTTCCGCACCTTCGCCCCGGCCGCGGCGCTCCTCCTCGCGGGCCTCGCAGCCTTCGCGGCCCTTGCTGCGCCCGCGCTCCCCGCCCGCGCGGCCGAGCCGGCGGTCCCCGAGGCCGCCGCGCTCCTCCGCTCGATCGTCGCGACGTACACGGGCAAGCCGGCGTTCCGGATGACGTTCGCCCAGAGCTACGCGCCGTCGGGCTTCCCCGATGCCGCGCCAGAGAGCGGCACGCTGACGATCCAGGCGCCTCACTTCCTCCGCTTCGACTACGACGGGCCGGAGGGGAAGCTCTACACGTTCGACGGCCGGACGGCCCACCAGTACGTCGCCGCCGACCGGCAGGTGATGCGCAAGACGCTCACGGCCGCGGAGAAGGAGCGGCTCCCGCTCCTCTTCCTGAAGCCTCCGGCGGAGGTCCTCGACCGGTTCGCGGCCGTCGTGAAGCCGGACGGGAAGGGACTCCTCGAGCTGACGCTCACGCCGCGCGGCGAATCGGAGCTGAAGTCCGTCTCCGCGCTCGCGACGCCCTCCGGCGAGCTGAAGCGCCTCGTCGTCCTCGACGCCGAGGAGAACCGGACGACGTTCACGTTCACGAAGATGGAACCCGCGAAGAAGCGCCCCCTCTCCGACTTCGACCTCGTCCCGCCGAAGGGGACGCGCGTCGTCGGGGACTGAGCGAAGGAGAGAGAGATGGCCGACCCCAGCTTCGACATCGTCTCCGAGGTTTCGATGCCCGAGGTGATCAACGCGGTCGCGCAGGCCCAGAAGGAGGTCGTCCAGCGGTTCGACCTCAAGGGGACCGCCGCCGGGATCGAGCTGAAGGAGAAGGAGAAGCAGCTCGTCCTGACCGCGAACGACGACTTCGGCCTGAAGGCCGTCAACGACGTCCTCCAGAACAAGCTCATCAAGCGGAACGTCGCCCTCAAGTCGCTCGTCTACGGCACCGTGGAGCCGGCGACGAAGGGGACGGTCCGGCAGGTCGTCACGATCCAGCAGGGGATCGAGACGGAGAAGGCGAAGGAGATCGTGAAGGCGATCAAGGACGCCAAGCTCAAGGTCCAGGCGGCGATCCAGGGGGAGCAGGTGAGGGTCACCGGCAAGAAGCGGGACGACCTGCAGGCCGTCATCGCCCTCCTGAAGGGGAAGGACTTCGGGCTGCCGCTCCAGTTCTCGAACTACCGGAACTGACGTGGATCGGGGAGGCTCGCCACGAGCCTCCCCGCGGCGGCTGCGCCGCCTCCCCTCGAAGCGGGGCACCGGGGGAAGGACGCGGCTCCGCCCCCTTCGGCCATCCCGGCGCGGTTCGCGGGCGTATCGACGGAATGGACGGTAATATCCGCGCCGGAATCGGATGAACTCGACCTCCCTGACGGACCGTCTTCTCCTCGCGAATCTCCCGGATGAGGAGAGGGCCAACGGGCAGCGCCTTGTCCGGGCGCTCTCGCTGGTCGAGACGAAGCTCCGCGAGGTCGAGGAGGAGCTCGAGCGCCGGACCCGCTCCGAGGTCCCGACGATCGCCCTCATCGGCGAGTACCTCGTCGACGGCGGCGGCAAGCGGATCCGCCCCGCGCTGCTGCTGCTCGCGTCCCGTCTCCTCGGCTACGAGGGGGCGGTCGACGTGAAGTACGCCGCCGTCCTGGAGCTGATCCACACGGCGACGCTCGTCCACGACGACATCATCGACGGGGCCGACACCCGCCGCGGGCGCGTCAGCGTGAACCGCCGCTGGGGGAACGAGCTGACCGTCCTCTTCGGCGACTACCTCTACATGAAGGGGATGAAGGTCGCGCTCGAGGAAGGGGACGTCCGCGTCCTCGACCTCCTCGCGGACGTCACCCTCTCGATGACCGAGGGAGAGATCCTCGGCGCCGAGCGGCGCGGCTCGGCCGACCTGACGATCGAAGACTACCTCGAGGTCGTGAAGCGGAAGACCGCGCTCCTCTTCGCCGCCGCGTGCCGGATCCCCGCGTTCCTCGTTCCCGGCGCCGAGAAGCACGCCGACGCGCTCTGGGGCTTCGGCCTCGCGCTCGGGACCGCCTTCCAGCTCCAGGACGACCTCCTCGACTACACCGCGTCCGAGGAAGAGCTCGGGAAGCCGGTCCTTTCCGACCTGCGCGAAGGGAAGCTGACGCTTCCGCTCATCCTGAGCCTGTCGGACGCCACGCCCGCCGAGCGCGCGGCCGTCGAGTCGGTGATGAGCGAGCGGGGGTTCGTTTCCACGCCGGTTTCCGCGATCCTCGCCCTCGTGGAGCGGGTGGGGGGCCTCGAGCGGGCCCGCCGGGTCCTCGAGGAGCACGCCGGCCGGGCCCGGGAGCACGCCCTGTCGCTCCCCGCCGGCGACGCTCGGGACGCCCTCCTCCTCGCGGCCGAGTACGCCGCAAATCGCCGCAAGTAGAGCCACCAGAGAGGTTTCGGACGCCGACTTCGGGCGGAGCCGTCTCCGTTCGTTCACTCGACGGCCTCCGAATTTCGTATGGCGAAGAGTCGTCATACGCCGAATCCCGACCCCTTCCGACCGTCGCCAGACATGCCTTTCCGATGGAAATAAGGCAAAAGTCGATTCCAGCCTAAAAAATTCTGGGAACCCTCTTGATTTCGATCCCGGGCTGCCTTACCTTGGGCCCGCGATTCAAGGCGAGGTAGAAGCGATGAGCTTTCAGCGACTTCTCAGGTCCCTGCGGCCGGCGGCGGTGCGGACGCAAGCCGAGGTCACCCTCGAGGACGAAATCGCCCTCTATCGCCGGCGGGCCGAGATGGCGCTCCGGGAGGAGCGCTGGAACGACGCCCTCGTCTTCCTGGCGAAGATCCTCCGGCTGAACCCCTACGACGTCGCCGCGCGGATGGCGGTCGCCCAGACCTACCACCGCGGCCTCGAGGAGCCGACGAAGGCCATCCTGACGTACGAAAAGGTGATCGCCGCAGCGGGATACGACGAGTCGAATCCCTACTGCGCTTCCGCTCGTGAGGGAATCCGTGAGCTCTCGACGTCGATGGAAGAGCCCCCGTTCGTCCTCAACGATCTCGTGACCGAGGAGGCCGACCAGGAAGAGATCGGCGGCCTCCCCCAGACCATCGCCCTGTAACGGGCTCCTTTTCGCCCCCGGTCCCGGATCCTCGAGGCGTCGTCGTCGGCCCCCCAGCCCCGGCCGGTGACGACGCCGATCCCTTTTCCAGCGGCCCCGTCGAGGCGCAGGCGGATCGAGGCGAGCCCTTCCGGGTGCCGGGCCGTCGCGACGACGAGGTGGCGGCCGGCGGCGATCGGGTCGGACAGCGGGTACTCCCGAACCCCGGGGCCCGTCCCTGCTGCAACGAGCCGGCCGTCGAGGCGGACCTCCCACTCGCGGTCCCCTTCGACGAGAAGGACCGGGCTCCGGAGCGGTTCCGGGAGGTCGAGCTCTTTCACGAACGCAACTTCCGCCGGGAGCGCCGGAGCCGCGGCCTCGCGAAGGCCGATCCAGCGCGCGGGGTGAAGGGGATCGCGCCCCGCGCGCCACGCCGCCTGGCCGGCGGCGCCCGCGACCGAGAGCGCGACGAGGACCGCCGCCGCCCTCCGCCGCCGCGTTCCGAGGAAACCCCGGAGGCTCGACCCGGTCGGGCGCTCGCTCACCCGCGGATGGTACCCGGCCCTTCGAAACGATGGGTTACCATTCGACGTGCACCACCCTGGTAGATCGGTCGTCGTGATCCCGTCCCGGATGGGCGCACAGCGCTTCCCCGGAAAGCCTCTTCACCTCATTGCGGGCGTTCCCCTCGTCGTGCGCGTCCTTCGGCGGGCGATGGAATCGCGACGGGCCGACGCGGTCCTCGTCGCGACGGACGACGAGCGGATCGCATCGGTCGTCCGCGAGGCGGGCGGGATCGCCGTGATGACGTCGCCGGATCTACCCTCGGGGACCGACCGGGTGCGGGCCGCCGTGGCGGGGACCGACGCGGAGATCGTCGTGAACGTGCAGGGAGACGAGCCGCTGATGGACCCCGAGAACGTCGACCGGGTCATCGAGCACCTCCTCGCGCACCCGGAGGTCCCGCTCGCCACCGTGGCGAAGCCGATCGACGACCCGGCCGTGATCGCGGACCCGAACGTCGTCAAGGTCGTTCGGGGCGACGACGGGAGAGCCCTGTACTTCTCGAGGAGCCCGATCCCGTTCCGCCGGAACGCGGAAGCGGCGCTCCCGACCTGGAAACACCTCGGGCTCTACGGCTATCGCCGCGAGGCGCTCGAGACCTGGACGAGCCTCCCGCCCCACCCGCTCGAGCGGGCGGAGAGCCTCGAGCAGCTCCGCGCGCTGGCCGCGGGGCTCGTGATGACGGTCCTTCCCGCCGTGGGCGACTCGATCGGAGTCGACACGCCGGCGGACGCGGACGAGGTCGAGCGGATCCTTCGGAACGAATCGGCGGCAGGCGAGGCCGGGGCGGGCGCGGCCGGGGCGCATGTGGCGAGAGAGGCGGGAGGGGAGCGATGAGCACGAAGTACGTTTTCGTCACCGGGGGGGTCGTGTCGGGCCTGGGCAAGGGGATCGCGGGGGCCTCCCTCGCGGCCCTGCTCGAGGCCCGCGGCTTCAAGGTGACCCTCCAGAAGCTCGACCCCTACCTCAACGTCGACCCCGGGACGATGTCGCCGTTCCAGCACGGCGAGGTCTTCGTCACCGACGACGGCGCCGAGACCGACCTCGACCTCGGCCACTACGAGCGCTTCTCCTCGACGATCACGGGCAAGTCGAACAGCATCACCGCCGGGAGGATCTACCAGACCGTCATCGAGAAGGAGCGCCGGGGCGACTACCTCGGGAAGACCGTTCAGGTCATTCCCCACGTCACCGACGAGATCAAGGACTGCATCCGCCGCGTCTCGGCCGACAACGACGTCGTCATCGTCGAGATCGGCGGCACCGTCGGCGACATCGAGTCGCTCCCGTTCCTCGAGGCGATCCGCCAGTTCCGCAAGGACGTCGGCCGCGGCAACGCGATCA
>CAYVPO010000201.1:0-1540 GCA_964453825.1 uncultured Holophagales bacterium
CGAGGCGCTCGATCGGGAACGCGACGTCCTCGATGAGGACGGTCGTCCCGCTCTTGCGGGCCGCGCCGACGGAGGGGAACGTCCCCTGCCGCACCTTCCAGAGGAGCGCCTGCTCCGTCGCGTCGTGCGTGAAGCGGGCGGGCTCGAGGAGGGAGAGCGGCGCGATCGCCGCCGCCGCGACGGCCTCGAGACCTGCCCTTTCCGCCTCGTCCCCCGCCTGGTATTCGACGAGGAGCGCCGAGGCGCCTTCGGGGAGCGTTCGGATCGAGGGCGGGACCCCCGGCTGCGTCTCCACCGACCGGAGCGAGGCGCGGTCGAGGAGCTCGAGCGCCTTCGCTCCCGAGTCGCGCAGCGGGACGATCGCGGCGCAGGCCGCGTGCATCGAGGGGAAGAGGAGGAGGCCGGTGTACTTCACGGGAAGGTCCGGTACGGTGGAGAGCACCGCCTCCGCGATGAACGCGAGCGTCCCCTCCGCCCCGACGAGGAGGTTCCGGAAGATCTCGACGGGCGTCCCGAAGTCGAGGAAGGCGTTCAGCGAGTAGCCGGTCGTGTTCTTCATCCGGTACTTCGACCGGATGCGCGCGACGAGCGCCGGGTCGGCTTCGAGCTCGGCCTTCAGGTCGAGGAGCCCCTGCCAGAGCGCCGGCTCCGCCGCGCGGAAGCGCGCGTCGGCGTCGGGGGCCGCCGTGTCGATCCGCGTTCCCGAGGGCAGCAGGAACGTGAGCGACTCGAGCGTGTGGTAGGCGTTCTGGGCCACGCCGCAGCACATGCCGCTCGAGTTGTTCGAGAGGATGCCGCCCATCGTGCAGGTGTTGATGGACGCCGGGTCCGGCCCCATCTTCACGCGGTAGGGCCGGAGGGCCGCGTTCACCGAAGCACCGATGGCTCCCGGCTGCGTTCGGAACCGCTTCCCGACGTCCTCGACCTTCACCGTCCGGAAGTGGCGCGCGACCTCCACGAGGATCCCGTCGGTGACCGCCTGGCCCGAGAGGGAAGTCCCCGCGGCGCGGAGCGTCACCGGGATCTTCGTCTCGCGGGCAAGGCGGAAAAGGGCGGCGACCTCGTCGACCGACTGCGCGAGGACGACGGCCTTCGGGATCAGGCGGTAGAAGCTCGCGTCGGAGGCGAACGCGATTCGGTCGATCGGCCGGTCGAGAACGCGCTCCGGGGCTGCGATCCGCTCGAGGGCGGAACGGAGACCGGCCGCGTCAGGCGACGCTTCCGTCGTCGGGACCGGGGAGCGATCCGTGGCGGTCGTCATGCGAGGCCCTCCTGCGCGTCGAAGACGGCGCCGGGGGGATTCTCCCCCGCCGGCGCCGTCCCGTTCGGGGTCAGAAGTAGAACGCCTGGAGCTGGAGAGTGAACTGGTTCGTCGGCTTCACGGCCGAGTTCTTCGGCTCGACGCGCAGGTACTGGGCCGTGAGCTTGAAGTTCTGCCCCGAGACGTACCAGCTCAGCCCGCCGCCGAAGCGCTCCACGTCCTTCGCCTCGTCGGCGGCGTTCGCGAACGACTGGCTCTCGTACTTCAGGAACGGCTGGA
>CAYVPO010000201.1:1640-6160 GCA_964453825.1 uncultured Holophagales bacterium
GGGATCGTCGCGAAGACGTCGCCGCTGAAGGCCCGGTAGTCCTTCTGGACGTCGAAGCCGGCGCTCACGTTGACGACCTTCTTCTTTCCGAGGTTCGTCCCCGCAAAGACGTAGCCCCGCTCCGTCTCGAAGAAGTTGTACTGGAGGTAGCCGGCCGTCCGGAACGAATTGCGCGAGGCGGAATCGCGCACGCCCTGCATGACGGCCGCGCGGTACTCGAGGCGGCCGCCGTCGACGAGGTACCCCTTCGCCTGGAAACCGTTGTCGCGCAGTCCGTTCGTCTGCGTCGGACCGGCCATGACCGTCGAGGCGGGGCTGATGTCGAGCGTGAAGAACGAGAGCGTCGACTGGAGGACGTTCCGGCTGAGCGGGACGAGGAAGTGCCCCGCCTCGAGCGTGAGCGCGTCGTTCAGCTTCCAGGAGACGAACGCGTCCTGGATGACGAAGCCCGTGTTCGTCTGCTTGGCGCCGGCCGGGTTCACCTTGCCGAGGTTGCCGCTGTCGGTCTGGAAGAAGAACGTGACGTCCTTCGCGACCTGGCCTCCGACGAGGAGGCGGGCGCGGCGGGCGAAGAGGTTCTGGGCGTAGCCGCCCGTCGCCGGGCTCTGGCTCCAGTCGGCCCAGCCCTGGAACTGGAACCCGAGCTTGAAGCTCACGTTTTCGTTGACCTTCACCACGGCCTGGGCCGCGGCCTGAGCGGACGGGAAAAGCAGGGCGGCGGCCGCGAATGCGAGCGTGGCGATCCGGTTCGGCTTCATCTCTTTCCTCCCGTTCACTTGGCGACCGCTTCGACGGTCGGGATCATCCAGGGGAAGACGTAGGCCTGGAGGAAGACGAGGACGCCGACCAGGCAGGCGAGGACGACCGAGTGCCAGAAGACGTACCGGAGGATCGTCCCCTCCTGACCCTGCTGGTTCGTCGCGACGCTCGCCACGACGATGCTCTGCGCGTCGATCATCTTACCCATGACGCCGCCGCTGCTGTTCGACGCGGCCGCGAGGATCGGGTTGATGCCGAGCTTCTCGGCGCTGATCATCTGAAGGCCGCCGAAGAGGACGTTCGAGGACGTGTCGCTCCCCGTGAGAGCCACGCCGAGCCAGCCCAGAAGCGGCGAGAAGAACGGGAAGAGGAAGCCCGTCGAGGCGAAGGCGAGGCCCATCGTCGCGTCGAGGCCCGCGTAGCGCGTCGAGAAGCCGAGCGCGAGCATGGCCCCGATCGTGAGGAGCGAGATTCGCACCCTCATCAGGGTCCCCCAGAACACCGATCCGATCTCCTTGAGCGAGAAGCCGAGGAGGAGGCCGCTCACGATGCCGGAGAGGAGGAGGCTCGTCCCGGTGGCGGAGAGCCAGTTGAACGTGAACACCGCTTCTTCGGGCTTCTCCGCCTTGACGACCGGCGGGGCCTTGATGACCGCCTTGTGGAGGCCGGGGACCTCCCACTTCAGCATCGAGACGCCCTTGAGGACGTTCGGGGAGTCCTTCTTCCCGCCGTTCAGGACGTCCTTGACCTGGGGCAGACCCCACGCGAAGACGAAGACGGAGAGGAGGATCCAGGGCATCCACGCCATGAGCGCCCGCTTCGAGGTGTGGATCGGCCGCGCCGCGGCCTCGGCCGCTCTCTCGGCGTGGTTCTCGTGGTCGAACGTCCAGGTCTTCTTCGGCTGCCAGAACTTCAGGAGGAGGACGGTCGCGCCCATCGAGACGATGGCGCCGGCGATGTCGACGACCCAGGGGCCGTGGTAGTTCGAGACGAGGAACTGCGTGATCGCGAAGCTGAGGCCCGATGTCAGACAGGCGGGCCAGACCTCCCACATCGCCTTGCGGCCCGACATCGCCCAGACGAGCCAGAACGGAACGAGGAGGGAGAAGAAGGGCAGCTGCCGGCCCGCCATGGCCGAGAGGGCCTGGACGTCGAGCCCCGTGACGGAGGCCAGGACGACGATCGGCGTCCCGAGCGCGCCGTACGCGACCGGGGCCGTGTTGCCGATCAGGGCGATCCCGGCCGCGAGGAGGGGCCGGAAGCCGAGGCCGATGAGCATGGCCGCGGAGATCGCGACCGGCGTGCCGAAGCCCGCGGCCCCCTCGATGAATGCCCCGAACGAGAACGCGATGAGGAGAGCCTGGATGCGGCGGTCGTCCGCGAGCCCCGCGACGGTGTGCTTGACGACCTCGAAGTCGCCCGACTTCACCGTCAGGTCGTAGACGAAGATTGCGCAGAGGACGATCCAGCCGATCGGGAAGAGGCCGTAGGCCGCCCCGTTCAGGGCCGACGTGACGGCGAGCTTCGTCGGCATCCCGTAGACGAAGATCGCGACCCCGAGCGAGGTCGCGAGCCCCAGGAGGGCTGCCTTGTGCGCCTTCACATGGAAGAACGCGAGCAGCCCGAGGAGCACCACCACCGGCAGAGCCGCCACGAGGGCCGACAGCAGGAGGTTCCCTGCCACCGGCGTGTAGATCTGGGTCCAGGTCAACATCTGCTCCTCCTCATCCCGACCAGATGGGCCTAAGGATGGGAGGGCATGTACCTAGGTGCAATGACGAATTTACATCATTTTCACGGTATTATTACCTAGACCATATTTCCATGGGGAGGGGCGGGGCGTGACCGATTCGCTGCTCTCGCGACGGAGCGGTCAGGGCGTCGCGAGGCCTTCGCGGATCGCGAAGCGCGTCAGCTCGGCGGCCGAGTGGATCTCGAGCTTGTTCATGAGGTTCTGCTTGTGGACCTCGACCGTCTTGATGCTGATCGCGAGCTCCTGCGCGATCTCCCGGGGGCGCATGCCGCCCGCGAGGAGCTTCAGGACCTGCCGCTCCCGCGGGGTGAGCGAGGCGAGGGAGGGCGCCCCGGGCGCGGCCGCCTTCCGAACGAGCTCCTCTACGACGAGGCCGGCAATCGAGGGGCTGAGGTACGTCTTCCCCTCGAGCGTCGTCCGGATCGCGAGGGCGAGCTCCTCGAACGCTCCGTCCTTCAGGACGTAGCCGAGCGCCCCCGCCCGGAGGACCTCCGCGACGAAGCGTCGGTCCGCGTACATCGACAGCGCGACGATCCGTGTCCCTGGGAGCTCCGCGAGGATGAGCCGCGTCGCCTCGACACCGTTCAGCTCGGGCATCGCGATGTCCATGACGACGACGCCGGGCCGGAGGAGAAGCGCCTGAGAGACGGCCTCGCGGCCGTCCGCGGCCTCCCCGACGACCTCCATCTCCGGCTGCTGGGAAAGGAGGGTCCGGAGTCCCTCGCGGACGATCCGGTGGTCGTCCGCGAGCAGGATGGTCGTGCTCATTCGCCCTCTTCTCCCGCCTCCGCCCGGTAAGGTAGCACGAGGGTGACCGTCGTCCCGTCGCCCGGGGCGGAGAGGATCGAGACGCTCCCGCCGAGGTCGTCGAACCGTTCCTGGATGCTGAAGAGACCGAAGCTCCGGCTCTCGTCCGGCGTCGGCGTGGCCGCCTCGAAGCCCTTCCCGTCGTCGCTCACCTCGACCTCGACGCCGAGCTCGAGCCACCGGAGCCGGACGGAGGCTCCGTCGGCGACCGCGTGCTTGACGACGTTCAGGAGGAGCTCGCGGACCGCGGCGAAAACGAGGAACCGGCGCTCGTCGCCGAGGTCCCGCCTCTCCCCCTCGCGCTCGAACCGGAACGCGATCCCGTGCCTCTCCTCGAAGCTCTCCCCGAGCCACTCCAGGGCCGACTCGAGACCGAGCTGGTAGAGGACGGGCGGGCTCAGCTCCCAAGTCAGCTCACGGGTCTCGCGAACCGCTTCGCCGACGAGGGCGTGGACCGCTTCGATCCCGGCGGCGAACGGCGTCCCCTGCGCCTCCTGCCGGAGGGAGCCGAGCTTCACCTTCCCCATCGAGAGCGTCGCCCCGAGCTGGTCGTGGAGCTGCGCGGCGATCGCCCGCCTCTCCCGCTCCTCGACGCGCGTGATCTCCGCGGCGAGCCCGCGGAGCTTCCGGCGCGACCGTTCGAGCTTCTCGGCCATCTGCCGGCGTTCGGTGATGTCCTGGACGATCCCCTCGTAGTGGTCGAGGCGCCGCTTCTCGTCGCGGACGGCCCGCGCGTTCTCGAGGACCCAGATGAGCGCGCCGTCCTTCCGCCTCACGAGCGACTCGAAGCCGCGCACCTCCTCTTCCTCGACGAGGGCCTCCTCGAAGCGTTCGCGGCTCGACGGATCGACGTAGAAGTCGCGCCGGATGTCCGAGATCGCCTCCGTCATCTCGACCGGAGAGGCGTAGCCGGCCATCGCCGCCAGGGCGGGGTTCACCGTCAGGAACCGCCCGGAAGGGGTCGACTGGTAGATCCCTTCGGCGGCGTTCTCGAAGATGCTCCTGAGGTTCGATTCCGCGACCCGGAGGGCGCGTTCCGTCCGCTCGCGCTCCAGGATGTCCCTCCGGAGCTCCTCGTTCGCCCGCGAGAGCTCCTCCGAACGCAGCCGGATCGTCTCCTCGAGAGTCTCCTGATGCCGGCGGAGGGCCTCCTCGGCGAGCTTCCTGCGGCTGATGTTCAGCGCGAGGACGGCGTTCAGGA
>CAYVPO010000202.1:0-6137 GCA_964453825.1 uncultured Holophagales bacterium
GCGACGTGCGGGGTCGCCATGCTGGTGCCGGAGAGGCGGCGGCTGCGGAGCGGCATGGGGAAGGCGGAGAGGACGTCGACGCCGGGGCCGGCGAGGTCGACCTGGCCGCCGCCCGGCCCCTGGGGTCTGGTCTACGTTCTACAGTCTACGGGAGGGTATTCGTCGCGAGAGCGTCACGCCTCGCCGAACAGCTCTTTCCAGAGGTCCAGCACGCCTTCGCGGGCCGCCAGCACCCGGAGGGCTCCGAGGTCGAGCTCCGGCCGCCGCGCCGCGACGAGGGCGCGCACGTCGCGAAGGTGCTTTGAAGAGCCGCCTTCACGAAAGAAGGAGAGCTTCCGGACGATGACGTATTCCGGCGGTGCGAGTCGGATCGAGCGGGACTCGATTTCCAGGCGGTGACATCGAGGAAGCGCCCAGCGGTGAAGCCAGTCGTCTCCAGCGAAGTAGATGTCAGCCTTCAGGGCCGTGGGGATGTGACGTGAGGCGCGGCTCTCCATAGAGCATCGACGCCACAGACCCCGTGATCATGTAGTCCATACCGAGGTGCTCGAGGGGGTCGACGAACAGCGAGAGAAGATCACCCCCGAGCATGGAGGAACTGCCTTCGGACCTCGGTGACGACCTGGTCCTCGCTCCAATCGGGATGCTCCTGGCGGCAGTATGCCGTCTTGAGCTCCCATGCGGCAGCCCGTAGCTGGACCGCCCGGGCCCAGCGTTGAGCGGGGCTCCACGCAGCATAGAGGGCCATCTGGGCCGGGTCAGGAGCGTCGTCGGGGATTCGCGTCATTGGGGTCTGACTTACGTTCAACACCCTACTGGGGCACGGGGTCTGGTCTACTTTCTACACTCCACGGCGCCAGAAAACGGGCGACGGTCGCGAGGACTTCTCTCGCGATAGCGACTGTCTCCTGAGCATCGGTGAGCTCGGAGATCGAGTGGGTTCTCGGCAGGCTCCGCGCTGGGTCGCGGTGCAAGAGTGCCGCCTTCAGCGCTTTCTCGACCGCCTGCTGGGCGTGGAAGCACGCCTGAGAAAACACATCCTCCCGCAACAGGATCTCCGCCGCCCGAAGATCTTCACGGGCGAAGGACATCCAGCGTTCAGGGCCGTTCATAGAGCACGCGGCCTCGTCCCAGGATTTCATCCCGAACGAACGGACGGTCTTTCCCCATCTGTTCGATCTCCTCGGGTGTGTAGACGATCACGTCGGCGGCGACTCGCGGCTTCAGGAGCTGGCGTATCTCCGAGACCCTCTTCCAGAATGGGAGGTTCGTTCGTTTCACGACGACCAGATCGAGATCGGATTCGGCGCCGTCTTCGCCGCGCGCGAAGGAGCCGAAGAGGATGACGCGCTCTGCGTGACCCGGCCCCGCAAGAAGAGGCAGGAACCTAGCCAGCTCGGCTTCGAGCCGGGCTCGGCGTTCCGAGACGGGGGCGGTGAGAGCCATTGTCTTTCTCTTTCCGGTCTCGATGCTATCGCGTCGTTGGGGTCTGGGGCCTGGTCTACGTTCTGCTCTACGGGGCTTCGGGGGCCATACGTCAGGCGAAGCGCTGGGCCGGGCCGGGCGTCCAGAGCGAGTCGAGGGGAAGGGCGGTGAGGTGAGGTCCGAAGGGGACGCTGGCCCTGCCGAGATAGAGGACGACTCCCTGGACGAATGCTTTGCCCGCGGTCTCGGCCTGGGCGCGCAGGCCGTCGAAATCGGGCGAGGTGGCGGTCGACGCGGCCTTCATCGCGAGGAGCAGCCCCGGGGCACGCTGGACCTCGTCGATGACGGCACGCGACGGCAGGGCCGCCAGCAGCCCTTCCGCGTCGGCCTGGGCCGATTCGAGGACGGGCTGCAAGTGGCGTTCGAGCATCACGTAACGTGAATATCACCCACGTCGTGGTGGATTTTCCGGATCTCTGACTGGGGTCTGGTCTACGTTCTACACTCTACGTAAGGTGCCCGGGCCATCTTCATCGCGGACTCCCCTCGGAACGCTCAGGGAGAATTCTCGCGAGCAGGTCCGTAACGCCGGCCACTTCCGCTTCCCTGCGGACGTAGTCCATATCCAGCTCTCCCGCGCATCCGACCAGGACCGAGGCTGCGTCACGAAGCTGGCGCTCTGATCCGGACGCGGCGGCCCATCGCAGCTTGGAGACGACTGAGCCTTCCGGCGAGATGACGAAGACGTCCACGTCGAAGAGCCGGACCGGCCTCCGCCGCGCAACCTCGTTACGCTCGAAGTCTCTGTCGGGGCAGACGATGATATCGGCCTTCCAACCTGATTCCAGGTCGATCGCGTTGAACATGCCCCTCAGGCGAAGCGCCTCGGACGCTTCTTCTGCGCTGACATAGAAGCCATCCTTCAACGCGGAGAGGAGCGCGCTGAGCTGGTCCGGCTGCGGGTCGATGACGATGTCGATGTCCTGGGTGGCGCGGGGCTCGCCGTAGAGAGCAGAAGCCGTCGAGCCGGTGATCATCCACGGCATTCCCGAGGCGTTGAGCGCGCCGGCGAGCCGGACGAGCAGGCCTCTGGGGGACGTCACGGAACACCGCTCCGTGCCGCGAGGGCCCGAGAAGCCAGGTCGGAGCCGTAGAACCGCTCGAGGAGCGCCGCGTGCAGATGCCGCTCGTCCCAGGAGGGGTGGCGCATGCGTAGTCCCGCGAGGGCGGCCTCACGGATCAGCTCCGACGCGGCGAACGCCGCCTCGACGCGCCCTTCCGGACCGAGGCGGACGTGAATCTCTCTTACCTTCTCCCAGGCGCTTTCGGTGGTATCGAGGGGGCGCATGTTCATTGACCTGGGCAGAGGGGTCTGGTCTACGCTCTACACTCTACGCGAGCCACTCCTCCCGCGAAACGCCGCCTTCTCGGAGGATCCGCGAGAGGAGATCAGCGCCGATGGCTGACCTATGCGGGTTTGGAAGGATGAGGCGCGTCGAACCCCTGACGAGGAACTGGTGCCTGCCGCCCGAGTGAGGTCCCGTGAAACCGAGCTCGCGGAGCCGACGAATCAGCTCGTCCCTGCTTACCGGGGAAAGCCGGCTCACGCGACCTTTTCAGGAACGATGAGGGACACGCCGGCAACCGGTGGCAGCGGAGCGCCCATGCGCACGCTAAGGAGAATCCAGTCCTCGATGGCGCTGGAGAGGTTCCTCCGACACTCCTCGAGCGACCTGCCAGTAGCCCATATGCCTTCGAGACCGGGAACGCTCGCGTAGAACGGCTCCTCGTCTTCGATGAGCTCGTAGTGTGCGCTCTCGAGCGCCGCGGAGAGGTAGTCGAGAATCACCGAGTGCGATCTCCTTCTCGAGATTCTAGCTTCTGCCTTTTGCGAGAGGCGAGATAACAGTCGAGCTCGCGGGGTCTGGTCTACACTCTACACTCTACACTCTGCGGGAGCCTGGGGACCGGAGGCGATTTGCGCGGATTCAGCCAACAAGGGCTTTCGTCAGGTGTCGTTCCTGGATCGTTGCTCCCGGGTCGGGAGCCTGCGCTGCCTCAGTTTCCTCTCGTCCACGACGCTGAAGGTCCCCTTCCAGTCCGTTCGGGAGCCCAGGATCGAGACGACGATCGCCGCCACTGGAGCCGGGAGCCGCAGTCCGGACCCACTCGACATCGTGCCCAGCTGCTCGCAGCTCGCGTACGGCGTCGCCCGGGAAGTTCTCGTCCGCGAGCAGTCGCACTCGTCAGACCGCGAGCGGGTAGGTTCTTTCCGAGGCGAGAATCTCTGTTGCGTACACGAGGCAGGCCCGGATGTCCTCCGCCGTCAGGCCCGGGTAGTTCCCGATGATCTCGGCCTCCGTCCATCCTTGCGCCAGGAGGCCAGTGATGAACTCCACGGCCAGGCGTGTCCCCTTGATCACCGGCTTACCCGCGAGGACGTCCATCCGAAACTCGATTCGTTCTTCCCAGGCCATGGAGACCTCCTGCCAGCGGGTCCAACCTACGTTCTACATTCTACGGGTCCGGTAGAAACGAACCCGTGGGGTCTGGTCTACGTTCTACACTCTACGCCGCCGCGCCGAGGAGCACGACCGCGTCGTCGGGGTCTATTCCCTCGGGGACGAGGTCGAGGAGCCCGCGGTCGAAGGTCGCGAGCCGGCCTCCGTTGCGAACCGCCACGGCGAGGAGATGCGCGTCGGTCACCTGGCGAAAGCCGACGATCCGCTGCCGGAAGACGAGCTCGGAGTTGGAGAGGTCGATGTCGTCGGCGTAGAAACGATGCCCGGGCAGCGCCGTGATCCTGGCCAGGACCTCGAAGGCGGCGCGAGGGGATACCGCGCCCGGAATGGTTCGCACGTTCGACGAGACCCGGACGAACCCGGCCTGGGTTACGGGGCAGGTGGCCCAGCTGGCCTTTCGCGCTTTCCGGAAGCACGCGGCGGCCGCTTCGTGGTGGACGTGATTGGGCCACGCGAGCGCCATCAGGACGTTGAAGTCGACAAGCGCCTCTCTCAGGCGTCCTCCTCCGCCTCACGGACCATTTCGGAGGTGATCGGAGGCGTGCCGGCGGGAACGTCGAAGACCGGAAAGCCGCCCTTTTCCTTGATCCTGCCCGAAGGCGTCAGACCACGGCGCGCGAGCTCGGAAAGGACCTTGCCGAGCGTGGACTTCTTCTCGGCCGCCAGGCTGGCAGCCTCCCGGTAGACGTCGGCGTCGATGTTGGCGGTGGTCCTCATGGGGCGATCGTGTGAGGCACGGCCGGTGATGTCCAGATGCGATGACATCACCGCATCAACCCATTGGGGTCTGGTCTACGTTCTACAGTCTACGCGCTCCCGTGCGCCCAATCGTGTTTCGGCGTCGGCTCAGCGGAGGGCGGCGAGAAGCTCGGGGAGGGGCACCGACTTCACGCCCGGGCGCAGGGCTCTGGTCTCGAGAGCTGCCGCCGAGCCGCGGTGGACGACGAAAGAGGCGGGAGGTTTCACGCCTCCCGCGGCGACGCCGAGCGCGGCGAGGCTTCTGGCGAGCTCGGGTCTCACGGTGCGGGTCGCCTTGGCCTCGACGAGGGTGATCTTCCCTTCCCGGGTCGGAACGACGAAGTCGACCTCGAGGCCTTTCTGGTCGCGGAAGTGGTAGATCTCGCGCCTCTTCCCCGCGTTGAGCTGGCTCTTGACGATCTCCGAGGCGACGTAGCCCTCGAAGACGGGGCCGAGGAACGGCGAAGCGTCGAGCTGCTTCTCCGTTTCGATGCCGAGGAGGAAGCACGCCAGGCCCGCGTCCGCGAAGTAGAGCTTCGGGCTCTTGACGAGGCGCTTGCCGAAGTTCTCGAAGAAGGGAGGAACGAGAAGGACCTGGCCCGTGAGCTCGAGGATGTCGAGCCAGGAGGAGATGGTCGGAACCGAGACGCCGAGGGGAGCGGCGAGGTCGGTCTTGTTGACGGTCTGCCCGTGCCTGGTGGCGAGGAGACCGAGGAAGCGGCGAAACGACCCGAGGTCGCGAATGGCCGCGACGGCCCGGACGTCCCTCTCGAGGTAGGTCTGGACGTAGGAGCTGAACCAGGTGCGGGCCGACCGCGGGCGGGCCAGCACTTCCGGGAAGCCGCCGCGAAGGAGAGAGACCTTCGCCGATTCGGTGACCGAGAGCGGCCAGAGCTGCAGGACGGCGGCCCTCCCGGCGAGCGACTCGGTAACCCCGCGCATGAGGGGCGCCTCCTGAGAGCCCGTGAGAAGCCACTTCCCCATACTGCGGGGGGCGGCGTCGACGAGGGTCCGGACGAACCCGAGCAGCTCCGGGGCGTTCTGGATCTCGTCGAGGACGACCGGGAGCTTCAGGCCTTCCAGGAAGCCGCGCGGGTCTGCCCTGACGCGCGAGAGGACGTCGGGGTCCTCGAGGAGGACGTAGCTCGCCCGAGGGAAGAGCCTCCGGAAGACGGTGGTCTTCCCCGAGCGCCGCGGCCCCGTCAGGATGACCGCCGGGAAGTCCCGCGCGGCGCGACGGAGAACGGGCTCGATGGCGCGAGGGATGTACGGCACGGTGAGAATTCTAAAGTGCGACTTTAGAATTTACCCGGATTCCGGAAGGGAGTGGGGTCTGGTCTACGTTCTACAGTCTACGGGGTGGAGACCGGCCGGAGTCGGCCCAGAAGCGACGCGACGAGGCTCTCGAGATCTCCGAGGCGGTCCCGGGCAATGCCGCGGACGATCTCGACG
>CAYVPO010000203.1:0-6087 GCA_964453825.1 uncultured Holophagales bacterium
CGCCCAGAGCGGGTCGCCGAGGCGGCCGTCGAGGTGGACCTCGCGCGTCGCGACGAGGGCAGAGAGCGGCTCCTCCGGCCGCTGGGCCGCGGCCGGAAGGGGGAGGAGGAGCGGGAGGGCGAGGAGCGTGGCCCGGAGCGGGCCTCGGAGGAGCCGCAAAACGCCTTCTGGTACGGAGCCCGGTCCGGCCGGGTTTCCGCTCAGCCCAGCACCGCCTCCAGCTGGTCGACGGCCCAGTCGATCTCCTCGCGCGTGATGACGAGGGGCGGCGCGAGGCGGATCGTCTGCGCGTGGGTGTCCTTGCAGAGCATCCCGCGGTCCTTCAGCTGGTAGCAGTAGGGGCGCGCCGGGCCGGCCGAGAGCTTCAGCTGGACGCCCGCCCAGAGGCCGCGGACGCGGACCGCCTCGACCTTGTCGGTCTTCATCGTCCGAAGGCGCGCCTCGAGGTGGACGCCCAGCTCCGCCGCCCGCTCCACGAGCTTCTCCTCGACCAGGACGTCGAGCGCCTCGGACGCGACGGCGCAGGCGAGCGGGTTGCCGCCGTAGGTGGAGCCGTGGATGCCCGGGGTGAAGACGTCCATCACGGCGCTCGACGCCAGGAACGCGCTGACGGGATAGAAGCCGCCGGAGAGCGCCTTGCCGATCGTGACGCCGTCGGGGCGGATCCCCTCGTGCTCGAACGCGAAGAGCTTGCCGGTCCTCCCGAGCCCCGACTGGATCTCGTCGAGGACGAGGAGGCACCTGTTCCGGTCGGCGATCTCGCGGAGACCCTCGAGGTAGCCGTCGGGCGGGATGATGACGCCCCCCTCGCCCTGGATCGGCTCGACGAAGATCGCGGCGGTCTTCGGCGTGATCGCGGCCGCGACGGCGGCGAGGTCCCCGTACGGGACGATCCGGAAGCCCGGGGTGAAGGGGCCGAAGCGGCTCGTCGAGTCGGGGTCGGTCGAGAAGCCGACGATCGTCGTCGTCCGGCCGTGGAAGTTCCCCTCGGCCACGATGATCTCGGCCTCGGGGTAAGGGACTTTCTTCACGTCGTACGCCCACTTGCGCATTGCCTTGAGCGCCGTCTCGACCGCCTCGGCGCCGCTGTTCATCAGGAGCGCCTTGTCGAAGCCGGTGAGGCGGCAGAGCTTCTCGAGGAGCGGGGGAAAGCGGTCGTTCCGGAACGCGCGGCTCGTCAGGGCGAGCGTTTTCGCCTGGCGGATCAACGCCTCGGCGATCCGCGGGTGGTTGTGCCCCTGGTTGACGGCCGAGTAGGCGGCGAGGAAGTCCATGTAGCGCTTGCCGTCGACGTCGGTCAGCCAGATTCCCTCGCCCTTCGTGCAGACGACGTCGAGGGGGTGGTAGTTGTGGGCCCCGAAACGGCTCTCCTGTTCGATGAGGGCGGCGGATCGGGTGGCGGTCTCGGGCATGGCGTCTCCCTCCGGCGGGCCCGAGGGGAGCCCGCGTCGTCGTTTCGCTCCGTGGCCGGCGGCGGGCGCCGGTCCGTTCGGGCGGGAATCGTACCGGAGGCGGGCGCCGGGCCGGGCCGGGTTCGGCGCAAAGAGGCGCGCCGGGTCCGCGCCCGCGTGCTAACTTGAACCCTCGCAGCGATGTCCGGAACCGGCGCTCCCTTCCTTCCGCCGCCGGAGTCGATCCGGCTCGGGGCCGCCTTCCTCCTCGGGGCGGCGCTCCTCTTCCTCGTCGCGCGCCCGGCGCGCCGGCACGTCGCGCGGCTCGTCGGCCTCTGGGGCGCGTCGCTCGCCCTTCGCCTCGCCGCCGCCGCGGCCGCGCGTCACCTGCCGAGCGCCGAGCCGACGCTCTCGTTCCTCGCGCTCCTCCTGCAGGGGATCGCGTTCGTCGGCCTCGCGGCGGTCCTCGTCTTCGACCTCCTCCTGCCGCTCGCGAAGGTGCGCGTCCCGCGCATCGTCCGCGACGTCGCGGTCGCGCTCGCCTGGGTCGCCCTCCTGATCTGGCTCTTCTCCGTCCACCAGGTCGACGTGACCGGGATCGTCGCCACCTCGGCGGTCGTCACGGCCGTCGTCGGCTTCTCGCTCCAGGACACGCTCGCGAACGTCATGGGCGGCATCGCCCTCCAGCTCGAAGGGGCGTTCGCGGCGGGCGACTGGGTGAAGTTCGGGGAGACCTCGGGAAAGGTCGCGGAGACGGGGTGGAGGCACACGGCGATCGAGACGCGCAACGGCGACGTCCTCCTCGTCCCGAACAGCATCCTCGTCAAGACGCCGCTCCTCCTCCTCGGGAAGGCGAAGGGGCGGAAGGAGCCCCTCGAGCGGCGCTGGGTCTTCTTCGGCGTCGACCACCGGACGCCGCCCGTCACCGTCCTCGAGACGGTGCGCGAGGCGTTGACGCGCGAGCCGATCCCGAACGTCGCGGCCGAGCCGGCCCCGAGCGTCGTCCTGATGGAGTTCCGCGAGAGCTGGGCGTCGTACGCCGTCCGCTACTGGCTGACCGACCTCCTCCTCGACGACCCGACCGACTCGGTGGTGAGGACGCGGGTCGCGTACGCCCTCCGGCGCGCGGGCATCGCGCTCGCCATCCCGGCGAGCGCGAACTTCGTGACCGTGGAGGAGGAAGGGCACCGCGATCGTCACGAGGAACGGGATCGGGAGGCGCGGCTCGCCGCTCTCGGGAGCGTTCCCCTCTTCTCGGCGCTCACGGCCGAGGAGCGCGAGCGCCTCGCGCCGGGCCTCGTCCGCGCGCCGTTCGCACCGGGCGAGGCGATGGTCGTCCAGGGGCGGCAGGTGCACGACCTCTACATCCTGACGAAGGGGGCGGGGGACGTGCGGATCGCGGTCGGCGACGCGCCGCCGCGCGTCGTCAGCCGGATCGAGGCCCCCGACGTCTTCGGCGAGATGGGGATGCTGACGGGCGAGCCGCGCCGGGCGACGGTGATCGCCGTCGGCGAGACGGAGTGCTGGCGGCTCGGCAAGGAGCGGTTCCGGGAGGTCCTCGAGGCGCGCCCGGAGCTCGCCGAGCAGCTCTCGCACGTCCTCGCCGCCCGGCAGGTCGAGCTCGCCACGGCGCGCGAGGAGATCTCCGACGACTCGCGCCGCCACCGGATCGAGACGGAGCACGGGAGCCTCCGCGCGAGGATCGAGCGCTTCTTCGGGCTCGCCGCGCGCGGGAAAGAGGGAGCGAGGAACGGGAGATGAGGGAGCAGAAGCTCTTCCTGGCCGGGAGCTGGAGCGACGGGGACGACGCGCTCGTCGTCCGGTCGCCGTGGAACGGATCGACCGTGGCGCGGGTCGCGCGCGGCGGCGCGGCGACGCTCGAGCGCGCCGCGGAGGCCGCCACTCGGTCGGCCGGGGCGATCGCCGTCCTTTCGCCGGAGCGGCGGGCCGCGATCCTCGAGGCGGCGCGCGCCGACCTCCTCGCGCGGAAGGAAGAGGTCGCCGCGGCGATCGTCGAGGAGGCGGGGAAGCCCGTCGTCCTCGCCCGCGCCGAGGTCGACCGCGCGGCCGACACGCTCCTCGCCTCGGCGCACGTGGCCCGCTATCCGGAGCTCGTCGCGCGCGACCTCGGCGGCTTCGCGAGCGGCGCCGGCCGGATCGCGCTGACGAAGCGGGTCCCGCTCGGCCCGGTCCTCGCGATCACGCCGTTCAACTTCCCGCTCAACCTCGTCGCCCACAAGCTCGGGCCCGCCGTCGCCGCGGGGTGCCCCGTCGTCCTGAAGCCCGCGAGCCAGACGCCGAGCGCCGCCCTCCACCTGGCCGCCTCGCTCCAGCGCGCGGGGCTCCCCGACGGCGCGCTGTCGGTCGTCCCCTCCCGCGCCGCCGACGCGGAGCGGCTCGCCACCGACCCCCGCTTCGCCCTCCTCACGTTCACCGGCTCCGCCGAGATCGGCTTCGGCCTGAGGCAGAAGGCGTGGGAGAGGCGCGTCGCCCTCGAGCTGGGCGGGAACGCGGCCGTGATCGTCGAGCCCGACTGTGACGACCTCGCCGACGCGGCGCGCCGGATCGCGAGCGGCGCCTTCGCCTGGGCGGGCCAGTCGTGCATCAGCGTCCAGCGGGTCCTCGTCCACCGCGACGTCGCGCCGGCGCTGCGCGACCTCCTCGTCGCGGCGGCGGAGGCGTTCCCCGTCGGCGACCCGGCCGCGCCGGAGACGCTCTGCGGCCCGATGATCGACGCAGCGAACCGCGACCGCGTCCTCTCCTGGTTCTCCTCGGCGCGGTCCGCCGGCGGGAGGCTCCTCGCGGGAGGCGCGGCCGACGGCTCCGTCGTGAGGCCGACGCTCCTCGAGGACGTCCCCACGGGCGAGCCGGTCGTCTCGGACGAGCTCTTCGGTCCCGGAGCGGCGCTCTCCACCTACGCGACGTTCGACGAAGCGCTCGCGCGCGCGAACGTCTCGCGCTACGGCCTCCAGGCGGGCGTCTTCACGCGCGACGTCGCGAAGGTCCGCAAGGCGTGGGAGACGCTCGAGGTGGGCGCGGTCATTCAGGGCGACGTCCCGACCTGGCGCAGCGACCCGATGCCCTACGGCGGCGTGAAGCGCTCCGGCGTCGGGAGAGAAGGCCCCGCGTCGGCCTTCCTCGAGATGACCGAGGAGCGGATGCTCGTCCTGCGGTGAGCGGGGCCCACGCGTCCGCGATCCTGGCGTTGTCTATGATGAGAAGCATGGCGGACACGGTCGAGCCGAAGCGAGAGGACGAGGCGCCCTTCGTCGCGGACGGGATCGCAGCGGGGGCCTACAACGAGGAGGGCGTCGACCTGACGCTCATCCGGATGTTCCTGAAGTTGACCCCGGCCGAACGGCTCGACGAGGCGAGCGCGTCCGCCAACGGGATCGAGGAGCTGCGGGCGCTCCAGCGCCCGGCGTCGCGATGAGTTTCGACTACCGGCGCGCCCTGACGGTGCTCGCCGCGCACGAGGTCGAGTGCATCGTGGTCGGGGGGATCTCCGCGATCCTCCAGGGAGCGCCCGTCGTGACCCTGGACCTCGACGTCGTGCATCGGCGGACTCCGGAGAACGTCCGCCGGCTGCTCGCGGCACTCCGATCCATCGAGGCCCGCTATCGGCACGACCCCCGGGGACTCGTCCCCGAGGAGGCCCATCTCCTCGGGCCGGGGCACAACCTCCTGCAGACGACGTGTGGCCCGCTCGACGCGCTCGGGGTCATCGACGCGGGGCTTTCCTACGACGACCTGCTCCCGGACAGCGAGGAGCTCCGGGTCGGACCCGGCCTCTCGACCCGCATCCTTTCCCTGCGCCGTCTCATCGAGCTGAAGACGGCCGCCGGCCGGCCGAAGGACCTCGCGGTCCTCCCGACGCTCCGAGCCACGCTCGCCCAGAGCGAGGAGGCTCGGGGAGCCTGAGTCCCGCCGGGTATCGCCCGCCGGGCGCCACCGGGTTTCCCTCGCCGTCGCCCGCTCCCTTCCGCCCTCAGAGCGTCGCGCGGCGCAGCTCGCGGGCGACGGTCGCGGCGAGGCGGGAGAAGACCCGCTCCGACTCGGCCTCCTTCTTCTCGGCCGGGAGCGAGAGCCAGTCGTCCACCTCGGCGCGGGCCATCGCGAGCGCGACGGCGTTCCCGCCGCGCGAGGCGATCCCGTCGAGGAGCGGGACGTGGACCCTCTTCTTCTCGACGGCTTCCATGCCGTCGAGGACCTGCCGGTGGGGCGTCCCCTCCCAGATGCCGAGGATGATCGCCTCGCGGAAGAGCCGCTCGACCGGGTAGTCCGCGAGGATGCCGGCGCCGCCGTGCGCCTCCATCGCCCACTTCGCCGACTGGACCGCGACCTCGGCCGTCCAGTACTTCGCGAGGTGCGCGACGAGGCGGAAGAGGTGGTAGCGGTCGGAGTAGCGCGGCGTCTCGCGCCAGACCTCCGAGAGGAGAGTCACCGCCTCCCACGCGAGGGCGAAGGAGTCGAGGAGCGTCTCGTGCCGCTCGCGCGCCTGGCGAAGGAAGAGCGGCTGCTCGGCGACGGGCTTCCCGAACGCGACGCGCCCCTCGGCGAAGCTCCACGCCTCCTGGAGCGCCCGCTGCGTCAGCGCGACGGCGCCGATCGAGTTACAGACGCGCGAGACGTTGAGCGCCTCGAGGACGAGGTAGACCCCCTGGCCGCGCTCTCCGAGGAGGTACGCCTCGCTCCC
>CAYVPO010000204.1:0-6074 GCA_964453825.1 uncultured Holophagales bacterium
CGGGGTAGAGGTGGAGCTCGAGGAGGTCCTCGACGGGGCGGCCCGTCCGGCAGACCTCGAGGTCCTGCTCGAGGTAGCGCTCGCCGAGCGGAACGGGGAAGAGGTCGCGGGCCGTCCGTCCGAGGAGGTCCCGCTTCGTCCGCCGGCCGAGCCTCCGGACCAGCGTGTCGTTCACCGCCCGATAGCGCCCCTCGGCGTCCTTCGCGAAGAAGACGACGTCGGGAAGCCCGTCGAAGAGGTCGAGGGCGAAGCCGGCCGCCGCGAGCAGCGCGTCGAGCGCGTCGGGCGGCGCAGGCGGGTCGCGGCGGGGGCGATGTGCGGAAGGCACGGCGGAACCCGCGGGAATCGTACAAGACGGCCCCGGGCCCGCCGGCGCACGATTCGCGCGAGGAGCCGCGATGTCCGGTGCACCCCGCGGGACGGTCGGGACGATCTTCAACGTGCAGCGGGGCTCGTTCCACGACGGGCCCGGCATCCGGACGACCGTCTTCCTGAAGGGGTGCCCGCTCCGCTGCCCCTGGTGCCACAACCCCGAGGGGATCGCGCTCGCGCCCGAGGTCCTCTGGAGCGCCGCGCGCTGCCTGTCGTGCGGCGGCTGCACGGCCGCCTGCGCGCGCCCCGGAGGCCCACTCCCGGCCGGCGCCGCGCTCGGGAGCGACGGCTGCACGGCGTGCCGTGAGTGCGTCGAGGCCTGCCTTTCCGCCGCGCGCGAAGTCGCCGGCCGGACGGTCACCGTCGACGAGGTCGTGGCGGAAGCTCTCCGCGACCGGGCCGTCTACGAAGAATCGGGAGGCGGCGTCACGTTCTCCGGCGGCGAGCCGCTCGGGCAGCCGGCGTTCCTCTTCGCGGCGCTCGCGGCGTGCCGGCGGGAGGGGCTCCACGTCGCTCTCGACACCTGCGGCTTCGCCGCGCGCGAGACCGTCCTCGCGGCGGCTTCCCTCGCGAACCTCCTCCTCTGGGACGTCAAGACGCTCGATCCGAAGCGGCACCAGGAGCTGACCGGTGTCCCCCTCGAGCCGATCCTCGAGAACCTCGCCGCCGTGAGCCGGGCCGGCGCGCGGATCTGGCTCCGGCTGCCCGTCATCCCCGGCGTGAACGACGACGCCGAGAGCGTCGCTCGGGCCGTCGCCCTCGCGGAGACGACGCCCGGAATCGAACGCGTCGGGCTCCTCCCCTACCACTCGACAGCGAGCGGCAAGCGCGAGCGCCTCGCGCGCCCGCAGGCGCCGGCCTTCGCCGCGGCCGACTCCCCGTCTCCCGAGCGGATGGCGAGCCTCGCCGCCCTCTTCGCCCCCGCCGGAATCCCGGCCACGATCGGAGGATGAACCGATGAACTCCCGTACCGCCCGCCTCCGGCAGGAGAGCCTCGACGCCATCCCGACGATCTCCGCGGAGCGCGCCCTGCTCCTGACGGAGTTCTACGCGGGCCACCTCGGTCGGCTTTCGACCCCGCTCATCCGCGCGAAGTCCTTCCACCATCTCTGCGCGAAGAAGACGCTCTTCCTCGGCGACGGCGAGCTGATCGTCGGCGAGCGGGGGCCGCGGCCGAAGGCCGTCCCGACCTACCCCGAGCTGACCTGCCACAGCGTCGAGGACCTCCGCATCCTCGACTCCCGTCCGAAGACCTGGTACCGGGTCGGTCCCGACGTGATCGCGGCCTACGAGGAGACGGTCATCCCCTTCTGGCGCGGCCGGTCGATGCGCGACCAGATCTTTCCCGCGCTCCCGCCCGAGTGGCACGCGGCCTACGGCGCCGGGGTCTTCACCGAGTTCATGGAGCAGCGGGCGCCGGGACACACCGTCCTCGACGACAAGGTCTACCGGAAGGGAATGAACGCGTTCCGCGGCGACGTCGCGGACGCGCTCGCCGCGCTCGACTTCGAGCTCGACCCGGAGGCGATCGACAAGAAGGAAGAGCTCCTCGCGATGGACGTCGCGTGCGAGGCGCTCGTCCTCTTCGCGGAGAGGCACGCCGCGCTCGCCGACGAGAAGGCGGCCTCGGAGCCCGATCCCGCCCGGCGGGCCGAGCTCCGCAGGATCGCCGAGGTCTGCCGGCGCGTCCCGGCCGAGCCGCCGCGAGACTTTCACGAGGCGCTCCAGATGTACTGGTTCTGCCACCTCGGGGTCGTCACCGAGCTGAACGGCTGGGACGCCTTCAGCCCCGGGCACCTCGACCAGCACCTCCTGCCGTTCTACCGGCAGGGTCTCGCCGACGGGACTCTCACCCCGCAGGGCGCCCGCGAGCTCGTCGAGTGCCTCTTCGTGAAGTTCAACAACCATCCGGCGCCGCCGAAGGTCGGCGTGACGGCCGCCGAGAGCGGCACCTACACCGACTTCGCGAACGTCAACCTCGCGGGCCTCCTCGCCGACGGCTCCGACGGGTCGAACGAGGTGACGCACCTCCTCCTCGACGTCATCGACGAGATGCACCTCCTCCAGCCCTCCTCGAACGTCCAGGTCTCGCGGAAGACGCCCGAGACGGTGCTGAAGCACGTTCTCCGGGTCGTCCGGAAGGGGTACGGATTCCCGTCGATCTTCAACGCCGACGCGGTCGTCGAGGAGCAGCTGCGCCAGGGGAAGACGCTCGAGGACGCGCGTGCCGGCGGCTGCAGCGGCTGCGTGGAGGTGGGGGCCTTCGGAAAGGAGGCCTACATCCTGACCGGATACTTCAACCTCGCGAAGGTCCTCGAGCTCGCGCTCCACGACGGCGTCGACCCGCGGACCGGCGTCCGCCTCGGCCCGGCGACGGGGGCGGCCTCTTCGTTCGCGACGTTCGACGACCTTTACGCCGCCTTCGAGAAGCAGCTGAAGCACCTCGTCGACCTGAAGGTCCGCGGCAACCAGGTCATCGAGAGGCTCTACGCGACCCGGATGCCCGCGCCGTTCCTCTCGGTCCTCACGGACGACTGCATCGCGAAGGGGCGCGACTACAACGCCGGCGGCGCCCGCTACAACAACACGTTCATCCAGGCGGTCGGCATCGGCACCGTGACCGATGCCCTCGCGGCGATCCGTCGCCTCGTCTACGAGAAGAAGGGGCTCGACCTCCCCGGCCTCGTCGCGTCCCTCGACGCCGACTTCGCCGGGAGCGAGCCGCTCCGCCAGCGCCTCGTCCACCGGATGCCGAAGTACGGCAACGACGACGACGCGGCCGACGACCTGATGGTCCGCGTCTTCCGGACGGCCTTTGCGGCAATCGACGGCCGCCCCTCGGCCCGCGGCGGGACCTACCGCCTCGAGATGCTCCCCACGACCTGCCACGTCTACTTCGGCGAGGTCTGCGGCGCGACCCCCGACGGCCGCCGCGCCGGCAAGCCCCTCTCCGAAGGGATCTCGCCGGTGCAGGGGGCCGACCGGAAGGGCCCCACGGCCGTCTTCCGCTCGGCCGGGAAGATGGACCACGTGAAGACGGGCGGGACGCTCCTGAACATGAAGTTCTCGCCCTCGGTCCTCGAGGGGGAGGAGGGCGTCTCCCGCCTCGCCCACCTCGTGCGGAGCTACTTCCGCTCCGACGGGCACCACGTCCAGTTCAACGTCGTCTCCCGCGAGACGCTCGAGGCCGCGAAGGCCGATCCCGAGTCGCACCGCGACCTCATCGTCCGCGTGGCCGGCTACAGCGACTACTTCTGCGACCTTTCGGACGCGCTCAAGGACGAGATCATCGCGAGGACGGAACAGACGGAGATGTGACCGGCCCGTCTCCTGCGGCGAGAGGGTAGAGTCGGCCGGTGGACGAGGCGGATCCGAACGCCGGCGCGGCCGGCGCGAGCAGCGACGGCCCCGTCGTCCTCGTCACCGGCGCGACCGGGTTCGTCGGGAGCCGCCTCGTCTCCGCGCTGGCGGACCGCGGACACCGCGTCCGGGCCCTCACGCGCCACGCGGCCGGCCTCGAGGCGCTCGAACGTCCCGGGGTCGAGGTCGTCCGCGGCGACCTGGGCGACCCCACCGCGCTCGTCCGCGCCGCGGAGGGAACCCGCCTCGTCTTCCACGCCGCCGCGCGCGTCTCCGACTGGGGGCCGCGAGAGGCGTTCCTCGCCGCGAACGTCGAGGGAACCCGAAACCTCGTCGCCGTCTGCCGGGTTGCCGGCGTCGCGCGCCTCGTCCACCTGAGCTCCCTCACCGTCCTCGGTCTCCCGCGGGACGGCCGCCTCGTCGACGAGCAGACGCCCCCCGCGCGCCCCGCCCGGGGCGACTTCTACACGGAGAGCAAGCTCGAAGGGGAGACGCTCGTCCGCGAGGCACACGGGATCGGGGGCCTCGAGACGACGGTCCTCCGGCCCGGGGCGATCTGGGGCCCGGGCGACCCGAACGTCGTCCCGAGAATCGTCCGTCTCCTCCGGCGCGGGGCGATGCCGTACGTCGGCGGCGGGCGAAACCTCGTCGGCCTCGTCCACGTCGAGAACCTCGTCCGCGGCCTCCTCCTCGCGGGCTCCGTCCCCGCCGCCGCCGGCGAGGTCTTCCACCTGACCGACGGCGAGGAGATCACCGCGCGCGAGGCGATCGACGGCATCGCCGACGCCCTCGGCGTCCCCCGCCCCCGCCTCTCGATCCCCTTCCCCGTCGTCCTCGCCGTCGCCGCGCTCGTCGAAGGGACGGCCCGGGCGGCTCGTCTCCGCCGCCCGCCGTCCCTCACGCGCTACGGGGCCCGCTTCGTGGCGTGCCACGCCCGCTACGACCTCGCGAAGGCGCGCCATAGCCTCGGGTATGAGCCCGCCGTCTCCTTCCGCGAGGGGGTCGCGGAGCTCTTCCGCTGACGGCGAGGCGTCCCGCGGTACCATCACCGATGGGCGAGGGATGACCCGAAAGATCAGGATCGAGAGCCTCGGGGTACGTCTCCCCGAGAAGGTGGTGACGACCGAGGAGCTGATGGCCTCCTGCCGGCGGCGTCCCCGCCTCGACCTCGAGCGGATCACGGGCATCGTCACGCGGCGCGTCGCCGTCGACGAGTACGCTGGCGACCTGGCGGTCGGCGCCGCGCGCCGCGCCCTCGCGATGTCGCGCTACGCGCCGGAGGAGCTCGACGCGATCGTCTGCACGAGCATCTCGAAGCACAACCGGCCCGACGAGTTCACGTTCGAGCCGGCGACGGCGGTCCTCGTCCGCCGGGCCGTCGGCGCGAAGAAGGCGCTCGTCTTCGACGTCGTGAACGCCTGCGCCGGCCTCCTGAACGGCATCTGGGTCCTCCAGGGGCTCATCCGCTCGGGCGCGATCCGATGCGGGATGGTCGTGAGCGGCGAGCAGAACATGCCCCTCGCCCGGACGGCGGCGCGCGAGGTGCGCCACAGCCTCGACGGGCAGCTCGCCGCGCTGACCCTCGGCGACTGCGGCGCGGCCGTGATCGTCGACGCCTCTCCCGACGAGGCGGTCGGCTTCCACTGGCTCGACCTCGTCTCCGGGGCGCGCCACGACCACTACTGCTGGTCGAAACCCTCCTCCCGCGGGAGCGGGGGCATCCTCGTCACGAAGGCGCGCGGCCTCCAGATCGAGGGGAACCGGAACTTCCCCGCCTACCTCAAGCAGGCGCTCGACGCGACGGGCTGGGACTGGAGCGACGTCCACCACGTCATCCCCCACCAGGTCTCCACGCGCGCGATCCGGCAGGGAATCCGAGCCATCTCGCGCTACATGGGGTGCGAGCTCCCCGACGTCTTCCTCTCTCACGCGGAGACCTTCGGCAACACGACGACCGCGAGCCACATCCTCGCCCTCCACGACTTCATCCTCCGCGGGACGATCCGCTCCGGGGCGAACGTCGTCCTCGTGAGCGGCGCCTCCGGGATCGTCATCTCCCACGCGACCTTCACGTTCGACGACCTCCCCGACCGCTACCGCTCCCGCGCGAACGGAGCGCCGGCGTGAGGCGCGCGCGGATCGAGAGCGTCGGGGTGAGCCCGCCCCGGCGCGGCCTCCTCCGGTGGGGCGCGCTGAAGCACACGGTCGAGGCCGGGAAGAGGTGCCTCGCGGCGTCGAAGTACCGCCCGGCCGATGTCCGGGTCCTCATGAACGCCGGCGTCCACCGCGACGGGCACGTCTGCGAGCCGGCGATCGCCTGCTACGTCCAGCACGCCCTCGAC
>CAYVPO010000205.1:0-6014 GCA_964453825.1 uncultured Holophagales bacterium
GGGCGCCGAGGAGGGCGGTGCGCGAGCGGGAGCGGGCGTCGTGCGGGCCGAGGAGGCGGCCGCTGG
This sequence comes from uncultured Holophagales bacterium, assembly GCA_964453825.1. Lineage (GTDB taxonomy): Bacteria > Acidobacteriota > Thermoanaerobaculia > UBA5066 > UBA5066 > UBA5066. The sequence continues at coordinate 67 of CAYVPO010000205.1, forward strand.
CCCTCCGGAGCCCGAAGAGCCCGAGCGTCTCGGGCCCGACGCCGTAGACCGTCGCCGGCAGCTCGAGAGTCCCGCCGCGCACGGCGGCCGGGACGACGCGGACGCCGGCGGCTTCGCGCAGGCCGGGGAAGCGGGCCCGGGCGGCGAGAAGGCCGGCCGTGGTGAGCGGCGTCGGCGCGCCGCGCTCGGCGCGGACGAAGACGTTCGAGGGGCCGGCGGCCTCGACGGAGCGCAGGAGCTCGCGGCGGCCTCCCTGCACGATCGAGACGAGCGCGACGAGGACGGCCGCCCCGGCGGCGACGCAGAGGAGCCCGGCCCGCGTCCGCTGCGGGTCGAGCCGGAGCGCCTCGACCGCGGCCTCGGCGGCGCGTCCCCATGCCTCCTCGCCCGGGGGCGGGGGAGAGGGCAGGGACGGCGCGGCGGCTGACGTACACTCAGTCATCGGGTTCAAGGGCGAGCAATGAGGAAGCAGCTCGGAAAGTATCTCATCGAGGCCGAGCTCGGCCGGGGCGGGATGGGCGTGGTCTACCGCGCCCACCAGCCGTCCCTCGAGCGGACCGTCGCCATCAAGCTCCTGTCGTCGGACCTGATCGGCGACCCGGACGGCGTCCGCCGCTTCCGCCTCGAGGCGAAGTCGGTCGCGAAGCTGAACCACCCGAACATCGTCCAGGTCTACGACATCGAGGAGGAGGAGAACCTCATCTACCTCGTGATGGAGTTCGTCGACGGCGAGAGCCTCGACAGCCTCATCTCGAAGGAGGTCCTCACCGAGTCGCGCTGCCTGAAGATCGTCGCGGAGATCGCCGACGCCCTCCACTACGCCCACGAGAAGGGAATCGTCCACCGCGACGTCAAGCCGGCGAACGTCCTGATGACGTCGGAGGGGCGGATCAAGGTCGCCGACTTCGGCCTCGCCTACCTGATCGACCGCGAGGGAGGGACGACCCGCACCGGCTTCCTCGTCGGCTCGCCGAACTACATGTCGCCGGAGCAGGCGATGGGGCAGAAGGTCGACCGCCGGAGCGACGTCTACGCGCTCGGGGTCGTCCTCTTCCGGATGCTGACGGGGCGCGTCCCGTTCGTCGCCGAGTCGAGCCACGCCGTCCTGTTCATGCAGGTGCAGCAGGAGCCGCCCGACCCGCGCGACATGAACAAGGGGATCTCCCTCGTGACGCGCGGCCTGGTCCTGAAGGCGCTCAACAAGAAGCCCGAGGCGCGCTTCCAGACGATGGCGGAGCTGCGCGACGCGGCCCTCCGTCAGGCCGCCGCCCTCTCGGCCGGGATGGCGGGCGAGCTCTCGCTGGACGAGGGGACGGTCGCCCTCGACACCTCGGAGGCCCGGGTGGCCGCCGAGCGGGCGCACGCCGAGGCGCACGGCATCTCGATGCCTCCCGGCGTCCCGGAGCGGACGAAGGCGACGGCGCAGATCCCGGCGCCGGTCCCCCCGCCCTCCGTCGCCGAGACTCCCGCTCCGGGCGTCGCGCGACGCGGGCCGCCCCGCCCTCCCGCGCGCCCCGCGGCCCCGGCGCGCTCGCCGGTCCTCCCGATCGCCGTCGCGGTCGCCGGTCTCCTCGTCGTCGGCCTCGGCGGGACGCTCCTCTACAGGAGCGGGCTGATTCCCGGCCTCGGGCGGCCCGTCCCGACGCCTCCGCTCCCGCAACCGACCGCCGTCCCGACACCCGGCCTCCCGCTCCCGACGCCGACGGCGGTCTTCCCGCCAGCGACGCCGTTCCCCCAGCCGACCGTCGTCCCGACGGAAGCTCCGCCGCTGCCGACGCCCCGCGTCGAGCCGACGAAGCCGATCGTCGTGAAGGTCCCGACCCCGCGCCCCACGGCCCGGATCGCCGTGGAGAGGCCGACTCCGGCGGCGACCGCGGGGGAAGGCCTCTGCGTCCAGTTGGGCCCGACGAGCTTCGCCCAGGGCAAGACCCGCGGTTACGCCCCGGGGTTCGGCGTCGAGAGCGGACCTCAGACCCGGGCGGCGAAGCCCGACTCCGGCCTCTTCCAGATCGAGTTCGAGGTCCGGCCGAAGCGGCCGCTGCCGGGACAGCTCGTCACGATCGAGGCGTACTTCGCGAACGAGGCGGAGCGCGACGTCGCGCTCGACCACGTCGAGGAGAACGTCGGGATGAGCGTCACGAACTTCCGCCCGGTCACCTCCCCGCCGCCGCCGGCGAAGGTCCGCGTCGGAAGGAAGGAGCCGCTCTGGGCGTTCCAGGGGCCCCTCGGCGCCTCGTACATCAAGACGATCAAGGTCACGGACGGCTCGGGCGACTCCTGGTCGCGGACCCTCGAGATCGGTCCCTGCCCGTGATCGGGCGCACCGACCCGCCGCGGCGGGTCGGCGGTATAGTCGCCTTCAACTGATAGAACCGATTCGCACCGGATACACCCGCCGGGGGTCCGTCTCTTCGCGCGTCGGCGAGACGCGCCCGACGGGCTTCCGGCCGAACCGAGGAGGTCCGCCCGTGAAGCAGAAGGCCGCGCTCCCCGAGCTCCCGCTGCCGCTCCGACAGGCGTTCGTGATCGTCCTGGCCGCGACGCTCGCGACCGGCGCCTTCGCCGCGCCAGCGCCGGAGACCGACCCGGTCGTGAAGAGGGCCGTTCCCGGAGAGAGCCCCCGGCTCTCGATCGCCCACGACCCGCTGAAGTGCCTCTCCACGGAGGCGAGGCCGCTCGTCGACGCCCGCGTCCTGCCGGGCAAGGAGCTGGACCAGGGCTTCGTCTACTTCCGCGCCTCGGGGACCGAGGACTACTACTACGTCCTGATGAAGGCGCGGGCGCCCGAGGACCTCGTCGGCGAGCTGCCGCGCCCGCTCCCCGGCATCCCCGGGATCGACTACTACCTCCAGGCGCTCGACCTCGCGAGCCTGCCGAAGACGACGCCGGCCTACGCGCCCCCCGTCACGGACAAGACCGTCTGCCGGGACGAGCGGACGGCGACCGCGGTCGTCACGAGCGCCTCGCCGCGCGAGGGGCTCACCGTGGGGCTGACGCGCGCGGGGCAGGAGCCGGTCCCGCCCGGCTTCAACAAGGACGACATCGCGAAGGTCATCCTCGTGACCGGCGCCGTCGTCTCCCTCTCGAGCGCGCTCTCCTCGGGGACGGGCGCTGCGGCCGGAGCGGCCGCGGCGAAGGCCGGCGGCCTTTCCGCCGGGGCGGTCTTCGGGATCGGAGCCGGCGTCGTCGTGGCCGGAGTCGCCGTCGCAGCGGCCCAGAACAAGGACGAGAAGAACACCGCGCCGACGATCGGCTCCGCGAGCGTGACGCCGCTCTACGGCTCCGTCCCGCTCCAGGTGACGGCCACCGCGACGGCCTCCGACCCCGACAACGACCCTCTCACCTACGCCTGGAACTTCGGCCCCGGCTCGGCCACAGGCTCGACTGCGACGTTCACGTACCAGTCCGCCGGGACGTTCCCGGTCTCGCTCACCGTGACGGACGGGAAGGGCGGTTCGGCGACGAACGCTTCCGTCGCCACGATCCGCGTCGACGCCCAGGGGACGCCGCAGTACCTGACCGGCCTCGCGAGCTGGTCGGGCGACGCGGACCTCGACGTGCGGATCGCTGGCCCGGGAGGGATCGACGTGGCGACACAGCAGGGCGGACGGAAGCTGCCGGCCGCCTGCGGCGCGGGGAACCGGACCGAGAGCGTCGTCTACGAGGGGAACCGGCTCCCGTTCGGGACCTACACGCTCTATGTGAAGCACGCCGCGACGTGCGCGGGAAGCCCGTCGACCGCGCGGTTCAGCTACTCGGTCCAGGCGACCTCGGGGAGCAAGTGCGCGGGCCTCCTCGACGTCGCTCCCGGCGCGGAGGTCCAGGCCTGCACGTTCACGTTCCCCTGACGGGACGCGTGGCGCGGGAGGCGGGGTACGATCCGGACATGGCCCCGCCTCCCGCGAACGTCCTCGTCATCGGCGACGAGCTCGCCGTCTCCTGGCCGGACGGCTCCGAGACCTACCTCCCCCTGAAGGCGCTCCGCCGCCTCTGCCCGTGCGCGGGCTGCGCCGGCGAGCGCGACCTCTTCGGGCGTCTCGCGAAGCCCCCCCAGAAGCCCTATACCAGCGCTTCGTTCGAGGTCGCCGCGACGAGCCCGGTCGGCGGCTACGCGCTGCAGCTCTTCTGGAAGGACGGGCACAGCGACGGGCTCTATCCGTGGAAGGTCCTGAAGGAGTGGGGCGAGAGGCTGCCCGAGCTTCCGCCGCTCGAGGTGAAGACGCTCCTCCCCGCGCTGTGACGGCACGCCAGCCGCACGGGACGATCCGGGAAGCGGAGGAAACGCGATGACGGTCGAAGAGCTCAAGGCGCTTCTCGACGCCGGGGAGCCGCCGTTCGTCCTGGACGTCCGCGAGCCGCTCGAGCTCCAGACGGCGTCCTTCCCGTTCCCGGTTCACCACGTCCCGATGCGCGAGGTGCCGCAGCATCTCGACGAGGTGCCGCGCGACGGGACCGTCGTCGTCGCCTGCCGGAGCGGCCAGCGGAGCGCCACCGTCGTCCAGTACCTCCGGAAGAGCGGCGTTCCCGGAGCCGTGAACCTCGAGGGAGGGATCCTCGCCTGGTCGAGCCGAATCGACCCGAGCGTGCCCAGGTACTGAGCCGCACCGCCAGTTTTGGGTGAAATGTGCCGTTGCGTTGCAGCGTCACGGTTTAGCCCCTGTCGGTGGCGCCGCGGTGGCGCCGGCCAGCTTTTTCCACAGTCGAAACGGCCTCGACGGCACCTCTGAGGTGCTCCGTCTCGAGGTGCGCGTAACGGGTCGTCTGAGCAATGTTCGCGTGGCCGAGAGTCTCCTTCACCTCGAGGAGCGGGACTCCGGACTGCACGGCCCAGCTCGCGGCCGTATGCCGGATCGAATGCGGGTGAAGCGCCTTCCGGAGGCGAGCCGCGTCCCGGACCCGGTAGAAGAGTCGCTGTAGCTGACTCCCGGCCCAGGGCGAGCCGTCCCCTCGGAGGAAGACGGGAGCGGCCGGCGTCCCGCGAGGGAGCGCCTCGAGAAGCTCCCGAAGCTCGCCCGCGAGCGGGAGCGTCTTCACCCGGCCGCGGCGCTTCGGTTGCGCGATCGTCACGCGCCCGGCGTCGAGGTCGAACGATCCCCAGGTCAGGCCCGAAAGCTCGCCGATCCGGCAAGCGGTCAGGAGGAGCGCCCGGAAGGCCGGGACGGCGTCGGGTTGCAGCTCCTCGAGCTTCCGCATGAAGGCGGCCCATTCCTCGCCCGTGAAAAAGACGGTCTCCGGCGCCGGTGTCGAGAGCCGGTCGAACGATCCGCGCGGGAGCGGGTCGCGGTCGATCCATCCGAGGGCGAGGACCTTCCGGACGATCGCGAGGAGGTAGATCACCTCGAGGTTGACGCTTGACGGCATCACTCCGTCGGCGAGCCGCGCAGTCTGGTAGCCGACGACATCGGAAGGCCGGAAGTCCTCGACGCGCCGATCTCCGAACAACGGGACGAGACGAGAGACGATGCTCTCGACGTTCGTGAGCGTCGCGGGCGCGAGCCGGCCGCGTTGAATCCCGAGATACTCCGCCGCCGCATCCTTGAACGTCAGGCGCCGCGGGATCGGCCTCCCGCGCCTCGCCGCGGCCTTGGCCACGTCGGCGCGGTAGATTGCCTCGGCCTCCGTCCTCGTCGTCCCGAGCGGCAACGTGACTTGAACGCGAGGCCCTTCCTTCGTCCCGGCCGTATACATCCGGAAGCGCCATCTCCCGTCCGGGAGCTGCCGGAGGCCGGGCGACGCCTTCACTTCCGGACCCGCTCCCGGTGAGCGGTCGCGACGGCGTCGAGGACCCGGACGGCGAAGCCGGAGAGCGTGAGCCCGTAATGCTCGGCCGCGGCCCGGATGTCGTCCTTCTGCTGCGGCGTGAGGTAGACGGTGAGGCGCTCACTCGGGCGGAGGAGGAGGTCGACGCGCTCCGGCGGGAGACCGCGTAGGAGCTCCGCGAGCTGGTC
>CAYVPO010000206.1:0-2239 GCA_964453825.1 uncultured Holophagales bacterium
GCGAGGTCGCCGACGATCAGCTCGTCCTCGCTGTCGTGGCAGCACGCGGAGACCTTCCCGTCTGCGTGGACGGAGAGGTTCATCCAGAGCATCCGGCACGGAGGACGGCGCGCCGGAGCGGCGGCCGGCTGCGGACGGGAGTCGTCGCTCCGGTCCTCGACCTTCCCCGCCCAGTCGTTGAACTCGTTGATCGCGATCTCGTCGGCCGGCCCGAGGAGCGGCCGCCACCGATCGAAGAACGCGGTGATCTGGGCCGCGGTCTCCTTCATCCGGATGATCCGGAGGACGAGGCGCGGGCGCGGCGCCGCACCGCGGGCGGCCAGGAACCGTCGGACGTTCGCCTCGACGACGCCGAGGTCCCCTCCGACCCGGACGGCCGCGTAGGTCTCAGGCTCGACGCCGTCGATGGAGACGACGACCGCGTCGAGGTCGAGGTCGAGCAGCCGCGCCACGTTCCGATCGTCGAGGAGCGTCCCGTTCGTCAGGACGACGATCGGCCCGATCCCCTTCGCCTTCGCGTGGGCGAGGAGCTCCGCCCACTTCGGGTGGAGCAGGGGCTCGCCGAAGCCCTGCGGGAAGAGGACGAAGCCGGTCTCGGAGGCGACCTCGTCGACGGCCTTCCGGAAGAGCGGCTCGTCCATGAGGCGCCGCTTCCGGCTCGTCGTCGGCACGGGGCACATGACGCACGCGAGGTTGCAGACGGCCGCCAGCTCGAGGGCGAACTCGACCGGGAAGGCGATCCCCTCCCAGAGGTCCGGGTCGTCGGAGGCGAGCCGCGCGCGCCGTTCGGCGTGGGCCTCCGCCGCCCCGTCCCGGAAGAGCGCGCGGACCTCGAGCTCCGCGCCCGCAGGCACCGCGTCGCTCACCTCTCTGCCCCGGACGGGAGGACGGGGAGCCCCTCGGAGGCCTCCTCGTAGCCCATCTTCCCCAGCTGGTGGATGTCGTAGCAGTCGCAGAAGCGCGGCGTCGTGCAGCGGAAGGGCGCGCTCCGCCTCGCGAGCCGGCGCTCCTTCACGTTCCCGAGGTCCGCGAGGCCGGGGATCCAGGGGCAGCCCTGCACGCGCCCGTCGTTCCAGATTCGGAAGTAGTCGCGTCCGGCCGGGCAGAGGACCGCCTCCTTCCCGGCGAACGGGGCGGAGAAATCGTCCTTGTGCTCCTTCTCGACGATGCCGGAGTAGCGCTCGAGGAGGCTCGCGAAGAGCTCCTCCTGCGCCGGGTCGAACGGCCGGTCGCAGTCCCGGATCGCCCAGATCTTCCGGCCGGTCGCCGCGAAGACCGTGTCGCGGTAGTACGCGAGGCCCTCGTCCCAGAGGTCGGAGAGGAGCGGCGAGAGGATCGTCCCGAGGATCAGCTCCCCGCGGTGCCTTTCGAGGATCGTCCGCGCGTTCGCCTCCCAGGCCTTCTCGACCCGCTTGTCCTTCACCTGCCTGTAGTGGAGCGTCAGGTTGATCGCCCGGACCTTCGCGAGCTTCTCCTCGGAGAGCTCCGGGTACTCGTTCAGGAGGACGCCGTTGACGTCGAGCGCCACCTCGACGTCGTGGTCGAGGAGCCGGTCGAGGAAGCGGTCCCGCTTCGGATAGCCGGCGAAGAAGTCCCCCTTGCCGGAGAAAATGAAGAACGTCCGCGTCCCGACCTCGTCGAGGAAGAAGCGGAGGTCCTCGTAGACGAGCGAGGGCTCCCGTTTGACGACGGGATGGATGATGCAGTAGTCGCAGTCGAGCTGGCAGTGCCCCGCCGAGGAGCAGAAGACCACCGTCTCGCAGGTCGTCTTCACGTCGGCCACGGGCGCCTCCCGCGGGACCGGTCCGTGCGTCTCCGTCTCATTCGACCCGGATGGTACCCCAGCGTCCGGCGCGGAGACCCGCCGCGCACCCCTCCGCGGCGGACGGCGTTTCCTCGCGCACCTCGTCCCCCACCCCGGTTCGGAACGTCACTCGTCGACTCGCCTGCCGAGCGAGACCACCGCCCGGACCGCTCTCCGCGCCGTGCGGCGGAGACCGGCGCCCGCGGCGGCGTCCGGAACCCCGAACGCGGCCAGGAGAGCCTCTCCCGTCCTTTCCGCGTTGTAGCTGCGGGCGATTCGGCGCCCCTCGCTCCCGAGCCGCGCGCACAGCCCGGGGTCGCCGGCGAGGCGGCGCACCGCCGCCTGGAGGGCTCCGGTGTCGAAGACCGGGATCCGGATCGAGGCGCGAGAGTCCGGGTCGATGCCGCGGAAGGCCCCGATGTCGGTCAGGACCGA
>CAYVPO010000206.1:2339-5979 GCA_964453825.1 uncultured Holophagales bacterium
CGGGGACCTGCCGGTAGAACGCCCACGACTCCGGGGCCCAGTCGCTCGGCGGCGTCGTGCTGACGACCTCGGCGTCGACCCCGAGCCGGCGCAGGATCGCGACGTGCTGGTAGACGACCTTCACCCCGCCGCAGAGGGCGGTGCCGTTGAGGAGGTAAACGACCTTCATCCGAGCGTCTCCCAGCCGACCGGGACCGTCATGAAGCCGCTCGTCCAGCGGTCCGACTCGACGCGGAAGCGAACGTCGCTCCTTGCGTCGTACAGGGCGAGGCCCTTCTCGTCGCCGAGGAAGATGACGAGGATGAACTCCCCCTTCGCGAGCGGCAGGCTTTCGACCGACAGCCGGATCTCGTGGCGCGCCTTCCCTACGAACGGACCCGTCCCGGAAACCTTCGAGTCGGCGACGAAGCAGGTGACCTGGTCCGGCGTGACGATCGCGACGTGGACGTGGAGGGGGCGGGCCGGCGTATCCCCCTCGAACGCGAGCTCCAGCGCCCAGGGGTCTCCCGGCGCGAAGACCGCCGTCTCCTTCCCGGCCCCGTCGAGGAGCCGGATCGACGTGAACCGGCCGAGCGAGTCGAGGAGCGCCGCAGGCGCCGCCACGGTGCGCTCCTGCTCCTTCCGCGCGAGGTACTCCTCGTAGGCGAGGACGACCTTCTGGGCCTCGCCGTGGGCGGCGACCTCCCCGTTCCGGAGCCAGATCGCCGTCTCGCAGAGCGTGGATACGTAGTAGAGGGCGTGACTGCAGAGAAAGATCGTCCGGCCGCGCGACCGGAGGTCGTGGAGGCGGTCGACGCACTTCTTCTGGAACCGCCCGTCGCCCACGGCGAGCGCCTCGTCGAGGATGACGACGTCGGGGAGGACCGCCGTCGCGACGGCGAACGCCAGCCGCATCGTCATCCCCGAGGAGTACGTCCTCACCGGCCGGTCGAAGAAGTCTCCGAGCTCCGCGAAGGACTCGATCTCGGGGAGGGCCGCCGCGATCTCGGCCTTCGTGAGGCCGGCGAGGGCGGCTTGCAGGACCGCGTTCCGACGCCCGGTCACCTCGGGGTGGAACGAGGAGCCGAGCTCGAGGATCGCGGCGACGCGCCCGGGGAGGTGGACCGTCCCGGCGGTCGGCTCCGTCGTCCCCGCGAGGATCTTCAAAAGCGTCGACTTTCCCGAGCCGTTCTCGCCGATGACGCCGAGGACCGAGCCACGGGGAACGGTCGCGGAGACGCACCGCAGGGCGTGGACCGGAGTGTGCCTGGGACGCCCGGTGATTGCCTCGAGGAGGCGGTCCCGGGGGGACGCGTAGAGACGGTAGACCTTCGAAAGGTTCTCGAAGGAGAAGGCGGCCTCACTCAACTTCGGTCCGGGCGGCGATGCACGAGCGGCAGATGAAGTCGTCCGGGGCCTCCTCGACTCCGTAGGACCACCGCCGAAGGAGGGCGAGGGCCGGCCCCTCCAGGACCTCCCGGACGCTCTGCGTCTTCAGGTCGCCCACGACGAGCTTCTCGTCGTAGTCCTCGCAGCAGAAGATGCACTTCCCCTCCGCCGTGACGTGGAGGTGCTCGAGCGGCCGCGAGCCGACGTTGTCGCATCCCCGGAGCTTCCGGTGCTTCTCGGCGGGCCGGACGCCGTTCGGCAGCCACCCCGCGCGGTCCCGCGCCTCGAACGGCCGGACGTTGAACCGGCTCCCGCCGTAACGCTCCGTGATCTCGCGGTGGGCCTTCTGGTGCGGTTCGTCCCCCCCTCCGAGGACGACGAGGTCCATCTCCTGCGCGACCGGCTTGTCCTTCATGTAGTCGAGGTTTCGGACGACGGTCTCGAGCTGGTCGACGCCCCGATCCCGGGCGTAGCGGTCCTTCTCGAGCGTCGAGATGTTCACCGAGAGGTAGCGCAGGCCGCCGAGTCCGAGGAGCGCGTCGACCCGGTCCGGCGTCAGGCCGGAGCCGTTCGAGAGGACGGCCGGCGGAAGGCCCGCCGCTTTGATCGTCGCCACCTGCTGGACGAACCGGCGGTCGACCGTCGGCTCGTTGTAGTTGTTCATGCAGACGCCCTCGATCGTGTCGCGGAAGGCGGAGAGCTCCGCGACGATCCGCTCGTAGAGCTCCGTCGGCATGAAGCTCTTCTCGCGGGGGGCGACCGAGACCGGGCAGAAGAAGCACGCCTGATTGCAGACGGAGTGGGCCTCGAGAGACACGACCTTCAGGCGAAACCGCGTCGAAAGGTCGGTGCCGTCGGGGATCGCCCAGAGCCCGTCGCGCAGCTCCCGCCCGATCGCGCCGTCGACGGGGCGAGAGGCCCGGAGCTCGTGGAGCGGGGCGAAGAGAGGGTCGCCCGGGGTCAGCGTCACGTTCGTGAGGGGGTTGACGACCTGCCAGCCGTCGAAGTGGAGGTAGGGGCTCGCCACGAGGCGGGTCGCGCCGGAGAGGGTCTCGGCGGATCGGGAGGCGTCGTCCGGGGCGGAGGCGTTCATTCGGACGGATTATCCACGTGCCCTCCGTTCCCGACGGGCTCCCCCTCCGCCCCGCCGCGCCGCGTCGTTGCGGTACCCTCCCGCCGTGCCGTCCCGGCCCGCTCCCGCCCTGCCGCGTCCCGCCCGCGGAGCGCTCCTCGCCGTCGCCGCGGCGCTTCTCCTGACGGCCGACGACCGGCACGCAGGGAAGGTCTCCGACGGCCGGCAGACGATCGGCACGGCCGTCGCGATCGTCGAGACGGGCGAGCTCGGGATCGGCAAAGGGGCCCCGCGCGCCTTCGCGCGGGAGGCCGACGCCGTCTCGCGCTACGGGATGGGGGCGAGCCTCGCCCAGCTCCCGGCCGCGGCCGCCGCGCCCGCCGTGGAGAGCGCCTTCGGCCCCGGCTCCTCCCAGCCGCTCTTTCTTCTCGCGCCGCTCGCGGGCGTCCTCCTCGCGGCCGCCGCCGCGGGCGGGATCGCCCGGCTCGCCGGTGCCTCGACCTCTCTCCAGGGCCTCGCCGTCCTCCTCGCCTCCCTCGGCGGTCCGCTCGGCGCCTACGCGACCTCCGACTTCTCCGAGGCCCTCCAGGCGGCCGCCCTCGCGGGCGCTCTCCTTTTCGCGCTCGGCGCCGCCCGCGAGGACGACCCGCGAGTCTCGCGAAACCGCGCGTTCGCGGCCGGCCTGGCCGCCGGGGCGGCGATGCTCGTCAAATCGAGCCTCGCCGTCGTGGCGCCCGCCCTCCTCCTCCCCCTCCTCGCGGCATCCACGCTCCGCGGAAGGCGGCTCGCCGCCGCCGCGGCTGGCGCCGTCCTCCCCGTCGCCGCGTGGGCCGCCTTCGAGCTGCACCGCTTCGGCCGCCTCTTCGCCGGCTACGAGGGCGAGGGCTTCACGCACCCGCTCCTCGAGGGGCTCTGGCGCCTCCTCGTCGGGCCGAATCGCGGCCTCGTCCTCTTCTTCCCGGCCGTGCTTCTCGCCGCGGCGGTCCTTTCGCGGACACTCCTTCGGCGCGGAGACGCGCCGATCCGCCTCGCCGCCGCCGGTTCCGCGATCGCGTTCGCCTCCCTGCTCGTCACGGCCGCCGCCTGGTGGGCCTGGCACGGCGTCGGGGGGTGGGGACCCCGCCTGCTCGTCCCCGCGGTTCCGCTCCTCGCGCCGTGGGCCGCGCTCGCTGCCGGAGGTCTCGGCTCGGGCGGACGTCG